>CAIKUF010000247.1 GCA_903830565.1 uncultured bacterium | reverse complement strand
TGGTATTGGCAGTATCGAAATCGATACCCCTCCTCAACTCACCCGCAGGGTGATCGGTTGTCAGGACCAACCCTGAGAGATTCGCCAATCAGATCAACAACTTGCAGGCGTCCGCGTTTGTAAGGCTCACGGATTCAGGGACCTCAAACCCGCGCCAAGTCTACATTTGCGCCAAGTTGCGACCGGTCAACTGAGGAAAATAGGTTCAATGGAATCGATTCAATAACTCCGATCAGTGGTGTCCCGCTTATTTGAAGTCACGGGTCGTCCTTTCGCCGTGAACGTCACGCCTGCACGACGTCGGTCCAGACTCTGAAGCTCTCCAGCGTATTCGGGCCGAAGGTGCTGGCCAGCGCCACGTCGCAGGCGTCGCGGCCGCGGGCGATCAGCACGCGGCCGATACGCGGCGTGTTGTTGCGCGCGTCGAAGGTGTACCAGCGGTCGCCGAGGTAGGCCTCGAACCAGCCCGCGAAGTCCATCGTTCCGTAGGGCGGCTCGGTGCCGTAGTCGCCTAGGTAGCCGGTGCAGTAGCGCGCCGGGATGTTCATGCAGCGGCACAGCGCGATCGCCAGGTGCGCGTAGTCGCGGCACACGCCGCGGCCTTCGCTGTAGGCCTCCCACGCGGTGCGCGTTCGGCGCGCGTGCTGGTAGCCGAATTCGATACGGCTGTGCACGTAGTCGCAGATCGCCTGCACGCGGGACCAGCCGGTCGGGCCGTTGTCGAACAGGCGCCAGGCGATCTCGCAGAGCTGGTCGGTCTCGCAATAGCGGCTGCCGAGCAGGTAGACGAGCGTGGATTCCGGCAGGTGCTCGACGGGCACCTGCACTGCCCACGGTGCGACCACGTCGGGCTCGCCGCTGTCGTTCACCAGCGCATCGGTGCTGAGCACGAAGCGCCCGCGCGGGGCGACGATGCGGCTGCACCAGTTGCCGAACAGGTCGCGGTAGACGGCGACCGGCACCGAAGGGTTGGTCAGCAGGTGATCGGGGTGCACGAGGTCGGCGGCGCGCGAATAGTGGATCGACAGCGCGAGGATCATCGGCGTCGGCTGCGGGCACTGGTATGCCATCTCGAACCCCACGCGGATCTGCATGGCCGAACCTCCTCTCGCCGAGTATGACCCTTTCGCGCAGGCCGTCCTAAACTCGCACCGCACATGGGTCACGGAGCGCAGATGCGGTCTCGCTACATCCTGAAGACGGCCGTCGCGCTCCTCCTGGCGATGCC
This sequence comes from uncultured bacterium, assembly GCA_903830565.1. Classification (GTDB taxonomy): domain Bacteria; phylum Pseudomonadota; class Gammaproteobacteria; order Burkholderiales; family Burkholderiaceae_C; genus CAIKUF01. Next base: position 22,284 of record CAIKUF010000247.1, on the reverse strand, counting down.
CTGCGCCGTCGGCGTCGCGATGACGCTGGAGCGCGCGGGCGGCGACCTTTTCGCCACCGGGTCCATCGAGGACGGCGACCTGCGCGCGTTCAAGCAAGCCTTCGCCGAAGGCGGCATCGAGCGCGTCGTGCTCGTCAACTCCTCCGGCGGCGACCTGTGGACCGCAATGCAGGTGGCCAGCATGATCCAGTCCGCGGGCGTGCAGACGCTGGCATCGGGCCAGTGCATGTCGGCGTGCTCGCTGATGTTCATCGCCGGCAAGGAGCGCTTCTTCGCGACCGGCAACCGGCCGCGCTACACGATGATCGGCATCCACGGCGCGCACGACGGCGAGAACGGCCGCGTCGACCCGGCATGGATGCCGCAGATGTATGCGCTCTACAAGTCCCAGATCGGCGCCAGGTTCGACGAGGCGCTGATGAACCAGGCGCTCTACGGCATGAAGCACGCGGGTGGCATGCTGCGCATTCGCGAACTGCAACGCACCAGCGAAGCCGAGCGCGCGCCATGGTTCTGCCCCAAGGCCGACACGCCACCCTTCCAGTGCCAGCGCTACCCCGGCAAGGATGCGTATTCGCTCGGCATCGTGACCGGACCGGGCACGGTGGCGATCACCCTTCCGCGCTCCATGCAGCCGGTGCTCACCTTCTTCGGCCGCCAACTGCCCGAACCTGAAACCGACCTTCAGGGCCGCGCCGCGGAGTTGATCGACGCGGTGTGCCCCTACTTCGCGTGCAAGCTATTCGCGCGGGACCTGGTCGACAACTGGCTGCAGGCGGACACGCACCGTGCGTTCGCGATCGGTGTCGACAAGATCGGCTACGGCAATGCCTGGGGCGCGGACGACACGTGGCCGGCCATGGCCTCCGCGCTCTACCGCTGCAACCATGCGCGCGCGAACAAGAAGCTGTGCAAGCTGGTCGCCGTCGACGAGCAGGAGACCTATTCCTTCTACGACGCGGTCGAACAACAGAGCAAGGCCGCGCTCGCCGACCTGCCCGTGCCGCCGCCGGGCGCGAGCGAGCGCGAACGCGCCGAGCCGGGCGTCGCCAGCCCGGCGAGCTACCGCACCGAGGATCTCGAACAGGTCACGCCGCAGGAGGTCCACGGCGTTCGCCGTGTCGACACTTCGGAACTCGCCGCGCTGCTGAAGTCCGACGCGCCGCCGGCGCTGATCGACGTCATCGCCGCGATTCCCGTCATGCTGCCGTCGGCGATCCACTTCGTCGGCGGTGGCATGGCGTTCGCCGACCCGGCCGCCGACGACGCCTACGACGAGCGCTTTCGCGACATGCTGCGGGTGGCGGTTCCCGACAAGGCGGCGCCGGTCGTCTTCTATTGCGTCGACTCGCAATCCTGGCATTCCGTCAACGCCGCGATGCGCGCCGTCCGCGCCGGCTACACGAACGTGATGTGGTACCGCGGCGGCATCGCGGCCTGGCAGGCGGCCGGGTTGCCGACGACCGGCAAGGTGCCGCTCGCCGTTCTGCTTCGCTAGTATTGCGACCCAGAGATATCGGAACAAAATGAAAGCGATGGCTTCGTGCCGAGGGCAAGGCGCAAACCACAGCGATACCCATAGGTATCGCGAGGATTTGCAACGCCGCCATCGGTGCGAAGACGCGCTTTCATCTTTCGATATCTCTGGGTCGCAGTACTAGGCAGCGGCCTGGAAGCCTAACCGTCGATCAACGCCGAGTCCCAGGCGTGCACGCGCTGGCGCTGCTCACCCAGGCCGCTCACGCCCAGGCGCATCTCATCGCCGGGCTTGAGGAAGCGCGGCGGCTTGCGGCCCGAACCGACGCCGGGCGGGGTGCCGGTCGAGACGAGGTCGCCCGGATGCAGCGTCATGAAGCGGCTGATGTAGCTCACCAGTTTAGCCACGCCGAAGACCATCGTCTGCGTGCTGCCGCTCTGGCAGCGCTCGCCGTTCAGGTCCAGCCACAGCGAGAGCGCCTGCGGGTCGGGCACCTCGTCGGCGGTGACCAGCCACGGGCCGACCGGGCCGAAGGTGTCGCAGCCCTTGCCCTTGTCCCACTGGCCGCCACGTTCGAGCTGGTACTCGCGCTCGGAGAGGTCGTTGACGACGCAATAGCCGGCGACGCGGTCGAGCGCGTCCGCCTCGCTGACGTAGCGCGCCTGGCGCCCGATGACGACGCCGAGCTCGACCTCCCAGTCGCTCTTCACCGACCCCTGGGGCAGCACGACGGCGTCGTTGCAGCCCATCAGCGCGCTGATCGCCTTCAGGAACAGCACCGGCTCCTTGGGCACCGGCATGCCGGCCTCGGCCGCGTGATCGGCGTAGTTGAGGCCGACGCAGACGAACTTGGCCATCCCCGACCACGGCGGCGCGATGCGCCCCGGCCGCTCGACGAGCGGCAACTGGCTCGCGTCGAGCGCGCGCAGGCGGTCGAGCCCCTGCGGGCTGAGCGTCGCGGCCGTGATGTCGGCCAGCACGCCCGAGAGGTCGCGCACCTGGCCGGCGGCGTCGATCAAGGCCGGCTTCTCGGCCCCCTTCGGGCCATGACGCATCAGTCTCATTGCAAGCTCCTTGGGCCAGTGCGCGGCTGCAGGTTGGAGGGTGCCGCTATCGAGCGCGCATGGTAACCATGCGCATCGGCGACAGCCGCCACTGTGAATTCAAGGCAGGATGCAGGCCGTGCAACCCGATTCGCCGCCGCCCTTGCCCACCGACCTCGCATCGCCGCCCGCGCAAGCAGCCGACACCCCGGCCACTCGCCAGCGTGCGGCACTGCTGCTGGCGATCGCGCTGATCGTCGTCTGGGGCAGCAACTTCTCGGTTCAGAAGGCGGTGTTCGCGGCGCTGACGCCGGGCGGCTTCCTGTTCGCGCGCTACCTCATCATGCCGCTGTGCGCGGTCGCGCTGCTGTGGCAGCGTTACGGTGCGCGCTGGCCGCGCATGACGCGCCCGCAGTGGTGGGCGCTGCTGCGCCTCGGGTTGCTCGGCCACGTGATGCACGTCGGCCTCGTGACCTTCGGCATCGCGTGGTCGACCGCGTTCTCGAGCGCGCTGATCCTCGCCTGCGGGCCGATCTTCACGCTGCTGATGCTGCGCTGGACCGGGCAGGAAGTGATGACCAAGGCGCAGATCGCCGGCGTCGCCGTGGCCTGCGCGGGCGTGGTCGTGTTCCTCTCCGACAAGCTGCTCGGCGGGCACTGGCAGGCGAGCGGCGGCGACCTGATCCTGCTCGTCGCGGCGGCCTTCTTCTCGGCCTACACGGTGGCCGCCAAGCCGCTCATAGAGCGCCACGGCGGCGTTGTCGTGATGACCTACGCCACGCTGCTCGGCAGCGGGCCCATGCTGCTGCTCAGCCTGTCGGCGGGCCTCAAGGTTGATTGGGGGGCGCTGCCGGTCGCGATCTGGGCGGGCCTGTTGTGGTCCGTCCTGCTGTCGGCCTTCATCGGCTGGATTGTCTGGGGCTGGGTCAACGCGGTGCGCGGCGTCGCGCGCACTGCCCCGCTGATCTACCTGATGCCGCCGGTGGCCGGGCTCGTCGCCTGGTTCGCCACCGGCGAGGGCTACACCGCAATCAAGCTCGGCGGCGCCGCGCTGACGCTGACCGGCGTCGCCGTGGCACAGTTCGCGCACCGCCCGCGCGACCCGCTGCCTGAGGGCGTGACCGTCGTCGACTGAGGTGCTGCATGCCCGAGCGCAAGACCCCCGGCCTCTTCACCGCACCCGACGGCCTGCGGCGCTGCTTCTGGTGCGCTTCGACACCGGCCTACCAGCACTATCACGACACCGAGTGGGGCTTTGCGGTCGCCGACGACCGGCGCCTGTTCGAGAAGCTGTGCCTGGAAGGATTTCAGGCGGGTCTCTCGTGGCTGACGATCCTCAACAAACGCGAGGCCTTCCGGCGCGCCTTCGCCGGCTTCGACCCGGCCGCCGTCGCGCGCTTCGGCGACGCCGACGTGGACCGCCTTCTGCAGGACGCCGCCATCGTGCGCCACCGCGGCAAGATCGAATCGACGATCAACAACGCGCGGCGCGCGCTCGAACTGGCGGGCGAGTTCGGCTCGCTCGCAGCGTATGCCTGGCGTTATGAACCGGCCGCGCCCGGGCGGCCCAGGCGGCTGACACATGCCGCACTGATGGCGCTCTCGACCTCGCCCGAAGCGGTGGCGATGAGCCGGGACCTGAAGCGCCGCGGCTGGAGCTTCGTCGGCCCGACGACGGTCTACGCCTTCATGCAGGCGATGGGCATCGTCAACGACCACATCGAGGGCTGCGCCATTCGGCCCGCGGCCACCGCGGCGCGCGCCGCAGCGGCTACCATCGGCATCCCGCAGACAAGGAGCCCGTCGTCATGAAAGCCACCTGGAACGGCACCGTCGTCGCCGAGAGCGACGACACGGTGGTGGTCGAAGGCAACCACTACTTCCCCGAGAGCGCGCTCAAGCGCGAGTACGTGGTCGGCAGCAACCACCGCAGCACCTGCCACTGGAAGGGCGAGGCGCGCTACTACAGCCTGCTCGTCAACGGCGACCTCAACCCCGACGCCGTCTGGTACTACCCCGAGCCCTTCGAAGCTGCGGCCCAGATCAAGGGCCGCGTCGCGTTCTGGAAGGGCGTGCAGGTCGCCTGAGCCACGATCCGCCATGCCGCGCTGACTTCATTTCGCTGACCGCCCCAACACAGAGGAGAGCCGCATGTTCTACGACCATCAAGCCTTCGCCGCCGCCTACGAGAAGGCCTTCGCCAGACTCACCGCGTCGCAGTACCAGGGTATCGACCAGATCCTCGGCTTCGTGCAGATCGATCCCGACGTCGAGGACGACCGCTGGGTGGCCTACATGCTGGCCACCATCAAGCACGAGTGCGCCAACTCGTTCATGCCGATCACCGAGTTCGGCCCCGACTCGTACTTCGCCAAGTACAACGCGGGCACGACGCTGGGCGGGCGCCTCGGTAACACGCAGCCCGGCGACGGCCTGCGCTTCAAGGGCCGCGGCTACGTGCAGATCACCGGCCGCGCCAACTACCTGCGCCTCGGGCAGGTGCTGGGCATCGGCAAGGCCTTCGTCGACCAGCCGACCGCGGTGCTCGAGCCGGCCAACGCCTACCGCATCATGTCCGCCGGCATGCGCCTGGGCCTGTTCACTGGCAAGAAGCTCGCGACCTACATCAACGACACGGGCTGCGACTACGTGGCCGCGCGCCGCATCATCAACGGGCAAGACAAGGCGGACGCCATCGCCGCCTACGCGACCGCGTTCGAGACGATTCTCAAGCGGGCGCGCCTGGATTGAGATGAAGCTGACGACGCGCCTGCCGCTGGCCCTGTGCCTGGCCTGCACCGCTGCCGGTGCGGCGGCCGCGGGCGCCGCAGCGGACGGCGTGGCTTGGCTGCCAGCCGCTGCCGATACCGACGTCGACCAGGCCTTTGCGCAGGCCCGCACCGAACAGAAGCCGGTGCTGCTGTATTGGGGCGCAAAGTGGTGCCCGCCATGCAACCAGCTCAAGGCGACGCTGTTCAACCGGCAGGATTTCATCGAGCGTTCGCGCGCCTTCGTCGCGGTCTCCGTCGACGGCGACCTGCCCGGCGCGCAGAAGCTCGGCTCGCGCTTCAAGGTGCGCGGCTATCCGACGCTGATCCTGTTCAACGCCGAAGGTGCCGAAATCACGCGCCTGCCGGGCGAAGTCGACGCGCCGCAGGCGATGCAGGTGCTGCAGCTCGGGATGTCCGGCGGCCGCCCGGCGGCAGCAGTGCTGGCCGACGCGCGCGCCGGCAGGCCGCTCGCGCCAAACGAGTGGCGCCTGCTCGCCTTCTACTCGTGGGACACCGACGAAGCGCAGCTCGTCCCCGAGGCCGAACGCGCAGCGCTTCTGGCGTCGCTTGCCGCGGCATGCCCGGTGAAGCAGACCGAGACCGCGACGCGGCTGTGGCTGAAGGCCCTCGCCGCGAGCGACAACGGCCAGGGCTTGAAGGCCGACGCCGTGCTGCGCGAGCGCATGCGCAAGCTGCTCGCCGACCCGGCGGCCACGCGCGCGCAGATGGACGTGCTGACCAACTGGGCGAGCGAGATCGTGCGCGCACTCGACGCCAAGGGCGCGCAACGCACCGCCTTGCTGACGGCCTACGACACAGCGCTCAGACGCCTCGAAGTGGACACGACGCTGTCGCGCGCCGACCGCATGGGCGCGCTGATCGCGCGCATCGACCTGGCGCGCATCGACCTTCCCAAGAACGCGAAGAACGTCAAGCTCCCGGCACCGCTCGTGAAGGACGTGCGCGAACAGGCCGCGCGGGCCGACCGCCAAATCAGCGACGGCTACGAGCGCCAGGCCGTCATCACCGCCGCCGCCTATGCGCTCGCCCAGGCCGGCCTCGCGGACGAGTCGGACGCACTGCTCAAGGCCAATCTCGGCAAGAGCCATTCGCCTTACTACCTGATGTCGTCGCTCGGCGAGCACGCGAAGGCGCGCGGCGACACGGCCGAGGCGCTGCGCTGGTACGAGCAGGCCTTCGACGCCAGCGAAGGCCCGGCGACGCGGCTGCAATGGGGCTCGAGCTACCTCAGCGCGCTGGTCGAACTGTCGCCGCAGGACGCGCCGCGCATCGAACGTGCGGCGAGCCGTCTGATCGGTGAAGCCGCGACGCAGCCGGACGCGTTCTACGAGCGCAGTGCACGCTCGCTGCAGCGCGCCGGCAAGAAGCTGCAAGCCTGGAACGACGGCGGCGCGCATGCCGACGTGATGCAGCGCCTGCAGGCGCAGCTCGCGCCGGTGTGCGCAAAGCTGCCCGCCGACGACGCGCGCCGGGCTGCCTGCACGACGCTGCTGCGCGGCAAGGTCTGACCCGGGCTGACGATTACTGCAACAGGCCTTCGGCCTTCAGCGCCGCCTGCACCGCCGGCCGCGCCGCCATCCGGCCCATGAAGGCGCCGAGGTTGGGCAGACCCGAGATGTCGATGCCGACGTACTTGGTCCAGCTCGTGACCGTGAAGAGGTAGGCGTCGGCAACCGTCAACTGATCGCCCATCAAGTAGGCCTTGCCTTCGAGCTGCTCGTTGACCCACTTCAGGCGACCGGTGAGGCGTTCCTTGGCGGCGGGCTTGTAGTCTTCCGGCGTGGCCGGGTTGAAGAGCGGCGAGAAGCCCTTGTGCAGTTCGCTGGTGATGAAGTTCAGCCACTCCTGCAGGCGGTAGCGCGGCATCGTTGCGTTGGCCGGCGCGAGGTTCTTCTGCGGCACCTGGTCGGCGATGTACTGCACGATCGCCGGGCCTTCGCTCAGGCGCTCGCCGTTGTCGAGCTCGAGCAGCGGCACGTAGCCCTTGGGGTTGATGGCGTAGTAGTCGCTGCCGTCGGCAAGTTTGTGCGTCTTCGTGCTCGCGAGCGCGAGTTCGAAGGGCAGGCCCGATTCACGCAGCACAATGTGGGGCGAGAGCGAGCATGCGCCGGGGCTGTAGTAGAGCTTCATGGGGACTGGTTCTCCAGACTGAATGACGGGGAATTGCCACAATAGCGCGCTTTGATTGACCTTGCTGGCCGGCACCGACAAGAACTTTCCCTGGAGCACACCTATACTGCCCCGCTCTTGCGTACCGCCCCCGGCACGCACTCGCATTCGGCAGGCAAGAATTCCATGAGCGACGACACCACCCTGCAAGACGCCTCCCACGAAGGCCCGATCAAGACTCCCCGGCAGCTCGTCGCCGCCGTGGCGTTCGCGTTCGTGGTTCCCGTGCTCGTGATCGCACTGCTGGCAAGCTACGTGTCGAACGACACGCGGCCTGCCGCCGGCAGCAACCTGCTCGATCGCGAAGCCATCGCCGCGCGCCTCGCGCCGGTCGGGCAGGTGACGATACGCAGCGCCGCCGATGCGTCGGCGCTGAAGACCGGCGAGCAGGTCTTCGCCGCCCAGTGCACGGCCTGCCACACGGCCGGCGTGCTCGGCGCGCCGAAGGTCGGCGACGCGGCAGCCTGGGCGCCGCGCATCAAGACCGGCTACGCGGCGCTGCTGAACTCCGCGCTCAAGGGCAAGAACGCGATGCCGCCGCAGGGCACGGGCGCATTCGGCGAGATCGAGATCGGCCGCGCGGTGGTTTACATGGCCAACCAGGCCGGCGCGAAGTTCGACGAGCCCAAGGCGCCGCCCGCCGCCGCTTCGGCGCCGGCATCGGCTGCGAGCCGCTAACCGCGATTCACGGCGCGCCCGCCGGCTGCGGCCGCAGGCGGTAGCCGAAGCGCTGCGGCAAGTCGGCAAAGCGCGCGCCCCTGGGTGCCCAGGCGCCGCTCTCGACCCAGCCCGATGCGAGCAGCATGTCCTGCGTGTGCACGAGGCCCAGACCAAGGTCGGTCGCGAGAAAGAGCCGACCGCGCTCGTCGAGCCAGCTCGAAGCGACCTGCCCCACCGCGCCGGTGTGGGCCTGCACGCGCATCGGTCCATCGCGCTGCGACAGGCGCCAGACCCAGGGCGCGGCCTCGAGCTCCACGTACACGCGCTGCGGCCCGTTCTGGAAGAACCAGGCCCCAGCGGCATCGGCGGCATAGTTGCGCTCGATGAACTCGCGCAGCTTCTCATGCTCGATGCGGCTGCCCTTGACGGCGGGGAATGCGCCAGCTGCCTGCACGCGATCGTCGCGCATGTACCAGTCGCCCCGCGCGTCCAGAGCCAGCCAGCCGTAGCAGGCCGGCACGTCGGGCCACTTCTTCAGCGCGGCGAGAACGATCGCATCCATGGCGCGATGATCGCTCAGCCCTGTGCACCGACCCAGATCATCACTGCCTCCGGCAGGGTCAGCACGTGGCCGCGCAGGCGCCCCGCCGGAAAGCCGACGTGGCCGCCGTGCGCCGGTTGCCACAAGGTGACGCGGCGGCCGACCTCGCCCGCCGCGGGCAGGCTGGCCGCGGGACTGAAAGGGTCGTTGCGCGCATTGAGCACAAGCGCCGGGATGCGGATGCGGTGCAGGTGCGGCTTGGCCGACGCGCGCAGCCAATAGTCCTCGGTATCGCGAAAGCCGTGCAGCGGCGCGGTGAAGACGTTGTCGAACGCGTACAGGTCGCGCGCGGCGAGCATCTTCTCGCGATCGAAGAGCCCCGGGTGCTGGGCCAGTTTGCGCAAGGCCTTGGGCCGCATCGTGGCGAGGAACATCCGCGTGTAGACCTGCCGGTTGAAGCCGCGCCCGATGGCGTGGCCACCGGCGGCAAGGTCGATCGGCGACGAGACCGCGCACACGCAGCGGGCGATGCGCGCGGCGCTGGCTTCGGCCTCCTCGGCCCAGCGAAGCAGCGCGTTGCCGCCGAGCGAGACGCCGACCACGACCAGAGGCTGCGCGCTGCGCGTTCGCAGGCGTTCGAGGATCCAGCCGACCTCTTCGAAGTCGCCCGAGTGATAGGCCCGCGGCGCGCGGTTGAGCTCGCCCGAGCAGCCGCGAAAGTGCGGCACCGCGAACGCCCAGCCGTGGCGGCGGGCCCAGTGCGCGAAGGCCTGCGCGTAGTGGCTGGCCGACGAGCCCTCGAGGCCGTGGAACAGCACCAGCCACGGCGCATCCGCGGCCGCATCCAGAAAATCGACATCGACGAAGTCGCCGTCCGGCGTGTCCCAGCGCTCGCGCCTAAATTGCGGCGGCGGGCCTTCGAAGCGGCGCGCGAACAGCGCTGGCCAGATCGTCTGCACATGGCCGCCGACGGCGCCGTGGCCGAGCATCCAGCGCGGCGCGCGGTAGTCGTGCATCGCGTCAGTGCAGGACGGACGGTGGCTCGGCCATGTCGTGCGCCTCGCTCGGCGTTCCCGGGCTCGCGTGGTGGGCCACCAGGCGCCAGCCTTCGCCGGTGCGCAGGTAGACGTTGGTCGCGATCACCCAGGCCGACTGCGGGCCGTCCTTGGTCATTACCTGGATGCGTTCGAGCACGCTGTGCACGGCGCACGAGAGGCTCTGCATGCGGCGCACCTTCTCCGGCTGGGCCTGGATGCTGCCGTGGCTGAACATGCCCTCGAAGGCGGCGCGTATCGCGCCCGCGCCGACCAGCCGCGCGCCGCCGGGGTGGACGCAAACGATCTCGTCGTCGTCGGACCACACGGCCATCAGCTTGTCGATGTCGCCCTGCTGCAGCGCCTCGTAGAACTGGGCCTCGGTGTCGTCGGGCGTGCCGATGGCGGCCGGCGGTGTCTTGGCCCGGGTCATCGCGTGCCTAGCGGAAGACGACCGTCTTCGGGCCGTTCATCAGCACGCGGTGCTCCACGTGCCAGCGCACCGCGCGCGCGAGGACGACGCTCTCCACATCGCGCCCGACGGCGGCGAAGTCCTCCGGGCCCAGGCTGTGGTCCACGCGCGCCACATCCTGCTCGATGATCGGGCCTTCGTCGAGATCGGCGGTCACGTAGTGGGCGGTCGCGCCGATCAGCTTTACGCCGCGGTCGTGGGCCTGGAAGTAGGGCTTGGCGCCCTTGAAGCTGGGCAGGAAGCTGTGGTGGATGTTGATCGCGCGGCCACGCAGGAAGGCGCAGAAGTCCGGGCTCAAGATCTGCATGTAGCGCGCGAGCACGACGAGGTCGATCGCGAGCGCGTCGACGATTTGCTCGACCTGCCGCTCCTGCGCGCGCTTGGCCTCGGGCGGCGCGCCGACGGCGAGCGGCAGGTGGTGGAACGGTATGCCGAAGCCCGCCGCGAGCGGCGCGAAGTCCGGGTGGTTGGAGACGATCGCGCCGACCTCCGCGCGCAACTGACCCGACTGCGAGCGGAACAGCAGGTCGTTCAGGCAGTGGCCGTGCTTGCTGACGAGCAGCAGCAGACGCGGCAGGCGCGCCAGGGCGTTCAGGCGCAGGTCCATGCCGAAGCGCTGGCGCGCATCGGCGAACAGGGTCGTGAGTGCGGTCAGGTCGGCCAGGCGCTGTGGGGCGTGGAAGTGCACGCGCATGAAGAAGAGGCCGGTGGCGTGCGTGCCGGTGGCATCGCCCGGCTCCGGCAGATCGCCGAACTGCTGCGAGTCGATGATGTTGCAGCCGGCCTCGAACAACAGCCCCGCCACCGCATGCACGATGCCCGGCGCGTCGCGACACGAGAGCGTGAGAATGAATTCCTGCGCGTGGGGCATGCTGGGGGGATTGTACGAATCGAGCGCGTTCGAGCGAGAACATGAGCGAGAACAGGGCACCTGTCTTGGTCGATCAGCAGTTCTTCCCCGCAGGCCAAACCTCAACGACCCGCTTGAACCTGCGCGAAATCGCAGGATTCGCGTTGATCGCATCCTTGCTGGCGACCGTGTGGTCGGGCTCGCCGGTCGAGTGAATGGTGGTGAGCATGTTTCCTTCGCGGCCGATGAGCTGCGGCGACAACGCTTGCTGGCGCCATTGCCCGTCTCGCCCGCGATACTCGGTGTAGGGCAGTTTGGGTCGCCCAAGGTCGTACCAACTCTCGCAGCTGACGAAGGTCGCAACCATGAACCGCTCGTTGGTTTGCGGGTCACAATCAAACACGAGGGGAACGTACTTCGCATCCCATAGAGGCGGGTTGTCCGGGCGCAGCGGCTCGGTGATCTGCACCGTCATGCCTTCGTTCTCCCAGCCCCCGGGGCCGCCGACTTCACCGAACGGCCTGCTCTTGGCGGTACGCTTCACCGTGATGACCTCACCGCTTTGAAGCTTCACCGCTTCCTACCACTCGATCTTGCTGTTGCCGCAGGCCGCGGGAGCAGCAACGACCAGCGTCACACAAAGCGATGAAATGGCAACGCGAATGCGCATGTTCGGCTCCACGAGCTAGCGGCCCTACATCGGTGGCGTAGGGTGAATGGATGTCATCGTACGCGGCGGCACCTGCCACCGAAGTCACTGCATGCGCCGGCAGGAAGGCCAGTCTGTACAATAACGCGTACGACAGGAGCCTCTCCATGGATGCCATTACCTACTCGACAGCCCGCGCCAACTTGGCCAGCACGATGGATCGCGTGTGCAACGACCACGAAGCACTGATCATCACGCGCAACGGCGAGCAGGCAGTGGTGATGCTTTCGCTTGAAGACTACAACGCTCTCGAAGAAACGGCTTATCTGCTGCGCAGCCCGGCCAGTGCAAAGCGGCTTCTGTCCGCCACCGGTCAACTGCGCGCCGGCAAGGGCGTCGAACGTACGCTTGCAAAGTGAGGCTGCTCTTTGCCGATGAGGCATGGGAAGACTACCTCTACTGGCAGAAGCAAGACCGGCGCATGGTGGAGCGCATCAACAAGCTGATTCGCGAAACCCAGCGCGAACCGTTCGGCGGCCTTGGCAAGCCAGAACCGCTCAAGCACGCCCTGGCAGGCTACTGGTCGCGCCGCATCACCGACGAGCATCGGATGGTCTACAAGATCGAAGGTAAGACGCTGCTGCTTGCGCAGTTGCGTTACCACTACTGATTGCTCTTCGGCGGTCGCCGGGCAGACGCGTCAACCGTCAGCCTGCGCGCTCGTCAGCGCGGCCTGCACACGCTCGGGGCTGATCTCGGTCAGGCAACGCGTGTGGCCCAAGCGGCAGACGCGGTCGAAGCACGGCGCGCAGTCGAGTTGCAACTCCTCCTTCAGCCACAGCACGCGCGCCCGTGCGTTCAGCGGCGGCGTGTGCTCAGGGCTGGACGAGCCGAACAGCGCAGCCTGCGGCACGCCGAACGCCGCCGCGACGTGCATCAGGCCCGAGTCGTTGCTGACCACGCCGCGCGCGGCGGCGATCAGCGCCATGGCACTGTCAAGCGACGTCTTGCCGGCGAGCACCTTGCAGGCACCGGGCGCCTGCGCGGCGATCTCGTCGCACAGCGCCGCTTCCTTCGCCGAGCCGAGCAGCAGCACCGGCAGGCCGCTCCCGCTGTGCAGCAGCTTGGCCAGCGCGGCGAAGTGTGCCGGCGGCCAGCGCTTGGCGGGCCCGTATTCCGCGCCCGGCGCGAACACCCAGTAGGCGCCGGGCGCGACGCCGACCTCGGCCGTCGCCGCAGCCAACGCCTCGGCATCGAATTGCAGGCGCGGGCGCTCGCCCGGCCGGGCTTCGCCGCCGGCGAGCGCGCTGTAGTAGGCGACCATCGGCGGGCGCCCATCGGCGTTGGCCAGGCGCCGGTTGAGCAGGCCGTAGCGCGCCTCGCCCAAGTAGCCCGCGCGCAGCGGGATGCTCGCCAGCCACGGCAGCAGCGCCGACTTCAGCGAGTTCGGCAGCACGTAGGCGGCGTCGAAGCGTCCGCGCAGTTCGCGCGCCAAGCGCCAGCGCGCCAGCGCGTCGAGCCGGCCGTGAGCGAACGGCAGCAAGATCACGTCGCGCACCTGCGGCATCGCGCGATAGACCGGCGCCACCCACGGCAGGGCGGCGACGCTGATCTGTTCACCGCGCGAGGCGAGGCGGGCCAAGAGCGGCTCGCTCATCACCGCGTCGCCTATCCACTGCGGCGCGACGACGAGGCTGCGTTTCATGGCGAGCTAACGCTCAGTGCGCGTGGACTTTCTCACCGGCCTTCAAACGGTAGAGCGTGCCGCAGTACGGGCACTTGCCTTCGCCGGTCGTCGCAACGTCGATGAAGACGCGCGGATGGTTGCTCCACAGCGCCATCTTCGGGTTCGGACAGTGCACGACGCCCGGACCTTGCAGGTCCTTGGCAGCGACTTCGATCGTCTCTTGGGCTGCACTCATGGTGTCGGCTCCGCGTGTGAACAGTGGGGAGCACGCGAGGCCGCAAGCCGCGGAGCCGCGGCCGCATTGCGCTGGTCGATCCCCCTGCGGGGGCCCCTCGCCCTTCGCTTCATGCGTCCACCTTCGTCAACCAGTCGGCGTACTTCGGATTGCGGCCGTTGACGATGTCGAAGAACGCGCTCTGGATCTTCTCGGTGATCGGCCCGCGCGAGCCGCTGCCGAGCTCGATGCGGTCGAGCTCGCGGATCGGCGTCACTTCGGCCGCGGTGCCAGTGAAGAAGGCCTCGTCGCAGATGTAGACCTCGTCGCGGGTGATGCGCTTTTCGACCAGCGTCAGCCCGAGGTCGCGGCAGATCGCGAACACGGTGTTGCGCGTGATGCCGTTGAGCGCACCGGCCGACAGGTCGGGCGTGTAGACGACGCCGTTCTTGACGACAAAGAGGTTCTCGCCCGCGCCTTCACTGACGAAGCCCGACGCGTCGAGCAGCATGGCCTCGTCGTAGCCTTCGTCGGTGACTTCCATGTTGGCGAGGATGGAGTTGGTGTAGTTGCTCACCGCCTTCGCCTGCGTCATCGTGATGTTCACGTGGTGGCGCGTGTAGCTGCTGATCTTGACGCGGATGCCGCGCTTCAAGCCCTCCTCGCCAAGGTAGGCGCCCCAGGGCCAGGCGGCGACCATCACGTGGATGCGGTTGCCCTTGGGGCTGACGCCGAGCTTCTCCGAGCCTATCCACACCAGCGGCCGCAGGTAGCAGCTCTCGAGCGCATTGGCGCGTACCACCTCGCACTGCGCCTGCATCAGCTCGCCTGCGCCGAACGGGATCTTCATGCGCAGGATCTTGGCGCTGTTGAAGAGGCGCTCAGTGTGCTCGCGCAGGCGGAAGATCGCGGTGCCGCCGACCGTGTTGTAGGCGCGCACGCCCTCGAAGGCACCGCAGCCGTAGTGCAGCGTGTGGCTGAGCACGTGGATCTTGGCGTCGCGCCATTCGACGAGCTTGCCGTCCATCCAGATCTTGCCGTCGCGGTCTGACATCGACATGGTGTTTCCCTCTTGGCGTGCGCCGGGTTTCGTGAGTGTTCGATTTTACGAGCCTCGGGCGCGGCGGTTCGGTGGGCACCGCGCCGCTGGAGCGCGCTTCACTGCGGACGCTGCAGGGTCCAACTGCGCGTGCGTCCGCCGCTGAGGTGGACGGTGACGCTCACGTCGCCTGCGTCGCGCCAGCGCCAGCTTTCCTCCGCGCCGTCGATCGGCGGTTCGACGCGCTCGCCGAGGCTGCCGGTCAGCGCCAGCACCTGCACCAGCGTCATGCCCTCGCGCAGCCGGCTGTGCAGCATCACCGCGCTGGCGACGCTCCCCACCGGCGCGTTGCCGGCCTTGCGCAGTGCGCGCAGTGAGCGGCTGAACTGCAGCAGCAGCCAAAAGGCGACGATGCTGGCCGCCAGCGCCAGCCCCCGCCAGCCGTAAGCGAACCAACCGGCGACGAACGTCGCAGCCACGAGCGTCCAGGTCAGCATCGACTTCATGGCAACCCTGCCAGCGGCGCGCCGATCTCGGACTCAAGGCCGTCGGCGGCGCCGCGCGCAGGCCGCTTGCCGTGGATGTCCGAGACGATGGCGATGCGGTTCATGAACATTGCGCGATGCCGCTGCGGCGCCGACGTGCAGTGATCGAGATCAAGAATCTACGCCAGCCGCAGGCCCAGAATCGCTTGATCGGATCGGCGCATGGCGGGCGATGTTGACACGATCGAAAGCACGGTGATGGACGAACGCGAAACCGGTGCCGGGCGCAGACGCTGGCCGTGGTGGCTGCTCGCGTTGCTGCTGCTCGTGGTCGCGGCAGCGGCAGCAGGGTGGTTCCTGCTCCTCGGCGGCGGCGATGCGGGGCTGCTGCAAGTCAACGGCCGCATCGAGGGCGACCTGATCGCCGTCGCTCCCAAGGCCTCGGGGCGGGTCATCGAGTTGCTCGTGCGCGAGGGCGACGAAGTGCGCGCCGGGCAGTTGCTGGCGCGCGTCGAGCAGGCCTCGGTCGACGCCCAGTTGACCGAAGCTCAGGCGGCGCAGCGCGCGCTCGAAGCGTCGGCCGCGGCACAATCCGCGACGCTCGCGCTGCTGCGCGCCGAGACGCCGATCCAGCTCGCGTCGGCGCGGGCCGGCGTGCAGGCAGCGCAGGCCGACCTGCGGCGCGCGCAGGCAGCGAGCGCGCAGGAAGCGCGCGACCTGGAGCGCGTGCGCGGCCTCGCCGCACAGGGCTTCGTCGGCCCGCAGGCGGCCGAGAAGTCCGAGCTCGCGCTGCACGCCGCGCAGGAGCAGGAAGCCGCCGCACGCGGCGCGCTCGCCCGCGCCGACGAGGCCGCGCGCGACGCCCAGCTCGGCCCGCAGCGCATCGATGCGCGCATCGCCGAAGCGGCGGCAACCAAAGCCCAGGCCGAAGCCGCGGCAGCGCGCGTCGAGCAGGCGCGCAGCCAGGTCGCCGACCTTTCCGTCTTCGCGCCCACCGCCGGCCGCATCTCGGCGCGTTACGTCAATGCGGGCGAAGTGGTCGCTGCCGGAACGCCGCTCTTTGGCCTCACTGACCTGACGCGCGTCTACCTCAAGGCCTATGTGCCGGAGCCGACGCTGGGCCGCATCCGCCTTGGCCAGCCGGCGCAGATCTGGGTCGACGCCTTCGCCGACCGGCCGTTCGATGCGAGGCTCGGCTACATCGCCTCGCGCGCCGAGTTCACGCCCAAGGAAGTGCAGACCCGCGACGAGCGCACCAAGCTGGTCTACGAAGTGCGGCTCTACCCCGTGGCCGACCCCGGCGGCAAGCTGCTGCCGGGCCAGCCGGCCGACGCGATGGTCCGCTACGCCGATGAGGCCGCCTGGCGCCCGCCGCGGCATTGACCGCGCCATGGGCGCTGACCTGACAGTTGAACTGAGCGGTTTCGGCAAGCGCTACGGCAAGGTCGTCGCCGTGCAGGGGCTCGATCTGCGCGTCGAGCGTGGCCAGCTCTACGGCCTGATCGGCCCCGATGGCGCGGGCAAGAGCAGCCTGATGAAGGCCGTCGCCGGCGTGCTCTCGTTCGAGCAGGGCACCTTGCGCGTCTTCGGCGCCGAGATCGACTCCGAGCGCGCCGCCGAGCCGCTCAAGGCGCGCCTCGGCTTCATGCCGCAGGGGCTGGGGCTGAACCTGTACCCCGACCTGTCGGTGGAAGAGAACATCGACTTCTTCGCCCGCTTGCGCCTGGTCGGCGGCCAAGCACTGCGCGAACGCAAGGAGACGCTGCTCGCGATGACGCGGCTGGCGCCGTTTCGCGAGCGCGCGATGAAGAACCTCTCGGGCGGCATGAAGCAAAAGCTCGGCCTGGTCTGTACGCTGATCCACGGCCCGGAGCTGATCGTGCTGGATGAGCCGACGACCGGCGTCGACCCGGTCTCGCGGCGCGATTTCTGGCTCATCCTCGCCCAGTTGATCGCGCGCGAGGGGTTGACCGCGCTCGTCTCGACGGCCTACCTCGACGAGGCGAGCCGCTTCGACCGCCTGTCGCTGATGCACGAGGGGCGCGTGCTCGCCGAGGGCGAGCCGGGGCGCATCGTGCAGCAGGCCGGCGCGCGCATCGTTCGCGTGCCGGCAGGCCGCGCCGAGGCGGCGCTGCTGGCCGAGCGTTTCGCGCAGGTCGATGTGCGCAGCGGCGAGGCGCGGGTCTACGTCGAATGCGACGACGACGCCGAGGCCTTGCGGCGCGTGAACAGCGCGCTGCCGGCGCCGCGCGACGCCAGCGTGCAAATGCCCGAGCTCGAAGACGTGTTCGTCGCCCTGCTGCGCGCATCGCAGCCGCCTGCGGCTGCGCCAGCCGTCGACTGGCAACGTCCGCCCGGCCATGCCGCGACCGGCGACGCCATCTGTGCTGGCGCGCTGACGCGCGACTTCGGCGCCTTTCGCGCGGTCGACCACGCGAGCTTCACCGTGCGCTACGGCGAGATCTTCGGCCTGCTCGGCGCCAACGGCGCCGGCAAGACGACGGTCATCAAGATGCTGACCGGCATCGTGCCGCCGAGCAGCGGCGTCGGCCACGTCGCCGGCGCCGACATGCACCGCGCCGGGCAGACGATCAAGGAGCGCGTGGGCTACATGTCGCAGGCGTTCTCGCTCTACACCGACCTCACGGTGGCCGAGAACCTGCTGCTCTTTGCCGGCGTCTACGGCCTGGCGCCGGCGCTGGCGCGCGAGCGCGCGCGCTGGGCCGTCGAGCTCGGCGGCCTGCAAGGCCTTGAACGCAGCGCCACCGGCAGCCTGCCGATGGGCCTGCGCCAGCGCCTGGCGCTCGGCTGCGCGCTGATCCACCGCCCGCAGGTGCTGTTCCTCGACGAGCCCACGTCGGGTGTCGACCCGGTCGGCCGGCGGCGCTTCTGGGACATCCTGCGCGCGCTGGCAGAGGGCGAAGGGGTCGCGATCCTGATCACGACGCACCACATGAGCGAGGCCGATCTGTGCGACCGCCTGGCGCTGATGTTCGCCGGCCGCGTGGTGGCCGACGCGACGCCGCAGCAAATGAAGGCCGAGTTCGCCGCCGACGAAGGGCAGTTGCTCGAAGTCAGCAGCGATCAGCCCGCGCTGGCGCTGGCCGCGCTGCGAGAGGCCGGCTTTGCGCAGGCCTCGCAGCACGGCCGGTGCGTGCACGTGACGGCGCACGATGCCGACACCGCCGGCGCGCGCATCCGCGCAGCGCTGGCCGCGGCCGGCCTGCAGGGCGTGCGCATCGCGGCCCAACAGGCGACGATGGAAGACGTGTTCGTCCATCGCGTGCTGGCTCTCGAAGCGGCCCAGCGCGGCGGAGCCCAGGCATGAAGCTCGAGCGCGTGTTCGCCCTCGCGCACAAGGAGGTGCGCGAGATCCTGCGCGACCGCCTTTACCTGCTGCTCGCCTTCCTGCTGCCGGTCGTGCTGCTGGTCGTTTTCGGCTACGGCATGACCGACGAAGTCGAGCGCGTCGGCCTCGCCATCGTCGACCAAGACCACAGCGTCGCCAGCCGCGAGTACGCACAGCGCTTCATCGCCTCGCGCCACTTCCGCCGCGCGGCGGCACCCGAGCCGCGCGACATCGAGCGCACGCTGTCGGACGGCAGCGCGCGCGTCGTGCTGTGGATCGGCCCGGGCTTCGAAGACGCGCTCACCGCCGGGCGCGAGGTCAGCGTCCAGGCCCTGATCGACGGCGCATTCACCGCGCCGGCGCGAACGATAGGTGGCTACCTCGAAGGCATCAACAGCCAGGTCAACGCCGAGCTGCGCCTGAAGGCCGCGGCGCGGCTGGCGGCACCGGTGCTGGCGCAGCCGATCCGCGTGCAGGCGCGCTTTCTCTACAACCCGGAGCTGCGCAGCATCGTCGTCGTCGCGCCGTCGCTGATCATGCTGGTGCTGATGCTCGTGCCGCCGCTCCTGATCGCCGTCAGCATCGTGCGCGAGAAGGAGACCGGCGCGATCTACAACATCGCCAGCTCGACCGTCACCCGGCTCGAGTTCCTGCTCGGCAAGCAGTTGCCGGTGGTCGCGATCTCGATGATCAACGCGGTCGTCCTCTGGCTCACCGTGACTTACTACTTCGGCGTCCCGTTTCGCGGCAGCCTGTGGCAACTTGCGTTGGCGACGCTGCTCTACGTGCTGGCGACCTCGGGCCTGGGGCTGCTCGTCTCGGCCGCGGTGCGCACGCAGCAGGCGGCGATCATCATCACCACGCTGACGGCGGTGATCGTCTCGACGCAGTTCGCCGGCATGTTCGTTCCGCTCGATACCGCCGAGGCGTCGAACCAGTTCATCGCCAAGCTCTTCCCGCCCGGCTACTTCCTGCCGGTGGTGCGCGGCATGTACCTCAAGGGCGCGGGGGTGTCGGTGTTCTGGCCCGAGCTGCTCGCGCTGGCCGCGTATGCGGCGGTCGTGCTCTGGCTGGCCCACGCGCTGTACCACAAGCGGACCCGGTCATGAGCCCGCCGGGCCGTCCCAAGGGCAAATACCGGAGTGCGCAGCACGAAGGTACTCGAGTGAGCGCAGCACGACCCGGCCGGTGGGCCCGCATCCAGCGCTGGGGGCGCCAGGTGCGCGCGATCGTCGCCAAGGAGTGGCGCCAGTTGCTGCGCGACCGCGCGCTGCTCGGCTTCGTGATCTTCATCTTCACGCTCGACATCCTGATCGCCGCCGGCTCGGCCGACTTCGACTTGCGCCTGTCGCGCGTGGGCGTCGTCGACCGCGACCACAGCGCGGCGTCGCGCGACCTCATCTATCGCCTGCGCGAGCCCTATTTCGAGACGCTGGCGGTGGCCGACGACGATGCCGCGCTCGAACGCCGGCTCGACCGCGGCGAGCTGCGTGCGGTGCTGACCATCCCGCACGGCTTCGAGAGCACGCTGGTCGGCGCGCGCCAGCCGGCCGACGTGCAGCTCGTCGTCGACGCCAGCAGCGCCAACCTCGGCTACCTGGTCGCCAGCTACACCGAGCGCATCGTCGGCCAGATGAGCGCGGCCGCGAACTGGCCGGCGGCGCAACGCCCGCTCAGCCTGCCGCAGGTGCGCCTTGAGACGCACACGCGCTTCAACGCCGACCTGCGCGAAGTGTGGTTCTCGACCATCTCGGAGCTGATGACGATGCTCACCGTCGCCGCGATCCTGCTGCCCGCGGCGGCGCTGACGCGCGAGAAGGAGCGCGGCACGATAGAGCAACTCCTCGTCTCGCCGCTGACGCCGCTGCAGATCGTCGCCGGCAAGGTCGTGGCGATGGTCGTCGTCACGCTGCTCGGCAGCGCGGTCGCGGTGGTCGGCGTGATGCACGGGCTGCTCAGCGTTCCGCTGCGCGGCTCGATGGCGCTGTTCTTCGGCCTCGTCGCGCTGTACGCGATGACCTGCGCGGGCCTTGGCATCCTGGCCGCGACCTTCGCCCGCAACTCGGGCCAGGTCGGCCTGATCGTGCTGTTGCTGGTGATGCCCATCATCATGCTCTCGGGCACCTGGAACATGGTCGAAAGCATGCCCGACTGGCTGCGCGCGGCGATCGAGTTCTCGCCGCTGCGCCACTTCGTCACCGTCGCCTACGGCGTGCTGCTCAAGGGCGCCGACCTCGGCATCGTCGCCCTGCCGGCGCTGAAGATGGCGCTGCTGGGCCTCGCGTTCCTCGCACTCGGCATCGCGCGCTTTCGGCGCCAGTTCCGCTGATCAGCCTAGGCTGCGTGCCACGTCGATCGCCTGCTCGATGCGCTCGACGGCGTGAATGGTCAAGCCGGCGATCGTCTTTCTCGGCGCGTTGGCCTTGGGCACGACGGCGATCGAAAAACCGAGCTTGGCGGCTTCCTTGAGCCGCTCCTGGCCTCGCGGCGCGGGCCGCACTTCGCCGGCCAGGCCGACTTCGCCGAAGGCGATGAAACCGCGCGGCAAGGCCTTGCCGCGCAGGCTGCTCTGGATCGCCAGCAGCACCGCGAGGTCGGCCGCGGGCTCGCTGATGCGAATGCCGCCGACGGCGTTGATGAACACGTCCTGGTCCATGCACGAGACGCCGGCGTGGCGGTGCAGCACGGCGAGCAGCATCGCCAGGCGGTCACGATCGAGCCCGACGGAGAGGCGCCGCGGCGACGCGCCGCCGCTGTCAACCAGAGCCTGGATCTCGACCAGCATCGGCCGCGTGCCTTCCACCGTGACCAGCACGCAGGTGCCCGGCACCGGCTCGCCGTGCGTCGAGAGGAAGATCGCGCTCGGGTTGGAAACGCCCTTCAGGCCGCGCTCGGTCATCGCGAAGACGCCGATCTCGTTGACCGCGCCGAAGCGGTTCTTGAACGCGCGCACGAGGCGGTAGGCGCTGTGCGTGTCGCCCTCGAAGTAGAGCACCGTGTCGACGATGTGTTCGAGCACGCGCGGGCCGGCCAGCGTGCCCTCCTTCGTCACGTGACCGACGAGGATCATCGTCACCCCGCTCGCCTTCGCCGCGCGCGTGAGCTGGGCCGCGCATTCGCGCACCTGCGCGACCGAGCCCGGCGCCGAGTTGAGCTGCTCGGAGTAGACCGTCTGTATCGAGTCGATCACGACCACCGCCGGCTGCTCGGCGGCGACGCTGGCGAGGATCTTCTCGAGCTGGATCTCGGCCAGCACACGCACCGTGGAAGCCGGCAGGCCGAGCCGGCGCGAGCGCAGCGCGACCTGCGCGCCGCTCTCCTCGCCGGTCACGTACAGCGTCTTCATCTGCCGCGACAGGGCATCCAGCGCCTGCAGCAGCAGCGTGCTCTTGCCGATGCCCGGATCGCCGCCGATCAGCACGACACCGCCGTCAACAATGCCGCCACCGAGCGCGCGGTCGAGTTCCTCGATGCCGGTCGGCGTGCGTTCGATGTCGCTGGCCGCGATCTCGGCCAGCGTCGCCACCGGCGACGCCTTGGCGAGCGACTGGAAGCGTTGGTTGCGCGTGCCCGCGATAGCCTCGACGGCGGTCTCTTCGAGCGTGTTCCACGCGTTGCACGACGGGCACTGGCCGAGCCACTTCGGGCTCGTGCCGCCGCACTGGCTGCAGGTGTAGATCGTCTTGGCCATTGGTAGACGTTGGCTCTCATGTGGTCCGAAGGCCGGTTGAGGAGCCAACGCCCCCTTTCAAACCGTGCATGCGGATTTCCCGCACACGGCTTACCGGTGGCCGTCGGCTCGCAGCATTGTGCGGCCCTACCC
>CAIKUF010000246.1 GCA_903830565.1 uncultured bacterium | reverse complement strand
CGCTCCCGAATTCGGCGGTCACGATGCCGAAACGGGCGGTCACGCTCCTCCGAAATACGCAGGCAGCGTCGCTGGGGAAGACACGCTGGAATTCTGGCAGGGTGGTCGGAAAGCCGCGCGGATCCACAGCCCGAAGATAGTCCGAGTTAGGTCATTTGGCAAGCAACCGGATAGGCATGGTTCATTCGTAACGTATTGCGCGCCGGCGCCGCCACACGCACATGAGGGCGGCGGGCGGAAGTTGTGTCGGGCGGAAATTGTTGACAACTATACAGTTTAATGTGAAACTATATAGACCTAGACCTAGACCTAGACCTCGCACCGAGGCATGGATCGGAAGCGAAACATGAACATCGTCTGCCTCGGCGGCGGGCCCGCCGGCCTGTACTTCGCGCTGCTCATGAAGAAGCAGGGCGCGGCGCACGACATCACCGTCGTCGAGCGCAACCTGCCCTACGACACCTTCGGCTGGGGCGTCGTCTTCTCAGACGCGACGATGGACAACATGCGCGTCTGGGACGCGCAGACTGCCGCGTCCATCGAACAGGCGTTCAACCACTGGGACGACATCGAGCTGCATTTCAAGGGCCGGCGTGTGCGCAGCGGCGGGCACGGCTTCGTCGGCATCGGGCGCAAGCGCCTGCTCAATATCCTGCAGGCGCGCTGCGAGGATCTGGGCGTCAAGCTGGTCTTCGAGCGCGAGGCCGAAAGCGATGCCGAGTACCCGGATGCCGATCTCGTGATCGCCTCCGACGGCATCAACTCGCGCATCCGCAGCCTGCATGCCGACGTCTTCAAGCCCGACATCGCGACGCGCCCGAACCGCTACATCTGGCTCGGCACGAACAAGCTCTACGACGCCTTCACCTTCCTGTTCGAGAAGACCGAGCACGGCTGGTTCCAGGCCCACATCTACCGCTTCGACGAGAAGACGACGACCTTCATCGTCGAGACCCCCGAGGACGTGTGGAAGGCGCACGGCCTGGACCGCGCCGACCAGGAGCAGTCGATCGCGTTCTGCGAGAAGCTCTTCGCCGGCAACCTGCAAGGCGCGCGCCTGATGACCAACGCGCGCCACCTGCGCGGCTCGGCCTGGCTCAACTTCCAGCGCGTCAAGTGCGAGCAGTGGTCGCTCTTCAACGGCCACAGCCACGTCGTGCTGATGGGCGACGCGGTGCACACCGCGCACTTCGCGATCGGCTCGGGCACTAAGCTCGCGATCGAGGACGCGATCGAACTGACGCGCCAGTTGAGCGAACTCGGCGCGACGCGCGAGCACATTCCCGAGGTGCTGAGGCGCTACCAGGCGCTGCGCGGCATCGACGTCTTGCGGCTGCAGAACGCGGCCTGGAACGCGATGGAGTGGTTCGAGGCGGTCGGCGCGCGCTACGCCGACACCTTGCCCACCGAGCAGTTCATGTACTCGATGCTGACGCGCTCGCAGCGCATCTCGCACGAGAACCTGCGCCTGCGCGACAAGGCCTGGCTGGACGGCTTCGAGCGCTGGTTCGCCGAGCAGGCCGCGCTGCAAAGTGGCGTGCCGGCGACTGCGGGCGCGCTGACGCCGCCGATGTTCACGCCCTACAAGCTGCGCAGCGTGGTGCTGAAGAACCGCGTCGTCGTCTCGCCGATGGCGCAGTACTCGTGCGTCGATGGCGTGCCGGGCGAGTACCACCTCGTGCATCTGGGCGCGCGGGCGATGGGCGGCGCCGGCATGGTCGTCGCCGAGATGACCTGCACCTCGCCCGATGCGCGCATCACGCCGGCCTGCCCTGGGCTGTGGAACGAAGCGCAGCAGGGTGCCTGGAAGCGCATCGTCGACTTCGTGCACCGCGAGACCGACGCCCGCATCGCGATCCAGATCGGCCACGCCGGCGCCAAGGGATCGACCAACGCACCCTGGAATGGCAGCGGCGCCGATCGGCCGCTCGCCGATGGCAACTGGCCGCTCGTTGCCGCGTCGGCCTTGCCCTACCTCGCTGACGGCGGTCAGGTGCCGCGCGCGATGACGCGCGCCGACATGGACCGGGTGCGAGACGACTTCGCACGCGCAGCGCACTTCGCCGCCGAGGCCGGCTTCGACTGGCTGGAACTGCACTGCGCGCACGGCTACCTGCTGTCGTCCTTCATCTCGCCGCTCAGCAACCGGCGCAGCGACGAGTACGGCGGCAGCCTCGCCAATCGCCTGCGCTTCCCGCTCGAAGTCTTCGCCACGGTGCGCGCGGTCTGGCCGCAGCAGTTGCCGATCTCGGTGCGCATCTCGGCCCACGACTGGGTCGATGCTGCGGAGGACGGCGTGCGCGGCATCACGCCGGGTGACGCGGTCGAGATCGCGCGCGCCTTCAAGGCCGCGGGCGCCGACATGATCGATTGCTCGTCTGGTCAGGTCAGCGCGAAGCAGCAGCCCACCTACGGCCGCATGTACCAGACGCCGTTCGCCGACCGCATCCGCAACGAGGCCGGCATCGCGACGATCGCCGTCGGCGCGATCTCGGAGGCCGACCACATCAACAGCATCGTCGCCGCCGGCCGCGCCGACCTGTGCGCCGTCGGCCGGCCGCACCTGGCCAACCCGGCGTGGACGCTGATGGAAGCGGCGCGCATCGGCTTCGTCGCCCAGCCGTGGCCGAAGCAATACCTCGCCGCCAAGTCGCAGCTCGAGCGCAACCTTGAGCGCGAACGCGCGCAGGCGGCCGCCCAGGCTGCCGGCGGGGGAGTGACGTGACCACAGTGGCCAAGCCGCGCCCCAAGCGGCTTGATCTGCTCAAACTGCTTGGCGAGGACAGCATCGGCCACGAAGCGCGTGCGGCCTCGGGTGACCGGCTTGCGCTCAAGGTCTGGCTGCGCCTGCTGGCGTGCAACGCGCAGATCGAGACCGAAGTACGCAAGCGCCTGCGCACGCACTTTGGCATCACGCTGGCGCGTTTCGATTGCCTGGCCCAGCTCTATCGCCACCCGGACGGTCTGCGCATGAACGCGCTCTCGCGCTACCTGATGGTGACGGGCGGCAATGTGACCGGCCTCACCGACGAGCTGGTTAAGGAAGGCCTCGTCGTGCGCGAGGACGACCCGAGCGACCGCCGCTCGTTTCGCATCAAGCTCACCGCACCCGGCCGGCGCGTGTTCGAGCGCATCGCCGCCGAGCACGAGCGCTGGGTGGTGGAGCTGTTCGCGGGCGTCGACGCGGCGAGCCAGGAGGCGCTGTTCGAGCAGCTCGGCCAACTGCGCCTGCAGCTCGCGAAGAACCAGTCCGCGGCCGACGCGGCGAGGGCCCAGGTTTAGACTCCGCGCAGGGCGGCGACCGACCGAGCGCCACCGCACGGAGACGACATGAGCGACACGCGCTACCTCGACTGGCCCTTCTTCGACGACCGCCAGCGCGAGCTGGCGCGCGCCGTGGACGCGTGGGCGGGCGAGCACCTCGCACACGCGCACGGCGCCGATGTCGATGCCGAATGCAAGGCGCTGGTGCGCGCGCTCGGCGCCGCGGGCTGGCTGCGTTACGCGGTGGCGGGCAAGGACGTCGGCGGCGCGAGAGACGCCATCGACACGCGCTCGCTGTGCCTGATCCGCGAGACGCTGGCGCGCCACTCGGGCCTCGCCGATTTCGCGTTCGCGATGCAAGGCCTCGGCTCGGGCGCGCTCTCGCTCGCCGGCACGTCAGCGCAGAAAGAGCGTTATCTCACGCGTGTCGCGCGGGGCGACGCGATCGCGGCGTTTGCGCTGTCCGAACCCGAGGCCGGCTCCGACGTCGCGGCCATGGCTTGCGCGGGTCGCATCGACGGCGACTCGGTCGTCATCGACGGCCAGAAGACGTGGATCTCCAACGGCGGCATTGCCGACTTCTACGTCGTCTTCGTTCGCACCGGCGAAGGCGACGAGTCCGGGGCGACGCGTCGCGGCGCGCGCGGGATCTCGGCCTTCGTCGTCGATGCCGGCACGCCGGGCCTCGAGATTGCCGAGCGCATCCCCGTCATCGCGCCGCACCCGCTGGCCCGCCTGCGCTTCACGAACTGCCGCGTGCCGCTCTCGCAGCGCGTCGGCGAAGCGGGGCAGGGTTTCAAGGTCGCGATGCGCACGCTGGACGTCTTCCGCACCTCGGTCGCCGCCGCGGCGCTCGGCTTCGCGCGGCGCGCGCTCGACGAGGCGCTGGCGCGCTCGAGCCAGCGCCGCATGTTCAACCAGGTGCTGGCCGACTTCCAGCTCACGCAGGCCAAGCTGGCGCAGATGGCGACCACCATCGACGGCGCGGCGCTGCTCGTCTACCGCGCGGCGTGGATGCGCGACCAGGGTCACCGCGTGACGCGCGAGGCGGCGATGGCCAAGATGGTGGCCACCGAAGGCGCGCAGAAGGTGATCGACGACGCGGTGCAGATCTTCGGCGGCCTGGGCGTCGTCAGCGAGCAGCCGGTCGAGCGGCTGTACCGCGAGATCCGGTCGTTGCGCATCTACGAGGGCGCGACCGAGGTGCAGCAGCTCATCATCGGGCGCGACCTGCTCAAGGAATTCGGCGCCGCCGCGGCGTGAAGGGGGTGATGTCATGGGTCGATCTGCTCACGTCGATACGTTTGCCCACGATCACCTGCCGCGCCTGGCGCAGCAGCCGGAGTTTCTGTTCGAGCAGCCCGAGTTGCAGTTCCCGCCGCTCTTGAACTGCGCGAGCGAGCTGCTCGACCGCTGGGTCGCGAGCGGGCAGGGCGAGCGCATCTGCATCCGCGCACCGGGCGGCCTCGTCTGGACCTACGCCGAGCTGCAAAAGCGCGCCAACCGCATCGCCCACGTGCTGGTCGAGGACATGGGCCTCGTGCCCGGCAACCGCGTGCTGCTGCGGGCGCCGAATAGTCCGATGCTGGCCGCGTGCTGGTTCGCGGTGATGAAGGCCGGCGGCATTGCGGTGGCGACGATGCCGCTGCTGCGCGCGAAGGAACTCGCCCACATCATCGCCAAGGCGCAGGTCACGCACGCGCTGTGCGATGCGCGGCTGGCGGACGAGTTGCAAGCGGCAATGCGCGAGCAGCCCGTCTTGAGGCAACTGCGCTTTCACAACGACGACTCCGCATCCGGCCTGGAGGCCGCGATGGCGCGCCACAGCGACGACTTCGTCAACGTGCCGACCGCGGCGGCGGACGCCTGCATCTTCGCCTTCACCTCGGGCACGACCGGCACGCCCAAGGCGACCATGCATTTCCACCGCGACGTGATGGCCGCCTGCATCTGCTGGCCGCGCCACGTGCTGCATCCGCGCGCCGACGACGTGTTCATCGGCAGCCCGCCGCTGGCCTTCACCTTCGGCCTCGGCAGCCTGCTGCTGTTCCCGATGAGCGTCGGCGCGTCGCTCGTGCTGCTGGAGAGAACCACGCCTGTCGCCTTGCTGGAGGCCATCCATGCCTTCGGCGCCACCGTGCTCGCAACGGCGCCGACCTCGTACCGCGCGATGGCCGAGCCGGCGCGCTCGCTGCGCCTCGCGGCGGAAAAGGGCGGCAGCCTGCGCAAGTGCGTCTCGGCCGGCGAAGCGCTGCCCGCGGCGACGCGCGCGCTGTGGAAGGACGCGACCGGCATCGAACTCATCGACGGCATCGGCGCGACCGAGATGCTGCACATCTTCATCTCCGCCGACGAGGCGCACGCGCGGCCCGGCGCGACCGGCACCGTCGTCCCCGGCTACCACGCCTGCGTGATGGACGACGATGGCCACCCGGCGGCGGTGGGCAGCGTCGGCAAGCTCGCCGTCAAGGGCCCGACGGGCTGCCGCTACCTGGACGACGCGCGCCAGGCCAGCTACGTGAAGGACGGCTGGAACTACACCGGCGACGCCTACCTGATGGACGCCGACGGCTACTTCCACTACCAGGCGCGCACCGACGACATGATCATCTCGGCCGGCTACAACATCGGCGCACCCGAGGTCGAAGACGCGCTGATGCAGCACCCGGCCGTCGCCGAATGCGCGGTGATCGGCGTGCCCGACGCCGAGCGCGGGCAGATCGTCAAGGCCTTCGTCGTGCCGGGCGCGGGGCATGCGCCAAGCGAGGCGCTGGCGCGCGAGCTGCAGGAGTTCGTCAAGCGCACCGTCGCGCCGTACAAGTACCCGCGAGCGGTCGAATTCCTCAGCGCGCTGCCGCGCACCGAGACCGGCAAGCTGCAACGCTTTCGATTGCGCGCGCCGCGATGATGAGCTTGAGCGTTAGCATTTCGTGGCGGTCAGTCGTTGCTGTTGCGAGATCGTGAGCCGCCAAGACGCAAAGGCGCCGAGAAGATAATGGATTCCATGGCGTCTTGGCGGTGAGCTCGGTGCCAAGCATTCCGGCAATCATGGGCCGCCTGAGCTCGTCCTTCCGACCTACCCCATCATGATCTTCGACCCCCACTCCAGCGAACTCCAGATCGCCGTCGTCGGCACCGGCGCGATGGGGCGCGGCATCGCGCAGATCGCCGCCCAGTCGGGCGTGACCGTGCTGCTACACGACGCCCTCGCGGGCGCCGCGCAGAAGGCGCGCGAGGCGCTGCTCGCGACCTTCGACACCTTGAAGCAAAAGGGCAAGCTGAGCGCGGACGACGCCGAGCGCGCGGGTACGCGATTGCGCGTCGTCGGCAGCCTCGACGCGCTTGCCGGCGTGTCGCTGGTCGTCGAGGCGATCGTCGAGGACCTCGATGCCAAGCGCGCGCTTTTTCGCACGCTCGAAGCGCTGGTCGGCGAATCCTGCGTGCTGGCGACGAACACGTCGTCGCTCTCCGTCACCGCGATCGCCGCTGCCTGCGCGCACCCGGAGCGTGTGGCCGGATATCACTTCTTCAATCCGGTGCCGCTGATGAAGGTCGTCGAAGTCATCGACGGCGTTCGCGGCCGCCGCGACGTGGGCGACGCGCTGATGGCGCTGGCGCGGCGCATGGGCCACCTGCCGGTGCGTGCGAAGGACACGCCGGGCTTCATCGTCAACCACGCCGGGCGCGGCTTTGGCACCGAGGCGCTGCGCCTGCTCGGCGAGAACATCGCCGAGCCGCACGTGATCGACGCCGTGCTGCGCGAACAGGCCGGCTTCAAGCTGGGCCCGTTCGAGCTGCTCGACCTGACCGGGCTCGATGTCTCGGTGCCGGTGATGGAGGTCATCTACCACCAGTACTTCGAGGAGCCGCGCTTTCGGCCGTCGCCGCTCGCCGCCCAGCGCCGCGTGGCGGGGCTGCTCGGGCGCAAGACGGGCGAGGGCTACTACCGCTACGTCGAAGGACGCGCCGTGCCGGTGCCCGATGCGCCGGTGCCGGGCGCGCGCCCGGCGAGCGTGTGGGTCGGCGCTGCCGAACCCGCACTGGCCGAGCTCGCGCGCGAGTTGCTGACGGCGCTCGGTGCGCCGATCGAAAGCGGCGCGCGGCCGAGCGAGGCGGCGCTGTGCATCGTCACCCCGCTTGGCGAGGACGTGACCGCGTGCTGCGCCCGTGAGGCGCTCGACGCGACCCGCGCCGTGGGCCTGGACATGTTGTTCGCGAACGATCGCCGACGCAGCCTGATGCTTTCGCCCGTGACGAGTGCCGCTGTTCGCGATGCCGCGCACGGCCTGCTCGCGAGCGACGGCGCGCGCGTTGCGGTGCTGCGCGACAGCGCGGGGCTCATCGCGCAGCGCGTCGTCGCGACCATCGTCAACATCGGCTGCGACATCGCCCAGCAGGGCATTGCCGAGCCGGCCGACATCGACCGCGCGGTGACGCTGGGCCTGGGCTACCCGCACGGCCCGCTGGCCTGGGGCGACCGCCTCGGCGCGGCGACCGTGCTCAAGGTGCTGAACAACATGCTTGCCCTGAGCGGCGACCCGCGCTACCGCCCATCGCCCTGGCTGCGCCGGCGCGCCGCACTCGGCGTGTCGCTGCTGAAGACAGCGTCTTGAACCCTCGCATCACATCCCGCCAACCCGGAGACCCCATGGCTGCCAAACACGCATCGTTCCAGTGGGACGACCCGCTGCTGCTCGACCAGCAACTCACCGACGAAGAGCGCATGGTGCGCGACTCGGCCGCCGCCTACGCGCAAGGGCGCCTCGCTCCGCGCGTGCTTGAGGCGTTTCGCAACGAGACTGCCGACACCGCGATCTTTCGCGAGATGGGCGAGCTCGGCCTGCTCGGCCCGACCCTCCCCGAGGCCTACGGCGGCGCCGGGCTGAACTACGTCTGCTACGGCCTCGTCGCGCGCGAGGTCGAGCGCGTCGACTCGGGCTACCGCTCGATGATGAGCGTGCAAAGCTCGCTCGTGATGGTGCCGATCTTCGAATTCGGCAATGAGGCGACGCGCCAGAAGTACCTGCCCAAGCTGGCCACCGGCGAGTTGATCGGGTGCTTCGGTCTCACCGAGCCGGACCACGGCTCGGACCCGGGCGGCATGGTCACGCGCGCCCGCAAGGTGCCCGGCGGCTACAGCCTGACGGGCAGCAAGATGTGGATCAGCAACAGCCCGTTTGCCGACGTGTTTGTCGTCTGGGCCAAGGACGACGAAGGCGCGATTCGCGGCTTCGTTCTCGACAAGGGCGCCAAGGGCCTGTCGGCCCCCGCGATCCACGGCAAGGTGGGCCTGCGCGCGAGCACGACCGGCGAGATCGTGATGGACAACGTGTTCTGCCCGGAGGAGAACGCCTTCCCCGAGGTGCGCGGCCTCAAGGGCCCGTTCACGTGCCTGAACAGCGCGCGCTACGGCATCGCCTGGGGCGCGCTCGGCGCGGCCGAGGACTGCTGGCACCGCGCCCGCCAGTACGTGCTCGACCGCAAGCAGTTCGGGCGCCCGCTGGCGGCGAACCAGTTGATCCAGAAGAAGCTTGCCGACATGCAGACCGAGATCACGCTCGCGCTGCAAGGCTGCCTGCGCCTCGGGCGCATGAAGGACGAAGGCACGGCGGCGGTCGAGACGACGAGCATCATGAAGCGCAACAGTTGCGGCAAGGCGCTCGACGTGGCCCGCCTGGCGCGCGACATGATGGGCGGCAACGGCATCAGCGACGAATACGCGGTGGCGCGCCACCTCGTCAACCTCGAGGTCGTCAACACCTACGAGGGAACGCACGACGTGCACGCGCTGATCCTCGGCCGCGCGCAGACCGGGATCGCGGCTTTCGCGAACTGAGGGCCCCGCACCTGGCGGCCGGGATGGCTCGATCGTCCGGGGCGAATCGGACGGCGGCCAGCGCTGTCATCGTTCGTCTGCTACCGTTGACGCCCCCGACACGAGGAGACAGCGAATGACGGATTTGCAGCAACGCCTGCGCAATCTGGCGCCGGACGCACTGCATGGCATCCGGCGCGGCATCGAGAAGGAGAGCTTGCGCACGCAGGCCAGCGGCTCGCTCGCGCTGACGCCGCACCCGGCTGCGCTCGGCGCGGCGCTGACCAACCCGCGCATCACGACCGATTTCAGCGAGTCGCAGCTCGAGCTCATCACCGGCGTGCACGCCGACCCGGCGGCTTGCCTGGCCGAGCTGACGCAGATCCACCAGTTCGTCTACCGCGCGATCGAGGGCGAGATGCTGTGGGTCGGCAGCATGCCCTGCGGGCTGCCGACCGACGAGACGATCCCGATCGGCGTCTACGGCTCGTCCAACGTCGGCCGCGCCAAGAGCATCTACCGCATGGGCCTCGGGCACCGCTACGGGCGGCGCATGCAGACGATCTCGGGCATCCATTACAACTGGTCGATGCCCGGCGTCTCGAGTGAGCAGTACTTCGCGCTGATCCGCAACTTCCGCCGCCATTCGTTCCTGTTGCTGGTTCTGTTCGGCGCCTCGCCCGCGGTCTGCACGAGCTTCGTCGCCGGCCGCGCGCACGAGCTGCAGCAGTTGTCAAAGTACACGCTGTACATGCCGCACGGCACGTCGCTGCGCATGGGGCGGCTCGGCTACCAGAGCGACGCCCAGGCCGCGCTCGCGGTCAGCTACAACAGCTTGGACAGTTATGCCTCGTCCTTGCAGGGCGCGCTGACCAAACCGTATCCGCCTTACGAAGCGATCGGCATTCGCAACCCGGGCGGCGACTACAACCAGCTCGCGTCCAGCCTGCTGCAGATCGAGAACGAGTTCTACGGCACGATACGCCCCAAGCGCGTCATCGCCCACGGCGAGCGTCCGCTGCACGCGCTGCGCCAGAGAGGCGTCGAGTACGTCGAGGTGCGCTGCATGGACCTCGATCCCTTCGTGCCCGTCGGCATCCAGGAGCAGACGCTGCGCTTCCTGGACGTCTTCCTGCTGCACTGCCTGCTGACCGACAGCCCGCCCGACACGCCGCAGGAGATCGCCGCGCTGGGCCGCAACCAGCTTCGCGCCGCCGCGCGCGGGCGAGAGCCCGGCCTGATGCTCGAGAGCGGCGACGGCGAGATCGCGCTGCGCGATTGGGGGCTGCAATTGCTGGGCGAGTGCGCGCCGGCTGCGGCTGCACTCGATGCGGCGCATGGCGGCGACCGCTACGGCGACGCGCTGGCCAACGCGCGCGAGGTGTTGAACGATGCCGAGCGTGCGCCGTCCGCGCAGGTGCTGTCGACGATGATCGAAGACTTCGAAGGCTCGTACACCGCCTTCACGCGCGAGCAGTCGCTGCGCACCAAGGCCAGGCTGCTCGGCCTGCCTTTCCCGGCCGAAATGGCGGCGCACTTCGCCGCGCTGGCCGAGGCCTCGGTGGCCGAGCAGAAGCGGATCGAGGCCGCCGACGCGCTGCCGTTCGAGGAGTACCGGCAGACCTATCTTTCGACCGCGCGCCTGGGTCTATGAAGTCGCGTCGGCGCGAGGGGAGCATGCGACAACGGGACCCCTGGGCGGTGGCCGCCCTGGCCGCCGGCCTGGTCATCGCGCCAGCGCCAGCGTTGGCCGCGTCCCGCTCCGTGTCGCTGGCCGGCATCCCGCTTGATTTCCTGCTCTTTGCGCTGGTGCTGGTCGGCGTCGCAACCCTGCACAACCACACGCTCAAGGTCGCGCTCGCCGGCGCAGTCGGGATATCGCTCTACCAACTGCTCGTCACCGGTTTCAAGGCCGGCCCGGGTCTTGCGGGGCTCGCCTCTCATTTCGGGCACGAGTGGGTCACGCTGGCCAACCTGCTTGGCCTGCTGCTCGGCTTCGCACTGCTGGCCGATCACTTCGAGAAGAGCCGCCTGCCCGAGGTGTTGCCGCACCTGCTGCCCGATGATTGGAAGGGTGGCTTCGTGCTGCTCGTCGGCGTGTTCGTGATCTCGGGTTTCCTCGACAACATCGCCGCCGCGATGATCGGTGGCACGATGGCCAAGGTGCTCTTCCGGCGCAAGGTGCACATCGGCTTCCTGGCCGCCATCGTCGCCGCATCCAATGCCGGCGGCGCCGGCAGCGTGGTCGGCGACACGACGACGACGATGATGTGGATCGCCGGCACGAGCCCCCTGCAGGTGCTCGAGGCCTACGTCGGCGGCGTGGTGGCGCTGGCGATCTTCGGCGTCTTCGCGGCCAAGCAGCAGCATCGCTACCAGCCGATCGCGTGCGACGACACCCCGGGCGTTCGCGTCGAGCTTGCCCGGCTGGCGGTGGTGGTCGCGGTGCTCGGCGCGGCGATCGCGGCCAACGTCTGGTTCAACCTCGAGGACCCTGCGATGCTCGACCGCCTGCCCGTGATCGGCGGCGCGGTGGTGATCTCGCTGCTTCTGATGGCGCGGTTGCGCGCGCCGCAGTGGAGCCTGTTGCCCGGCGCGCTCAAGGGCAGCGTGTTCCTGCTCTCGCTGGTCTGGTGCGCGTCGCTGATGCCCGTTGAGCATCTGCCCGCGGCGACCTGGCAGACGACGATGGGGCTTGGCTTCCTGTCGGCGGTGTTCGACAACATCCCGCTCACTTCGCTCGCCATTCATCAGAACGGCTACGACTGGGGCTTCCTCGCCTTCTCGGTCGGCTTCGGCGGCTCGATGATCTGGTTCGGCTCGTCGGCCGGCGTCGCCCTGGCCGGCATGTACCCCGAGGCTCGCTCGCTCGCGCAGTGGCTCCGGCATGGCTGGCACGTGGCGCTCGGCTTTGTCGCCGGCTACCTCGTGATGCTGGCCGTGCTCGGCTGGCACCCGCACATGCTCAAGCGGGCCCCGGCAGGGCTAGGCGCTAGCGTCGGAGCGTTGTACGCGCCGATGTCTCCCGTCAGCGTCGTGTAAAGCGGGTCAGACCGTCGCGACGAGGTCCGCCTCGCGCGTCGACGGCGCGCTCTTCGCGGCAGAACCGCGAATCATGTCGGACGCCTTCTCGGCGATCATGATCGTCGGCGCATTGGTGTTGCCGCTGACGAGCGAGGGCATGATCGACGCGTCGACCACGCGCAGGCCGTGCATGCCGCGCACGCGCAATTCGGTGTCGACGACGTCCAATGGCCCCGGGCCCATGCGGCAGGTGCCGACCGGGTGGTATTCGGTGTCGGCGTTGTTGCGGATGAACTGCTCGATTTCGGCGTCGCTCTGCGCGGCAGCGAGATCGGGCAACTCCTTGCCGCCGAAATCCGCCAGCGCGCTCTGGTGCAGGATGCGCCGCAGCTGCTTGAAGCCGCGCAGCAGGACGTCCATGTCCTCGCGCTCACCGAGGAAGTTGGGGTCGATCAGCGGCGCGGCCAGCGGGTCGGCGCTGGCCAGCTTGAGGCTGCCGCGGCTCTTGGGCCGCAGCAGGCAGACGTGGCATGAGTAGCCATGGCCGAACAGCGTCTTGCGGCCGTGGTCGGCGAGCTTGCCGACGACGAAGTGCAGTTGAAGGTCGGGCAGCGGCTCCTCGGGGCGGCTCTTGATGAAGCCGCCGGCCTCGGCGAAGTTGGTCGTCAGCATGCCGTTGCGCTGACGGCGCCACTCGAAGACGCCGCGGATGGCGTTGACCGCGCCGGTCGCCGAGACGCCGAAGGTGTCGGTCAGCTTGGGCGCATTGACGACCTGGATCACGTTGATGTGGTCGTGCAGGTGCTCGCCGACGCCGGGCAGGTCGTGCACGGTCGCGATGCCATAACGCTGCAACTGCGCACCCGGGCCGATGCCCGAGAGCATCAGCACCTGCGGCGATTGCAGCGCGCCGGCGCTGAGCAGCACCTCGCGCGACGCCTTGAATTGCCTCAGCTCGCCGCCGATGCGCGCTTCGACGCCCACTGCGCGCCGGCCTTCGAGCAGGATGCGCGTGGTGTGCGCGCCGGTCACGACCTGCAGATTGGCGCGCCCGAGGTTGGGCGTGAGGTAGGCCTTCGCGGCGCTGAAACGCTCGCCGTTTTTGTGCGTCACCTGGTACATGCCCACGCCTTCCTGGCTGGCGCCGTTGAAGTCGGGGTTGAACGGGAAGCCGGCCTGCTGCGCGGCCTTGACGAACAGCGGGCCGAAGCGGTTCGGGCTGCGCAGGTCCATCACGTTCAGCGGCCCGCCGGTGGCGTGGAAGGCGTCGGCGCCGCGCTCGTTGTGCTCGGCCCGCTTGAAGTAGGGCAGCACGCCCTCCCAGCCCCAGCCGGCGTTGCCTTCGGCGGCCCAGCCTTCGTAGTCCTCGCGCTGGCCGCGGATGTAGATCATCGCGTTGATCGAGCTCGAGCCGCCGAGCACCTTACCGCGTGGCTGATAGCCGATGCGGCCGTTCAGGCCCGGTTGCGGCGCGGTGTCGAAGGCCCAGTTGGCCTGGCCGTTCTGCGCCAGCACGACAAGGCCGGCCGGGCAGTGGATGAGCACGCTCTTGTCGGCCGGGCCGGCTTCGAGCAGGCAGACCTTGACGGCCGGGTCTTCGCTCAGGCGCGAAGCGAGCACGCAGCCGGCCGAGCCGCCGCCGATGATGATGTAGTCGAACATGGGGAGTTTCGTGGAGTGAGTGGATGCTGCCGCCGAATTGTCGCCCTCGTCGAGGATGTGACAACCCGGCAAACCACCAGTAGGGCCAAGCGTATGGGCGTTTTCGCCGATCGGAATCGGCGCGGAAATCGGTATGCTTTGAGCTTGACCGCAGACCCATCGACTCCAGGAGAACCCGAATGACCGTACTCGGCCAAATGATGCAGCAGCCGCTGCTGATCTCGTCGCTGCTCGTGCACGCCGAACGCCACCATGGCGAGCAGGAAATCGTTTCGCGCCGGGTCGAGGGCGACATCCACCGCCAGACCTTCCGCGACCTCGCTGCGCGCTCGCGCAAGATGGCCAATGCGCTCGCCAAGCTGGGCATCCAATCGGGCGACCGCGTCGCCACGCTGGCCTGGAACGGCTACCGCCACATGGAGCTGTACTACGCCGTCTCCGGCTCGGGCGCGGTGCTGCACACGCTGAACCCGCGCCTGCACCCCGATCAGCTCGTCTACATCGCCGACCACGCCGAAGACAGCGCGATCTTCTTCGACCTCACCTTCCTGCCGCTGATCGAGGCCATCGCCTCGCGCGTGAAGACGATCAAGACCTTTGTCGCGATGACCGACCGCGCGCACATGCCCAAGGAGAGCAAGGTCCCCGGGCTGCTTTGCTATGACGAATTGCTGGGCGCCGAGAACGACACCTTCACCTGGCCGAGCTTCGACGAGAACAGCGCTTCGTCGCTGTGCTACACGTCGGGCACGACGGGCAACCCCAAGGGCGTGCTCTACAGCCACCGCTCGACGGTGCTGCACACCTACGCCGCGGCACTGCCCGACGCGCTGGACTGCTCGGCGCGCGACACCATCCTGCCCGTGGTGCCGATGTTCCACGTCAACGCCTGGGGCCTGCCCTATGTGGCCTGCATGGTCGGCGCCAAGCTCGTCTTCCCCGGCCCGGGGCTGGACGGCAAGTCGCTCTATGAACTCTTCGAGGCCGAGAAGGTCACGCTCTCGGCCGGCGTGCCCACCGTCTGGCAGGGGCTGCTCTCGTACGTCGAGGCCAACAAGCTCAAGTTCAGCACCATGAACCGCAGCGTCATCGGCGGCTCGGCCTGCCCGCCGGCGATGATCCGCGCCTTCAACGAGCAGTACGGCGTGCAGGTGCTGCACGCCTGGGGCATGACCGAGATGAGCCCGCTCGGCACTGCGTGCACCTTCAAGGCCAAGCACTTGGCGCAGACGCAGGAAGAGCGCTATGCGGTGATGGCCAAGCAGGGCCGTGCGATCTACGGCGTCGACATGAAGATCGTCGACGTGGCCGGTGCCGAGCTGCCCTGGGACGGCGAGGCCTCGGGCGAACTGCTGGTGCGCGGGCCGTGGATCATGAGCCGCTACTTCAAGGACGAGGGCGGCGACCCGCTGGTCTACGCGGATGGTGACGGCTGGTTCCCGACCGGCGACGTGTGCAAGATCGACGCCGACGGCTACATGCAGATCACCGACCGCAGCAAGGACGTCATCAAGTCCGGCGGCGAGTGGATCGGCTCGATCGACATCGAGAACATTGCGATGGCCAACCCCAAGGTGGCGATGGCGGCGTGCATCTCGGCCGCGCACCCGAAGTGGGACGAGCGGCCGCTGCTGGTCGTCGTCAGAAAGCCCGGCGCCGAGCTGACGCGGGACGAGATGCTCGCTTTCTTCGAGGGCAAGATCGCCAAGTGGTGGACGCCCGACGATGTCGTCTTCGTCGACGCGATCCCGATCGGCGCCACCGGCAAGATGCTGAAGAACCGGCTGCGCGAGCAGTTCAAGGACTACAAGCTGCCGACCGCCTGACCTCCGCGCGGCCGTCCAATCCGCGGCCATGCTCTACGGCCTGACCGCGGGTGCCTCCATGCGCAGGCCGGCGGCGCGCGTCGTGAGGTAGAGCTCGAGTTCCACCAGCTCCTGCGCGCCGTACGCGTAGGGCTCGGCGCGAACGCCGCTCATGCAGCCGCGAAGCCGGCGCTGCAGTGAACCCATGCCCTGCCATTCCAGCCGATAGATCGGGTAGCCGGTCGGGTGCGCTTGCGGAATCACGCTGCCGCCCAGGCGCTGCCCGGGGCGGTCGTCGTGGCACTCGGCGCACGAGAGGTCGAGTTGCCCGATGCGGCGCACGTACAGCGCGCGCCCGCGATCGCGGGCCGCGGCCAGCCGCGGGTCGGGGTCGGGCGCAATGGGCATCCCCCGCGACTGGCGGGCGACGTAGCTCTGCAGGCTCAGCAGTTCGCTGCTCTCGGCGGCCAAGGCGCTGCCTCGCTGGTGGCGCACCCGGCAGCGCTGAATGCGCGCACCGAGGTCGACGACTCGTTGTTCGGCGGTGTCGAAGGCCGGGTAACGCGCCGCGACACCGCGCATGCTGAGCGCTGCGTCGCCGTGGCAATTGGCGCAGGAGCGTGCGTCGGCGCCCACGCTCTTGTTCCACCCATCGGCGCCTTCGCTGACCCACAGCATGCCGGGGTTGAGCGTGTCGTCGCGCTGCAGCGCCTGCGTCTGCGGCGTCATGAACTCGAACCCCGAGCGGCGGGCATCGACAACAGTTTCATCGGCGTGGGCCGCGGCCAGCGCCAGGCAGCCGGCGAGGAGCCAAGTGCGCCTCATGTCACCGTCAGGCTCAGGCTCTCGGTTTGCACGAATCCGCGATCGCCTTCCCAGGTGAAGCTGAGCGTTCCGCTCGCCGTCGCCGTCGTGCTGAACGCGAGGTAGGGGTTGGAGGCGATGGCCGGGAACAGCTCGGCGCTGAACACCACTTCGTCGTCGTAGCGCGCGGTGAAGCGGCGGATGATGTCCGCCGGCACGACGCGGCCTTCGGCGTCCGAGCGGTAGCCGCTTTCCATGGTGTGCGCGATCAGCGTCCGGATCTCGATGACCTCGCCTTTGCGCGCGGTTCGTGGCATGTTGATGAGGGCGCGGGCCATGATCAGCCCGCCGCCGGGCCGCCGTCGACCAGAGCCTGTCGGCCTTCGGCAGGCGACAGCCAGTCCGCCGGGACTGTCTGTGTCCAGCCTCGGCCCCAAGGCGGGCTGCGCCCCCTCGGGGGGCCGCGAAGCGGCGTAGCCGCAAGCTTGGGGGTCGTCATTTCAGCTTTCCACGCAGCCAGCGATGGTGACGATCACCTCGACCGAGTGCGACCACCACGTGTCGTCGCTCAGACGGGCGATGGCGACGAGTCGTTGCGACGTCGCGAGGCGGATGCGTGTTGCAACCGTTGCCCGCCCTGCACGCGGCCCGAGGTGAAAGACCGCCACGTCGCGCTGCGGGTTGCGCTCGTTGAAGACGGCGATGGTCTTGACATGTGCCTCGGGCGTCATCGGGCTCGCGACGCTGACCGTGATCGGCACCGTGTTGCCGTTCTCCACCAGCTCCGCGACTTCCAACTTGACCTTGCCCTCGCGCACCGGCGCTCCGCCGGTGAAGGCGCGCACGCTGGCGGCGAGCTCGTCGTCGGCACACGCCGGGCGCGACAGCACCGACACGCCGAAGACCAGGCCCGCCGCAAGGCACTCGCGGCGAGTCGGTGTGAAGGCGGATCGGCGCTTCATCGGCGATGCCGTCAATCGCGCAGCGTGCGCAGAAACGCGACCACGTCTTCGATCTGCTGGCCGGTCAAGATCGGCTGGCCCCGCCACGCCGCGCCTACGCGCGTCAAGCCATCGACGCGATACGTCGACGGCATGATGGTCAGAGGATTCACGCGCCGCGCGTCGGCGATGCGAAGGCGCAACTGACCCTCGCTCCACCGGCTGCCGGCACCGGCGAGGCTGGGTGCGAGCGTGCCCTGCGAAGGCTCTTGCGCGAATGGCCCGGAATGGCATAACAGGCACAGGCCGAGTTGCCGGTTGACGACGATGGCGCGGCCGCGTGCGGCGTCTCCGGGCACGTCGGCCAGCGGCGAAGGGATCGCGTCGCCGTCGGCGACAAATGCCTTCAGGCCAGCGACGCTCTGGGCCTGCACCGGCTGCGCTGCGACGATGCAGGCAGCCGCAAGCAGAAAGCCCAGCGAGCGCGCAGCCCGCGCCATCTCACGCCTTCTTCAAGCTGTGGTTCTTCAGCGGCAGGTCGCGAATGCGCTTGCCGGTGGCGGCGAAGACGGCGTTGAGCACGGCCGGCGCGGCCACCGCAATCGTTGGCTCGCCGACGCCGCCCCAGAAGCCGCCCGAGGGCATCACGATCGTCTCGACGGCGGGCATCTCGTCCATGCCGAGCAGCGGATAGGTGTTGAAGTTGCGCTGCTCGATGCGGCCGTCCTTGACCGTGCATTCGCCGTGCAGTGCCGCCGACAGGCCATACGCGAACGAGCCTTCGACCTGGGCCTTGATCTGCTGCGGGTTGACGGCGTGGCCGCAGTCGGTGGCGGCGACGATGCGGTGAATCTTGAGTCTGCCCTGGTCACTCACCGACACCTCGGCGCAGGCCGCGACATAACTGCCAAAGCCCATCGCTTGCGCCAGGCCGCGATACACGCCCTTGGGTGCGGGCTGACCCCAGCCGACGCGCGCGGCGACGGCATCGAGCACGGCCAGGTGCTTGGGGTGGCCGGCGAGCAGCTTGCGGCGCAGCGCGAGCGGGTCCTGCCCCGCGGCGAGCGCGACCTCGTCGATGAAGCACTCGAGATAGATCGTGTTCTGGTTCAGGTTCACGCCGCGCCAGAAGCCGGCCGGCACATGCGGGTTGCGCATCGCATGGTCGATCAAGAGGTTCGGCACGCTGTAGCCGATCACCCCCTCGGTGCCGGTCGCGTTCAGGCCCTGAAAGACGAGCGGGTCCTTGCCGTCCTTGATGTTCTGCGGCGAGACCGTGGCCATGATCGACTGGCCCGAGATGCGCATGTGCAGGGCGGTCAGGTTGCCCTGCGCATCGAGCCCGGCGCTCAGCTTGCACTTGGTGATCGGGTGGTAGCGGCCATGGGTCATGTCCTCTTCACGAGTCCACAGCAGCTTGATGGGCGTGCCCGGCAACTGCTTGGCGATCGCCACCGCCTGGCGCACGTAGTCGCTCACGCCGCGGCGCCCGAAGCCGCCGCCGAGAAGTTGCTTGTAGACATCGCACTGCGATGGTGGCAGGCCGGCCTCTTCGGCGGCCACGGCCAGTGCCGCCTCGCCGTTTTGCGTCGGCGCCCAGACCTCGCAGCGCTCGGGCGTCCAGCGCGCGGTGGCCGTCATCGGCTCCATCGTCGCGTGGTTCTGGTAGGGGCACGAATAGACCGCCTCGACGCGCCGCGCTGCTGCGGCCA
This sequence comes from uncultured bacterium, assembly GCA_903830565.1. Classification (GTDB taxonomy): domain Bacteria; phylum Pseudomonadota; class Gammaproteobacteria; order Burkholderiales; family Burkholderiaceae_C; genus CAIKUF01. Next base: position 28,205 of record CAIKUF010000246.1, on the reverse strand, counting down.
GCGCGGACTTGACGTCGCCGACCTCGTTGCCGACCGCCGCTTGCGGCGCCGTCAGGCCGGCGTCGAGCATGGCCGCGATGGCAGCGCTGTTGACGCTGGCGCTGGCGCCTTCGTCCCACACGATGGGCAGCGCTTCGAGCGCGGTCTTCGCGTGCCACCAGGTGTCCGCCACCACCGCGACGGCGCTGTCGCCGACGGCAAGCACCTTCTTCACGCCGGGTCGCGCCGCGATGGCCGCGGCGTCGAAGCTCTTCACGCGGCCGCCGAACACCGGGCAGTCGCGGATCGCCGCGTTGAGCATCCCGGGTAGCTTGAGGTCGATCGCGTAAATCTGCGAGCCGTCGAGCTTGGCCGCCGTGTCGAGCCGCTTGAGCGGCTTGCCGGCGATCTTCCAGTCTTTCGTCTCCTTCAGCGTGACCTCGGCCGGCGGCGTGAGCTGGCCTGCCGCAGCAGCAACCTTGCCGTAGCTCGTGCTGCGACCCGTTGGCAGGTGAGTGATGACGCTGCTCGCCGCGCGGCACTCGGCGGCAGGGACCTTCCATTCGTTGGCCGCGGCCTGCACGAGCATCAGGCGGGCCGTCGCGCCGCCCTTGCGCACGTATTCGTTCGACTCGCGGATGCCGCGGCTGCCACCGGTTGAGAAGTTACCCCACACGCGCTTGCGCGCCAGGTTCTGCGCCGGTGTCGGGTATTCGGTGGTGACGCGCGACCAGTCGCAGTCGAGCTCCTCGGCGACGAGCTGCGCGAGGCCGGTCAGCGTGCCCTGGCCCATCTCCGAGCGTGCGATCCGGATCACGACGGTGTCGTCGGGTTTCACCACGACCCACGCATTGACCTCGGGCGAGCCGAGCTGCGTCGCCGCGCTCGCGACGCGCGGCACGTGAAAGCCGACGACGAGGCTGCCCGCGGTGGCGGCCGTGCTGGCGAGAAAGTCTCGCCGCGAGACACTGGCGGCGCGCACCGGAGTACCTTCGTGCTGCGCACTCCGGTATTCGCCCTTGGGGCGGCCGTGCGGGCTCATGCCGGCCTCCCTGACGCCGCGAGCTTGATCGCCGCGCGAACGCGGTTGTAGGTGCCGCAGCGGCACAGATTGGTCATTGCCTCGTCGATGTCGGCGTCGCTGGGCTTTGGCTTGGCGGCGATCAGCGCCGCCGCGGCCATGATCATTCCAGACTGGCAATAGCCGCACTGCGGCACGTCGAGCTCGGCCCAGGCCTTCTGCACGATGTGCGTCGCGGTCGGCGACAAGCCCTCGATGGTGACGATCTTCGCGCCCGCTTCGACATTGGAAAGGCGAACCTTGCACGATCGCTCAGCGACGCCGTCGATCAGCACCGTGCACGCGCCGCACTCGGCGATGCCGCAGCCGTACTTGGTGCCGGTCAGGCCGAGTTGCTCGCGCAACACCCACAAGAGAGGCGTATCGCCCTCGGCGTCGACATCGACTGCCTTGCCGTTCACATTCAGCCTTGCCATCGGTGCACTCCTGTCAGCCGCGAACGAGTGATCAGAATAGCAGCGTCGACGCTCGAATGCAGCCCCAGCGCCACATTCGTGCTCCGGTGGCCCATCGACCGAGCCGAACAGCCAGCCGGCGTCGCTTCAGCGCCGCTTGCGCGGTGGCACCACGGTCTGCGTTCCGGGTGGCGCGGTGAAGAGCTTGGCCGCGCGGCCCTTGAGCTCCAGCAGCTCGCTGGCAGTCACCGAGTAATGCCCAGTGACCACGTCGACCTCGACCCGAAACTCAACCTCGCGGTCGCCGTTCGCCAAGGTGCCCGACGTGAACTCGTAGCCCTCGTCCTCGGCCGGCAGGCCGAGCTTGTCGGCGTCGTAGTCAAGGTGCTCGACCGAACGGATCTCACCGCTCGCCAGGTCGAGCAGGCCGGTGGATTCGACGACCGAGTCGGCGAGTTCGTCGAATATGCGAATCGGCAGCTTTAGATCCAAGGCAACTCCCAGCGAAAGGTGCGAAGGATTTTACGCAGCGCTCGTCAGCGGCGTAGCGGGGATTCGGCCGATGGTGCCCGGGTCGCGGGTCAGTATCCCGGCGGCCGGCGCTCGAACCACGGCTGGGCGCGTTCGAGTTGCGCGGCCAGGCGAAAGAGCGTCGCGTCGTCGCCGAAACGGCCGACGAATTGCATCCCTATCGGCAGCCCACCGGCGTTCCAGTGCAGCGGCACCGACATCGCCGGCTGGCCGGTGACGTTGAACAGCGGCGTGAAGGGCATGTAGTCGAAGGTCTTCTCGGCCAGCGGCTTGATGACGCCCAGCGCATTGAGCAGCCAGCCGGCGTTCATGCCATTGACGACGCGCATCATGCGTTTCTCGGCGGCGCTCGGTTGCAGCGCGCCGATCAGTGTCGGCGGCGCGGCGAGCGTGGGCGTGAGCAGCACGTCGTGGCGCTCGAAGAAGGGCGCCATCTCGCGCGCCGCCAACTGCAGCGTACGCATCGCACCCGCATACGCCGCGGCGCTGATCGAGCGGCCGAGCAAGCCGAGGCTGTAGGTCGCGGCCTCGAAGTTAGTGGCGCTCGGCGTGCGCTGCACGAACTTCGCGAGGAAGTCGATCTCGGCCCGCGTCTCGCCGGCGAGCACGGTGACGAAGGCGAGCGCGCACGCTTCGCGGTCCACCGGCGGCGTTTCCTCCTCGACGTGGTGACCCAGCGATTCGAGCAGGCGCGCCGTCGCTTCGAGCCCGGCAATGCAGTCGGCGTGCACTGCGCCGCGGCCGAACAAGGGCTCGTGCGTGAAGGCGACGCGAAGCCGCCCGGGCTCGGCGCTAACCTCGTCGAGGAAGGGCCGCGCCTGCGCCGGCGCGGCGTACGGCGCGCCGGCGTCGGTGCCGGCCGTCGCATCGAGCATCGCAGCGCTGTCGCGCACCGAACGGCTCAGCACATGCTCGATCACGAAGCCGTGCCAGATCTCGCCGAACTCGGGGCCTGTGGGCGTCAGGCCGCGGCTCGGCTTCATGCCGAACAGGCCGCAGCACGACGCCGGGATGCGGATCGACCCGCCGCCGTCGCCGCCGCTGGCGAGCGGCACCAACCCGGCTGCCACTGCGGCCGCCGAGCCGCCGCTCGATCCGCCGGCCGAATGCTGGAGCGACCACGGGTTGTGCGTCGGCCCGAAGAGCTCGGGCTCGGTGTAGGGAACGAGGCCGAACTCCGGGGTGTTGGTGCGCCCGGCGATCTGCACGCCGGCGGCGCGGAAGCGGCGCACCATTTCGCTGTCGCGCGGCATCGGTACGTTGGCGAGCAGTCGGGTGCCGCTGGCCGTGGGCTCGCCAGCGAGCGAGGCGACGAGGTCCTTGATGAGGAAGGGCACGCCGGCAAATGGCGCCGCAGGGTCTATGCGCGGCAGTTCGGCGCGCACCTTGTCGTCGCGCCTGCGGATCACGGCATTGAGCGCCGGATTGTGCTGGTCGATGCGGGCGAGGGCCGTTTCGAGCAGTTCGGCGGCGCTGACTTCGCCGCTGCGCACCAGCGCGGCAAGCCCGAGGCCGTCGTGGCGCGTGTACTCGGCAAACGGGACCATGCTGCGCTCTCCTCGAATCGGATGTGGACCTGCCGATTGTGGCGTTGCTAATGCAGCGTTCGACGCTGTGCGGCACATAAGAGAACCGATGGATTTGTCGTCCGGGCTAGGCGCAAACCGCAGCGATACCAAGTGGTATCGCGAGGATTTGCAACGACGCCGGGGCGGCAAAGGCGCGGTTTTCTGTGCTGCACAGCGCCGAACACTGCATTAGGTACGATTGACGGGCCATGACAAACCCCACATCCCCTGTCCACACCTACGGCCCGCAGGCCGTTGTGCAGCCGCTGCTGCTCGACTCTCCGCACAGCGGTCATGACTTCCCGGCCGACTTCGGCGCCGCGGCGAGCGAGCACGCATTGCGCGACGGCGAAGACTGCTTCATCGACGAGCTGTACCAGCCCGCGACAGAGCGCGGCGTGTGGCTGCTGGCAGCGCAGTTCCCGCGCACCTACCTCGACGCGAATCGCCACGCAGGCGACATCGACCTCGACCTTCTCGAAGGCGGGCACTGGCCGCACACGCACGTGCCGAGCGGCAAGGCCGCGATCGGCAAGGCGCTGCTCTGGCGCACGCTCGACGACGGCGCGCCGATCTACGCGCGCAAGCTCGGCATCGCCGAAGTGCGCTATCGCATCGAGCGCTGCCACACGCCGTACCACCGCGCGCTGCAGGAGCGCATCGCTGCGACGCAGGCGCGCTTCGGGCGCAGCTACCACGTCAACTGCCACTCGATAAACGCCGTCGCCGGCACACAGGGCGAGGGCGGTGCGGGTCGGGCGCGTTCCGACTTCGTGCTCGGCGACCGCGACGGTACGAGCTGCGACCCGGCGTTTACCGCGTTCGTTCGCGAAGTGCTCGTGGGCATGGGCTACGACGTGAAGGTCAACGACCCCTTCAAGGGTGTCGAACTCGTTCGCGCCTATGCCGACCCGCGCGCAGGCCGGCACAGCCTGCAGATCGAGATCAACAAGCGGCTCTATATGGACGAGGCCGCGCGCACCAGACACGCTGGCTTCGAAGCGCTGCAGAAGAACCTGCTTGCACTTGTCGACGCGCTGCTCGACTACACGTGCAGCGAGGTGGCGCGACGCTGATGGCCACCCGCTTTGACGGCCCACCTCAGCTTGGCTGAGCTCGACCGCGGGTTCGCGCGCCGCTCTTCGAACGACGGACGCATTGGTTCGGGCGCTACGCGCGCATAGGTGCCGCTGCGCTCACCGGCCTGGAAGGCCTTCTTCACGCGCCTGTCCTCGCCCGAATGAAACGAGAGGATCGCGACCCGCCCGCCGGGCTTGAGGCACGCTGGCAGTTGTGAGAGAAGGACGTCGAGCGCACCGAACTCGTCGTTCACGGCAATGCGCAGGGCCTGGAAGGTGCGCTGCAAGGCCTTCTTGGTTTCGGCCTCGCGCTCGGCTTCGCTCATCCGCGGTTTCAGCGCTGCGCGCATCGTTTGCCGGACCCGCGCTGCCAGTTGCGTCGTCGTCTCGACGTACTGGCCTTGCAGCGCAGCCGCGAGCGCTGCGGCGTGCGGCTCGTCGGCGTTGTCCGTGAGCAGCTCGCGCAGGTGTTGGCGCGTCACCGATTGCAGCAGCGCCGAGGCTGGCTGACCGCTGGACGGGTCCAGGCGCAGGTCCAGCGGCCCGTCGGCCTTGAACGTGAAGCCGCGCGCCGGGTTGTCGATCTGCATCGACGACACGCCGAGGTCGGCGAGGATGAAGTCGAAGCCGCCGCCGCCTTCGGGCAGCAGCGTTGGCAGGGCGGCGAAGTTCATGCGGCGCACGATGAGCATCGACGCATCGAAGCCCAGGCCGCGCAGGCGGGCCTCGGTGCGCGGCAACTCGAGCGGATCGACGTCGACACCGAAGAGGCGCCCGCCTGGAGCGAGGCGCGGCAGCACTTCCTGCGCGTGGCCGCCGAAGCCGAGCGTCGCGTCCAGCCCGACCTCGCCCGGCTGCGGGTCGAGTACCGAGAGGATCTCGCGCACGCAGATGGGCCTGTGCGTTCCGGCTGGCGTCTGCCCGCGTGCCATCACCTTGCGCAGTTCGTCGGCGTGAAGCGCCGGGTTCAGTTCCTTGTACTTCTCCTCGAACCGGCGCGGGTGTTTGCCGGCGTAGCGCAGGCGGCGCTTGTGGACTGCAGCTTCGTCGGCCATGAGGCGATTGTCGCGTGCCCGTTCGCGCACGAACCATGCATCCGCGCACCCCGCGCCTGCTACGCTGCGCCTGTTGCCATCTGCCCGTGAGGACACCATGCCCCTGCCTTCGATACGCGCCGTCGGTCTGGCCGTCATTCTGAGTGGCTGTGCCGTGCTTGCGCTGGCCCAAGGTCAGCAAGTCACGGCGCTGTGCTCCACCGACCAGAGCTGGTGCGAGCTGGCGGCCAAGGAGTTTCAGGCCCAGACCGGCATCAAGGTGCTGCAGGTGCGCAAGGCGACCGGCGAGGCGCTGGCGCAACTGCGCGCCGAAGCCGCCAACCCGAAGACCGATCTCTGGTGGGGCGGCACGGGCGATCCGTACCTGCAGGCGGCCGAGGCCGGGCTGCTGCAGCCTTACCGCCCGGCGTACATCAACGACCTGCACACCTGGGCCGTGCGCCAGTACGCGATGAGCGGCAACATGGTCGGCGGCTTCTACACGAGCGCGATCGGCTTCGGCTGGAACGACGACGTGCTGAAGAAGAAGCACCTGCCGCCGCCCAAGTGCTGGGCCGACCTGACCGACCCCAAGTACAAGGGCGAAATCGAGACCTCGCACCCGGCGTCGAGCGGCACCGCGTACACGATCCTCGCGGGTCTCGTGCAACTGATGGGCGAGGACGCGGCCTTCGATTACCTGAAGAAGGTCCACCGCAACGTCGTGCAGTACACGCGCAGCGGCACCGCGCAGGCCAAGAGCGTCGCCAAGGGCGAGGTCGGCATCGGCGTGAGCTTCATCTTCGGCTTCGAGAACGAAAGGCAGCAAGGCTTCACGATGGTCCACAGCGCCGCGCCGTGCGAGGGCACGAGCTACGAGATCGGCGGCATCGCGCTCGTCAAGGGCAGCCGCAACCCCGAGGCCGCGCGGCGCTACTACGACTGGCTGATGAGCCCGGCCGGCCAGGCCATCGGCGCGCGCGCCGATTCGCTTCAGTTCCCGGCCAACAAGACCTTCAAGCTCGACCCGCGCATTCCGAGCCTCGATAGCGTGCGCCTGATCAAGTACGACTTCGAGAAGTACGGCCGCGCGGCCGAAAGAAAGCGCCTGATCGATCGCTGGCAGCGCGAGGTCGAGGCGCTGCCACGTTGAGCCTCGGCCCGTCGCGCCGCGGGCCACCTTGAAAAGCCGGCCCCGAACCCCACCTTCGCGGTTCGACCGCGCCTTGCGCGCGGCGCGCCGTATTGAGTTCCCAAGAAACCTAACGCCATGACCAAACAAACCCTGTCCTTCCAGGCCGAGGTGCAGCAGATCCTGCATCTCGTCACGCATTCGCTGTACTCGAACAAGGAAATCTTCCTGCGCGAGCTGATCTCCAACGCGTCGGACGCCTGCGACAAGCTGCGCTTCGAGGCGCTGAACAACAGCGCGCTTTACGAGGACGCGCCCAACCTCGAGGTGCGCGTGATCCTCGACAAGGCAGCGAAGACGATCACGATCCGCGACAACGGCATCGGCATGTCCCTCGAAGAGGCGGTGGCGCACCTCGGCACCATCGCCAAGAGCGGAACGCGCGAGTTCGTCAGCAAGCTCGAGGGCGAGCAGAAGAAGGACGCCAACCTCATCGGCCAGTTCGGCGTCGGCTTCTACAGCGGCTTCATCGTCGCCGACCGCATCACGGTCGAGTCGCGCCGCGCGGGCGTGCCGGCCGACCAGGGCGTGCGCTGGGTGTCCCAAGGGGCGGGCGACTTCGAGGTCGAGACCATAGACAAGCCCACGCGCGGAACCGACGTCGTGCTGCATCTGCGCGACGGCGAAGACGAGTTCCTGAGCCCGTGGAAGCTCAAGTCCATCATCTCCAAGTACTCCGACCACATCTCGCTGCCCATCCTGATGCAGAAGGAAGAATGGGACGCCGAGAAGAAGGAGCAGGTGACCAAGGACGAATGGGAGACCGTCAACAAGGCGGCCGCGCTGTGGGCGCGTCCGAAGAGCGAGATCACACCCGAGCAGTACCAGGAGTTCTACAAGCAGATCAGCTACGACAGCGAGCCGCCGCTCGCCTACACGCACAACCGCGTCGAGGGCCGCACCGAGTACACGCAACTGCTGTACGTGCCGGCCAAGGCGCCGTTCGACCTCTGGAACCGCGACAAGCGCGGCGGGGTGAAGCTCTACGTCAAACGCGTCTTCATCATGGACGACGCCGAGGCGCTGATGCCGGTCTACCTGCGCTTCGTGAAGGGCATCATCGACAGCGCCGACCTGCCGCTCAACGTCTCGCGCGAGTTGCTGCAGGAAAGCCGAGACGTGAAGGCGATCCGCGAGGGCTCCACCAAGCGTGTGCTAACGATGCTGGAGGACCTGGCGAACAGCGAAGACGCCGCGCAGCGCGACAAGTACGCCGCGTTCTGGGGTGACTTCGGCGCGCTGCTGAAGGAAGGCGTCGGCGAGGACCACGCGAACCAGGAGCGCCTGACCAAGTTGCTGCGCTTTGCATCGACGCAGGCCGACAGTGGGGTCTCGTTCACCGACTACGTCGGCCGCATGAAGGAAGGCCAGGAGGCGATCTACTACATCACCGCCGACACGCTTGCGGCGGCGAAGAGCAGCCCGCAGCTCGAGATCTTCCGCAAGAAAGGCATCGAAGTGCTGCTGCTGGTCGACCGCGTCGACGAATGGATGCTCTCGCATCTCTATGAGTTCGATGGCAAGCCGCTGCAGAGCGTGGCCCGCGGCAGCGTCGACCTCGGCAAGCTGCAGGACGAGGAAGAGAAGAAGCAGGCCGAGGCGGCGTCGGAAGCCTTCAAGCCGGTGCTCGAGCGACTGAAGGAAGTGCTCAAGGACCGCGCCAAGGACGTCCGCGTGACGACCCGGCTCGTCGATTCGCCGGCATGCCTGGTGGCCGAAGAGGGCGACATGAGCGGGCATTTGACGCGCCTGCTCAAGCAGGCCGGGCAGGCCGCGCCGACCGCGCAGCCGGTGCTCGAGGTGAACCCCGAGCATGCGCTCGTCAAGCAGCTCCAGACCAGCCCGCACTTCGACGACCTCGCGAACATCCTGTTCGATCAGGCCATGCTCGCCGAGGGTGGCCACCTGGACGACCCAGCCGGGTACGTGCGGCGGGTCAACGCGTTGCTGGTCGGCTGATTCGCGGCAGCCGTCAGTAGGCCGGGGCGCCCAGCGGCGCCTCCAGCATCGCGTCGATCTGCTCGTTGAGTTGCTGCGTCTGCTGGCTCCAGTAGGCCGGGCCGGCGAACCAGGGGAAGGCGACCGGGAATGCGGGGTCGTTCCAGCGCCGCGCGATCCACGCGCTGTGGTGGATCATGCGCAGCGTTCGCAGCGGCTCGACGAGGCGCAGCTCGCGCCAGTCAAAGTCCATGAAGTCCTCGTAGCCGGCGAGCACCGCGCCGAGCTGGCGCGTCATGCTCGCGCGATCGCCCGAGAGCAGCATCCACAGGTCTTGCGTCGCCGGGCCGGTAAGGGCGTCGTCGAGGTCGACGAAGTGCGGGCCGGCGTCGCTCCAGAGGATGTTGCCCGGGTGGCAGTCGCCGTGCAGGCGCAGCGTGCGCAGATCGTGCAGGCTGTCGAAGGCGCGCTGGACGGCGTCGAGCGCGGTGTCGACGGCGACGCGCCAGCGTGGCAGCACCTCGGGCGGCAGCCAGTCGTTGGCGAGCAGGTAGTCGCGCGGCGCGCGGCCATAGGTGTCGGTGTCCAGCCGGCCGCGGTGCACGAACGCGCGGCTCGCACCGACGGCATGAATGCGCCCGATGAAGCGGCCTATCCACTCGAGCGTGCTTGCGTCTTCGAGCTCGGGCCCGCGCCCCGAGCGCCGCGGCGATACGCTGTAGCGCTGGCCCATGCTGTGGGCGAGCGTGGGCGGATCGCCGGAGATGCTGACCGGATGGCGCGAGGTGGCTCCAACTTGAAGCCTCAGCGGGCTGACGACCGGGATCTCCGCTGCCGCGAGTTCGGCTGAGAAGCTGTGCTCCTCGAGGATCTGCGCGTTGCTCCAGCGCCCGGGGCGGTAGAACTTCGGAACCATCACGTCGCCGCTCTCCAGGTAGACCTGGAACACGCGGTTCTCGTACGAGTTGAGCTGGATCAGCCGGCCGTCGCCATACATTCCCAACGCGTCGAGCGCGTCGAGAACGGCCTCGGGGGTCAGGTCGGCGAAGGGCTTCTCGGTATCCGTGTGCGCGCGGTCCGTGGCGGTCATGAGTGCATCGTACGCGCCAACGTCAAACTCGCCAGACGGACGCCCGGGACTCGCCGTCCTCAGGAACAGACCCGAGGGGCTTCAGGCCGGCGACATCGTCACTCGGTCGTATCGCGGATCTTGTCCTTCAAGGTCGTCGTCACTTCGGACAGACTGCCGACGATCTGTTGCACGCGCTTCGCGTGAGCCTTGAGGTGGTAGTCCCATTCGGCGGCCTGTTCCTCGACCATCGCGCCCATCTGGGATGCGAAGTCGTCGGGCGGCAGGGCGAGCCAAGCCTCGGCCTCCGATCCCTCGCGCTCCACCTTCGCGCCGGCGTTGCGTGCGATCTTGAGCATCGCCGAGTTTTCGCTCAGCGCATGAATGAACAGCGTCTGGATGTGCCTGTTGCGCGCATGCAGCACGGCGTGGTCGAACAAGCGCGCGCCCATGCCTCTCCCGCGCGCCTTGTGGAGCACGGAAACGCCGAACTCGGCCATCGCCGGTTTGCCACTGACCTGCGGCGCCGGCGCATAGGCCAAATGCGCCATGGCGATGAGTTCCAGGCGCCGGTTGAAGATGCCGAACACCTCGTCACGGTCGAAATCGATGGTGTCGGCGTAGTGGTTGATCTGCTCATCCGATGCCGTGAACCCGAACCGCAGGTAGCGGTCGTGCTCGTCCAGCGCCAATAGGTGCGCGGCGATGCGGTCACGATGGCGCGAGGTCAGCGAGCGCACCGGCACCCAGGTCAGCCGCGGCTTGGGCGCGCCGGAAACCGCAGCGTCGGTGGTGGAACCCGATAGCAACAGAGGCGGTGTCGCCTGCGGCAATGCCAAGGGTTCGGTCGGTTGGTCCATGATGGTCTTCACGCTCTAGGAGCTAAGTGTTAACCCCAATATACTGCCGATAGCCGAAATTCAACGCGTTCCAATTGGAGAGCCAAGTCCAACAACGTTGCCGAGCGGGCTTGGCGAGCCCGGGGTGCTTGCACGTGCTCCAGCGGTCGCCATGGGCCCGGGCGATGTCAAAGCGCTATACTTGCAGGCTTTTCCGAACCCGGTTCCGGAAAGACGCGCGTTCAAGGCTTGTCGGTCCTCCCGACAGCCTGTCTGGCATGAGAGGCCGCCCTTCATAAGCGGCGCCGATTGCCAGGCGTGGACGGCGGGCGGGCCTTGTGCCCGTGGAAACCGTTTCAACCTCCGTGCCGCTAGCGCGCTTCGCGTTGCAGCCCGGGTGACCACGAAAGATCCTCATGAAGACCTTCAGCGCCAAGCCGGCCGAAGTGACGCACGAGTGGTATGTGATTGACGCCACCGACAAGGTGCTCGGACGTGTTGCCAGCGAAGTGGCACTCCGTTTGCGCGGCAAGCACAAGGCCATCTACACGCCTCACGTCGATACCGGCGATTTCATCGTCATCGTCAACGCCGACAAGATCCGCGTCACCGGCAACAAGGCCACCGACAAGGTGTACTACCGGCACTCGGGCTATCCGGGTGGCATCCGCGCAACGACCTTCAAGGAGATGCAGGCCAGGCATCCGGGCCGCGCGCTGGAGAAGGCCGTCAAGGGCATGCTGCCCAAGGGCCCGCTCGGTTTTGCGATGGTCAAGAAGCTGAAGGTGTACGCCGGTGCCACGCATCCGCACACTGCCCAGCAACCCAAAGTGCTGGAACTCTGAGGAGCGCGGTGATGATCGGAAATTGGAACTACGGAACCGGCCGCCGCAAGTCTTCGGTGGCGCGCGTGTTCATGAAGAAGGGCACTGGCCAGATCCTTGTCAACGGCAAGACCGTCGATGAGTACTTCGGCCGCCAGACCTCGATCATGATCGTCAAGCAGCCGCTGATGCTGACTCAGAACGACGGCGCGTTCGACGTCAAGATCAACGTGCGCGGCGGCGGCGAATCGGGTCAGGCCGGCGCGGTGCGCCACGGCATCACGCGGGCGCTGATCGACTACGACGCGGCCCTCAAGCCCGACCTTAGCCGCGCCGGCTTCGTGACGCGCGATGCGCGCGAAGTCGAACGCAAGAAGGTTGGTCTGCACGGCGCGCGACGCAGGAAGCAGTTCAGCAAGCGCTGATCGACGCCCCTCCTTTGCATCCCGAAGGCCGCGATCAGCGGCCTTCGTTCATTGGGCGACCGACTTCTACAATCGACGCCGCAGCGAAAGGACAGATGATGATCAAGATCGGCATCGTTGGCGGCACCGGCTACACGGGGGTGGAGTTGCTGCGCATCCTGGCCACGCATCCACAGGCGAAGATCGCCGCCATCACGTCGCGCAAGGAAGCCGGCATGGCGGTGGCCGAGATGTACCCGAGCCTGCGCGGCCGCGTCGATCTGGCCTTCTCGACGCCCGACGAGTCGCGCCTGGCAGATTGCGATGTGGTCTTCTTCGCCACCCCGCACGGCGTGGCGATGGCGCAGGCGCCCGAGTTGCTCGCCGCCGGCGTGAAGGTCATCGACCTGGCAGCGGACTTTCGCCTGCAGGACACAGCCACCTTCGAGCGCTGGTACGGCATGGCCCACACCTGCCCGGACGTACTGCGCGAGGCCGTCTACGGACTGCCCGAACTGAACCGCGAAGCGCTGCGCACGGCGCGCGTGGTCGGCAACCCGGGCTGCTATCCGACCAGCGTGCAGCTCGGCTTCGCGCCGCTGCTGAAGGAAGGCGGGCTGATCGACGCCGCGCACCTGATCGCCAATTGCGCCTCGGGCGTCAGCGGCGCCGGGCGCAAGGCCGAGGTGGGCTCGCTGTTCGCCGAGGCAGCCGACAGCTTCAAGGCCTACGGCGTAAAGGGTCACCGCCACGGGCCCGAGATCAACGAGCAACTGCGCCGCATCGCCGGCGTTACGCCCGACGATGCTTCGGTGCATTGCCTCTTCGTTCCGCACCTGCTGCCCATCCTTCGCGGCATCCACTCGACGCTCTACGCACGGTTGACGCCTCAAGGGCAGGCCGCTGACCTGCAAACGCTCTACGAGGGCTTCTACCGTGGCGAGCCTTTTATCGACGTGATGCCGCCCGGATCGACGCCTGAAACCCGTTCGGTGCGCGCGTCCAATGTCGCTCGCATCGCCGTGCACAAGCCGACGCCCGACACCGTGATGGTGCTGGTCGTCGAGGACAACCTGACCAAAGGCGCGTCGGGGCAGGCGGTGCAGTGCATGAACCTGCTGTTCGGGCTGCCCGAAACGACTGGGCTGACGCATGTTCCCGTGCTGCCCTGAGCCAAGCCACCACCGGCGGCAGGGTGGCGCGAGCATGGCTTGGCCTAAGCAGGGATAATCGAAACAGTGTTCGAAACGCAAGGACGACCCATGAACGCAGTCACGGAAAACTTCGATGCCCTGGCCGACGCACCGCCGGCACCGATCATCTTCACCGACAGTGCGTCGATGAAGGTCAAGGAGTTGGTCGACGAAGAGGGCAACCCCGAGCTGAAGTTGCGCGTGTTCGTGCAGGGTGGCGGCTGCTCGGGTTTCCAGTACGGCTTCACGTTCGACGAGGTCGTCAATGACGATGACACGCAGATGGCCAAGAACGGCGTCACCTTGCTCGTCGATGCGATGAGCCTGCAATACCTGGTCGGCGCCGTCATCGACTACAAGGACGACCTCGAAGGCGCCCAGTTCGTGATCAAGAATCCGAATGCGACGACGACCTGCGGCTGCGGGTCGAGCTTCTCGGTCTGATCTGCACGGGTGTCGGAACGGCCGCCTGCGGGCGGCTTTTCCACGTCCTCAGGCGGCCGGGTAGAGCGCGCCCAGCACGCGCGTTCCCGCGGCGCCGGTGACCGACGGCAGGTTGCCGGCGCGCCTCTCGCAATGCGCGCTGGCGAGCCAGGCGAACGCCGCCGCTTCGACCTGCGTCGGGGGCAGCCCGACGGCAGCGGTCGTTCGTACGCGCCAGGTTGGCAGCAAGGCGGCGAGGCGGGCCATCAGGTGCACGTTGAACGCTCCGCCTCCGCACACCAGCAGTTCGCGCGCCGCACCGGCGTGGCGCAATGCGGCCTCGGCGCAACTGCGCGCCGTCAATTCGGCAAGCGTGGCTTGCACATCCTGCGCGAGTGAACCGGGGTGCCGATGGAGATGCGATTCCAGCCAGCGCGGGTTGAACAGGTCTCGCCCGGTACTCTTCGGCGGCATCAGCGCGAAGTAGGGCTCGGCCAGCATGGACTCCAGCAAGGACGGCAGCACGCGGCCACCTGCGGCCCAGGCGCCCGCATCGTCGAAGAGCCGCCCGGTGTGCCGCTCGCACCAGTGGTCCATCAGCGCATTGGCCGGGCCGCAGTCGAATCCAAGCGTTAGGCCGTCGGCTGCCAGCACCGTCAGGTTGGCGATGCCGCCCAGATTGAGCACGCACACCGCCCCCGTGGGACGCGCGAACAGCGCGCGATGAAAGGCAGGCACGAGCGGCGCGCCCTGGCCGCCGGCGGCGACGTCGCGGCTGCGAAAGTCGGCCACGACATCGATTCCGCAAAGCTCGGCGAGCAGCGCGGCGTTCAGGAGTTGCAGCGTGTAGCCGCTGCCGTCGAATTCACCCGGACGGTGGCGCACGGTCTGCCCATGCGCGCCCACGGCGCGGACTGCGGCCGCTGCCATGCCGCTCGACTTCAGCAGCAGCGTGATCGCGTCGGCGTAGAGGCGCGACAGCGCATTGGCCGCCAGAGCCGCGCGGTGCAGTTCGTTGTCGGCGGCCGCATTCAGCGCCAGTAACTCGGCGCGCAGCGGTGCAGGCAAGGGCAGATTCGCGTGACCCAGCACCCGCATTGCATCACCCGCGGGAAGATCGGCCAGCACCGCATCCACGCCGTCGAGCGAAGTGCCCGACATCAGGCCGATGTAAAGCGTCGTCATGGGTGGATTGTGCGGCGCTTGCGCAGGCGGTGGAAACGAAAGAGCCCGCGGTGGGGCGGGCTCTTGCAGTGCATCAGCGGGCGATGTTCACTCGCTGAAGCTGGTCCTCCCGGCCATCGATGCCGCGACCTGCAATTGGCTGCGCGTCTGCTCGGCAAAGCGCGTGAACTGCGCCTTCGCTGCCGGTGAAATGACCAGGGCTTCCGATGCCTGGGCCATCGCCAGCGGATTCTGCTGCTGGCCCTTGACCTTGAACTCAAAGTGCAGGTGGGGCCCGGTGGCCCAGCCGGTGGCACCGACCGCCCCGAGCTGCACGCCCTGGTCGATGCGCTGGCCTTTCTTCACGTCGATACGGCTCAGGTGCGCGTAGATCGTCATGCGGTCGTTGCTGTGCTTGATCTGAACCACGTTGCCATAGCCGTTCTGCCACCCGGCCAGCTCGACGAAGCCTTCGCCGACGCTGCGCACCGGGGTGCCGCTGGGAGCACCATAGTCAACGCCCTGGTGCTGGCGCCAGGTCTGCATGATCGGGTGCATGCGCATGCCGAAACTCGAGGTCACGCGGGAGAAGGCCAGCGGGCTGCCGAGAAAGGCGTGACGCTTGCTCTGGCCGTCGAGCCCGAAGTAGGCGCCCTTGCCGCCGAAGGAGGGGTCAGCGAACCACACTGCCGAGTGCGCGCGGCCATTGTTCACGAACTCCGCCGCCAGCACGCGGCCGGTCATCTCGCCACCGTTGGCCCAGGTGATGGGCTCGCCGTCGGCGGTCAGCGATTCGTAGAGGACGGTGAAGCTGTCGCCCTTGCGAAGTTCACGGTGGAAGTCGATCTCGGTCGAGAACATCTCGACCATCTGGCTCGCGATCGCGTCCGGAATGTGCGCGCTGTCGGTGGCGGCGAAGAGCGAGCTGTTGACGGTGCCGCTGCCCAGACGAACCTGCGACTCCAGGGCGGCGGTCTCGGCGCGCGCATGCAGCATGCCGCCTGAGCGGCTGACGACCAGGCGTGTGAATCGGGTGTTGAACTGCTGGCCCGAGTCGGTCGGGTAGCGCGCAATCAGCTCCTCGACGCGGCCCTGCGAGCCCGTGCGCAACTGGACCATCTTGCCGGGGCGTCCGTCGAGAAGCTTGCGTGCGGTCGGGTCGCGGCGCAGGAATTGCGCAAACTCGGCATCGTCGGCATTGAGGCGGCGCAGCAGGCTGTCCGCGGTGTCGCTGCGGCGAGTCAGGTCACTGCGGTAGAGCGAGAGTTCGTGCTCGGCCAGCAACTCGAGCTGGGTATCGATATTGGCCGGCTGTACCGTTTCACTGACCAGGTGCTGCGGCAGATCTGACGGATCGCCCACGAGCGGGGCGATGCCGAACGCGGTGGCCGCGAAGCCCGCCATGGCGAACGCCAGCGCGCCGGTCAGGCCACGTGGATGACGAGCCACGAAGCGCTCGCATCGGGCCAATGCCGTTGTCGCTGCGCGCTCGAGATTTTCAAGTCGATTCAATGGGCATCCGAGCGCAAAAGCGCCTTCTCTGACTGCGTGCGGTGCGGCCACGCAGGTAGGTTGACTTGATGGGTGAGCGGGCGTCGAACCCGTCTCGCTGGCTTTGTACAACAGGCGATCCACTAGAATCAATAGGCCCCAACGGCACGTCGACTCTCGCGGTCAGGCAGATCAGTGTTCTGCCGCACCGACAGTGGCGACCGAGGCGGAGTATATCCGCCTCGGCAGCCGTCTCAGTCAACGGGAATGCCCGCAATTGGTGACTCATTGTTGATCTCGATCAGCGTTTCCATTCCTGCCACTGCCCCATGACCGAGCCTGCTGCGAAGCCGCCACTGCCCCACCCCGTCACCGACCACGTCCGCGAGGCGTTGGCCGTGACCTTGCGCGGGTGCGAGGAACTCCTGCCCGAGGCCGACTGGCTCGCCAAGCTCGCCCGCTCCGAAGCCACCGGAATTCCGCTGCGCGTCAAGCTCGGCCTGGATCCGACGGCGCCCGACATTCACGTCGGCCACACGGTCGTGCTCAACAAGCTGCGCCAACTGCAGGATCTGGGCCACACGGTGATTTTTCTCATCGGGGACTTCACGTCGATGATCGGCGACCCCTCGGGTCGCAACAGCACGCGCCCGCCGCTCACCCGCGAGCAGATCGAAGCCAACGCCCAGACCTACTACCGGCAGGCCAGCCTGGTGCTGGACCCGGCCCGGACTGAGATTCGTTACAACTCGGAGTGGAGCGACCCGCTGGGTGCGCGCGGCATGATTCAGCTTGCGTCGCGCTACACGGTGGCGCGGATGATGGAGCGCAACGACTTCGCCGAGCGCTTTCGCGCCGGCACGCCGATCTCGGTGCATGAGTTCCTCTACCCGCTGATGCAGGGCTACGACTCGGTGGCCTTGAAGTCCGACCTCGAACTCGGCGGCACGGACCAGAAGTTCAACCTGCTCGTCGGCCGCACGCTGCAGACCGAGTACGGCCAGGAGCCGCAATGCATCCTGACCATGCCGCTGCTCGAAGGGCTGGACGGGGCCCTGAAGATGTCCAAGAGCAAGGGCAACTACATCGGCATTTCCGAGCCCGCGAACTCGATGTTCGCCAAGCTGCTGAGCATCAGCGACACGCTGATGTGGCGTTACTTCAGGCTGCTGAGCTTTCTCTCCGAGCGCGAGATCGAGGCGCTGGAGGCCGAAGTCGCCGCGGGGCGCAACCCGAAGGAGGCCAAGGTCGTGCTGGCGAAGGAGCTGTGCACGCGCTTTCACAGCGCCGCTGCCGCGGAGGCCGCCGAGCGCGACTTCGAGCTGCGCGCGCGTGGCGGCGTGCCCGACGAGATCGATGCCGTGGCGCTATCGGGTGCGCCGCTGGGCATCGGCGTCCTGCTCAAGCAGGCCAATCTTGCGCCGTCGAGCAGCGAGGCGCTGCGGCTGGTGGATGCCGGCGGCGTGCGCATCGACGGCTCGGTGGTCAGCGACCGCGCCCTGCGGCTGGGCGCTGGCACCTACGTCGTGCAGGTCGGCAAGCGCCGCTTTGCGCGCGTGACGCTGGGCGCGTGAAGTTCAGGATGCGCTGGGAGGGCCAGTGCAAGTCAAGACACTCCTGAAGCTCTCGGTGGTGGCGGCCGTGGCCACCATCGCGATGAAGACGCTCGCGTGGTCGATCACGGGGTCGGTGGGCCTGCTCTCCGACGCCATGGAGTCCTTCGTCAACCTCGCCTCGGCGCTTTTTGCGATCGCGATGGTGACCGTCGCCGAGCGTCCGGCGGACGACGACCATCCGTTCGGCCACACCAAGGCCGAGTACTTCTCGAGCGGATTCGAAGGGCTGCTGATCGTCGGCGCCGCAGCCGGCATCATCTGGGCCGCGGCACACCGTTTCGCCGATCCTCAGCCGCTCGAGTCACTGGGCCTGGGCTTGGCACTGGCGCTGCTGAGCTCGGCGCTGAACGGTCTGCTGGCTTGGCGAATGATGATCGCATCACGCGAGCATCGCTCCATCGTCCTCGAAGCCGATGCACGCCATCTGTTCACGGATGTCTGGACGTCGGTGGGAGTGGTCGCCGGCCTGATGCTCGTGCCGATCACCGGCTGGCTGTGGCTGGACCCGGTGCTGGCCATCGGCGTCGCCCTGAACATCCTGCGCGAAGGCGGGCACCTCGCGCTGCGCTCGATCGACGGCCTGATGGACAGCGCTGTCGAGCCGCAAGTGAGGGAGCAGATCGACCGAACGCTGGCGCAGTTCGCGCACAACGCCATCCGCTTCGACCACCTGGTGACGCGCCGTGCGGGGCAGCGCCGCTTCGTCGACGTGCACATGCACATGCCCTCGGGATGGACATTGCGCCGCGCCGCCGCGCTGCGCACCGACGTCGAGCAGGCGCTGATGAGCGAAGTGCCGGGCCTGCGGGCATCGATCCAGTTGCTGCCGATGGAGGTCGAAGCGCACGTCGACGATCCGAGGGACTCGACTTGATCGCGCTCGTGCAGCGCGTCGCCCAGGCGCATGTCGAGATCGCCGGCACGACGGTCGGTGCGATCGGCACCGGCCTGCTGGTGCTCGTGTGCGCCGAGCCGGCCGACGACGATGCGACGGCCGACAAGCTCGTCGCCAAGCTGCTCAAGCTGCGCATCTTCGGCGACGCCGCGGGCAAGATGAACCTGAGCTTGGTCGACGTGGGCGGCGGCCTGCTGGTCGTCAGCCAGTTCACGCTCGCGGCCGACGTGTCGGGTGGCAACCGCCCAAGCTTCACCGGCGCAGCGCCGCCCGAACTCGGGCGCAGACTCTACGAGCGTGTCGTCTCGTCGGCGCGCGCGCAGCACGCGCCGGTGGCCTGCGGCGAATTCGGCGCCTCGATGCAGGTGCATCTCGTCAACGACGGGCCGGTGACGATTCCGATCGCGATCCGCAACTGAGCGCTCTCGCCTCAGTCGCCTTGCAGGACGCGCCCTCGCGGAGCTCGGGCCCCTCCTGAGGCGAGAGTCCGTGCGCGGGCACAGACCCTGTCCCTAGTCGGCATACTGCCCGGCGGCTTTGATGATCGGTGCCCACTTGTTGATCTCGCCCTCGACGAACCTCTTGTGCTCGGCGCCGCCCAGGCGACCGTCGGTGATGATTACAGCGCCCAACGCTTCTTCGCGCTTCATGAATTCGGGGTCCTTGAGCGCCGTCCTCAATGCCGCGTTGAGCTTGTCGAGCACCGGCTTGGGCGTCCCCTTCGGTGCGTACAGGCCGTGCCAGACGCTCACGTTGAAGCCCTTCAACCCAGCTTCGTCCAGCGTCGGCAGCTTGGCCAGCGCCGGTGTCGTCAAGCGCTTGGCCGTCGTTACCGCGTAGGCCTTGACCTTGCCGCCCTCAATCTGGCTCGTCGTGTTGGTGCTCTGGTCGCACATCAGATCGACCTGCCCGCCCAGCAGGTCGGTCATGGCCGGGGCGGTGCCCTTGTAGGGCACGGTCTGCATGTCGATCTTGATGGCGCTCATGAACAGCAGGCCGCACAGGTGCGAAGCCGCGCCCAGGCCTGCATTGGCGAGGTTGATCTTGCCCTTGTTGGCGTCTATCCACTTGGCCAGCTCGGCGTAGTTCTCCGCCGGCAGCGACGGCTTGCCGATCAACGTCATCGGCACCTCGTTGATCATGCCGAGGTACTCGAAGTCGTCGAGCGTCTTGTACTGCATGTTGCGGTACAGGGCGGGCGCGGTGCTCAGGCCAATGTGGTGCAGCAACAGCGTATAGCCGTCCGGCGCGGCCCGGGCGACTTTGGTCGCGCCGAGCGTGCCGCCCGCACCGCCGACGTTGTCGATCACGATCGTCGCCCCGCCCAGCGGCTTGCGAAGCGCCTCGGCCAAGTCGCGTGCCACCTTGTCGGTTGGCCCGCCGGCCGTAAAGGGCACGACGATGCTGATCGGCTTGTCCGGGTAATCGGCCAGGGCCGTGTGAGCAGCCGCGACCAGCACGCAAGTCGTCAGAAAGCGCTTCATTGGGGAACCTCCATCACTGAGTAACGCACCGATGCTAGTGTCGAAAGGGAGCTTGCGCACTACGGAAACTACGTACTCGTGGACCCCATCTCGCGCGGGTATCTCGCGTGCGTATCGCTGGCAGTTCGATACACTGCAATCCTTGCCACTTCGCGTGCCGCCGTTGGCGTGCGCGGTAGCTGCAGCGGCTCCGCGCCGCCGAAACCAAGGACGCCCCATGTCTCGACGCAATCATCTCTACCGTGCAGACCATTCGATCGCAATCGCCCTGGCAAGCCGATCGTGCACATTGGCAGCTTGCGCGCTGGTGCTCGCTGGCTGCGCGCAGGACGCCTGGAAGCCGAATCCGAACTTCAGTGCGTTCTTCAACAAGGTGCAGCAGAATTGCGGCACCGCGCGCATCGGCGAGTTGACGGTGAGCCAACTGATGGACGCGTCGTCGTCTCAATCGAGCGCCTACTTCCTGGACATGACCTCGCGCCTGGAGTCGGGCAAGGTGACCGACGAGGAATTCGCGCTCGGCATTTCGAGCACGTTCAACACGGTGCGCAATTCGGCGGGCATCCGCTGCGTGCTCGCTCAGAAGCCGCAGTAGGCGCCGCGGATCGCGTACTGGCTCAGGCGCAAGGCGCCTGCGCGTCATTCGTACTTGCGCGCGTCCTCGATCACCTTGCCGTCGTTGGGCAGGCTGCCAGGCACACAGAGCTCGACTTCGCCGCGCAACTTGGTGACGTCGCGAATCGTCTCGCCGATGCGCTCGGCCAACCCGTCTGCGGCCCGGACCACCTCGGCCCTGAGCGTCATGCGGTCGCTCGCCATCTCGCCGCTGACGACCAGGCGGGCGCGCGTGACCTCGGGGTAGCGGCGGACGATCTCGGCCACCTGGCTCGGGTGGACGAACATGCCACGCACTTTGGCCGTTTGGTCGGCGCGCCCCAGCCAGCCGCGGATGCGCATGGCCGTGCGCCCCGTGGGGCAGTGCCCCGGCAGCACCGCCGACAGGTCGCCGGTGCCGAAGCGGATCAGCGGATAGTCAGGGCTTAGCACGGTGACGACGACCTCGCCGACCTCGGGCGCCTGGCCCGCCTGCGGCTCTGGCACGGGGTCGCCGGTGCCTGGGCGAACGATCTCGACGATCACGCCTTCGTCGACGACCAGCCCTTCGCGAGCCGCCGTCTCGTAGGCGATGAGGCCGACGTCGGCCGTCGCATAGCACTGATAGCCATCGACGCCGCGAGCCTTGAGCCAGTCGCGCAGCGAAGGCGGGAAGGCCTCGCCGGAGACCAGTGCCTTGGTGAGCCACGGCATCTCCAGGCCGAGTTCGGTTGCCTTCTCCAGCAGGATCTTTAGAAAGCTCGGCGTGCCGGTGTAGCCCTGCGGGCGCAGGTCCATCATCGCCTGCAACTGGAGTTCGGTATTGCCCACGCCACCGGCAAAGACCGTGCAGCCGATTGCATGGGCGCCAGTCTCCATCATCGAGCCGGCGGGCGTCAGGTGGTAGCTGAAGCTGTTGTGGATCAGGTCGCCGGCGCGAAACCCGGCGGCGACGAGTGCCCGCGCGATGCGCCAGTAGTCGGCGCCCAGGCCTTCGGGTTCGTAGATCGGGCCGGGCGACTGGAATACGCGCTTGGCGCCTCGCGGCGCGCGCAGCCCCGTCCAGCCGATGGCCGAAAAGCCGCCGAACGGGTCGAGCGGCTGGCCAGGCAGGCGGCCGGCCTTCTGGCGTTCCAGCAGCGCGTGCTTGCGCATCACCGGCAGCGCGGCCAGCGCAGCGCGGCTCGTCACGTCGGTGCCGTTCACGCCGCCGAGGATTTCGGCGAACGCCGCCGTTTGCGTCTGCGCGTGGGCGACGGCGCCCGGCAGTGCCGCCAACACGGCCTGCTCGCGCAAAGCCGGGTCGCGCCGCTCCAGCGCGTCGAAAAATTCAGTCATCGGAATCCTTCCAGCGGGCTACGCGCTGCTTCACGTCGTCGCCGAACTTGCGCACGTCCGCACCGCTCTTGAGGATGCGCGACTCCCACTCGGGGACGATCGCGGGGCGGCGCGCCAGTCGCACCTGAAGCTGCGCACCGTCCACGGCGAGCGCGACCACGGCGCGTCCCTTCCACTCGAACTGCGGACCGCGCTCGGAAAGGCCGAACCCGCGCAGCGTGCGTTGCAACTGCGTCATGGCCTCGACGGGTTTGAATGGCGGCGCGCTGAAGAAGCCCGCGCCGGCTTCCTCGTTCACGCGAGCCACCTCTTGCGCCGGCGGTAGCTCTTCACGTCGCGGAAGTTCTTGCGGTCGCCGCCGCCGACGCCGAGGTAGAACTCCTTCACGTCCTCGTTGTTGGCGAGGTCGCTCGCCGCGCCGTCCATCACGATGCGGCCGCTCTCGAGGATGTAGCCGTAGTCGGCGTAGCGCAGCGCCATGTTGGTGTTCTGCTCGGCGAGAAGGAAGGTCACGCGCTCCTTGACGTTGAGGTCCTTCACGATCTCGAACACCTCTTCGACGATCTGCGGCGCCAGGCCCATCGAGGGCTCGTCGAGCAGCACCATCTTTGGGTTGGCCATCAGTGCGCGGCCGATCGCGCACATCTGCTGCTCACCGCCCGAGGTGTACGCGGCTTGCGAGGTGCGGCGCGTCTTCAGGCGCGGAAAGTAGGCATAGACCTTCTCCAGCGTCGCTGCTACTGCGGCCTTGCCGTCCTTGCGCGTGTAGGCGCCGGTCATCAGGTTTTCCTCTATCGTCAGGTGGGCGAAGCAGTGCCGGCCCTCCATCACCTGGATCACGCCGCGGTCGACCATCTGTGCGGTGGAAAGCGCCTCGATGCGCTCGCCGCGCAGTTCGATCGAGCCTTTCGTGACTTCGCCGCGCTCTCCGGCAAGCAGGTTGCTCACCGCGCGCAGCGTCGTCGTCTTGCCGGCGCCGTTGCCGCCCATCAGTGCGACCACGCGGCCCTCGGGCACCTGCAGCGACACGCCCTTGAGGACGAGGATCACGTGGTTGTAGATGACCTCGATGCCGTTGACGTTGAGGAGGATGTTCGGTGTGCTCATGCCTTGTCTTTCACTCTTCGAAGCACCGCGCGCGGCGCTTCGAAGAGGGCTCCGCGAGGAGCCCACCCTCTCCCGCTCGGCGGGAGAGGCAGGGGAGGGTGCGGCCCTGCGGCAGTCAAGGACTGCCAGCCTGAGCCGCGAAGCGGCTCAGGACTGGCAGTCCTCGGCCGTGCGCCGCGGCACCTTCTTTTCGGTCGCGTACTTGTCGGCGGCAGCCTTGACCATCGGCTTGATGATCTGCTCGTCGGCCTGCAGCCAGTCGGGCGAGACGATCCACTTGCTGCCGTTCCAGGTTTCGAGGCGGGCCCAGGTCGAGCCCATGTGGTCCTGGCACGAGGTGGAGAGCGGCCGCATCACGCCCGAGAAGCCCAGCGCATCGAGGCGCTTCTGGTCGAGGGCCAGGTTCTCCAGGCCCCAGCGCACTTGTTCGGGCGTCATCACCTTGCCCTTGCCGAAGCGTTCCTGCGCCCGGCGCACGGCCTCGATGCCGAGCATCTGGATGATCACGCCGCGGGTGTAAAGCACCGAGCCGACTTCGTCCCTCGGCCCCGTTCCCTGGCCCTTGTCATGGACGTACTTCAGGATGTCCTGGATGACCTTGGGCTCCTGGCCCGAGGTGTTGAGCGCGAGCGCGTTGTAGCCCTTGGCGCCTTCGCCGACATCCTTCACGTCGGGCTCGGCGCCCGACCACCACACGCCGTACATCTTGTCGCGCGGATAGCCCGTGGCCTGCGCTTCCTTGAGCGCGGTCGAGTTCATCACGCCCCAACCCCAGAGCAGCACGTAGTCGGGCTTTTGCTGGCGCACTTGCAGCCAGGCCGACTTCTGCTCGACGCCCGGCGCGGTGACCGGCACCTTGACGAGTTCGAAGCCGTGCATCTTGGCGCGCTCGTCCAGCAGCGGCAGAGGCTCCTTGCCGAACGGCGAGTCGTGGTAGACGATCGCGATCTTCTTGCCCTTGAGCTTGTCGAGGCCGCCTTCCCTCTTGCCGATGACCTGAATCAGCATGTCGGCCGCCGTCCAGTAGCTGCCCATCAGCGGGAAGTTCCACTTGAACACGTTGCCGTCCTGCGATGCGGCGAGGCCATAGCCGAGGGTGACGAGCGGGATCTTGTCGACTGCGACCTTGTCGGTCAGCGCGAAGGTGATGCCGGTGGCCTGCGGGTCGAACAGCGCCAAGCCGGCGCGGCCCTTCAGGCGCTCGTAGCACTCGACGCCTTTGTCGGTCGCGTAGCTCGTTTCGCACTCTTCGAACGTGAGCTTGACGCCGTTGATGCCGCCGTCACGGGCGTTGATCATCTTGATGTAGTCCTGCTTGCCGTTGGCCCACGGCGTGCCGTTGGGCGCATAGGCGCCGGTGCGGTAGGCGAGTAGGGGGAAGAACTGCTCCTTCGCCTGCGCCAGAGCGCTCGGTGAAGTCAGCGCGGCGCCCAGCCCGGCAGCCAGGGCGGCCAAGGCAAGCACGAGGGACTTGAGTTTCATGTTTGTCTCCAGTGGAGGGTTGAAGGTCGTTGGTGATTCGCTCTGCGGCGATTGCTCGGTCAATGCGGGGTCAGGTTGTCTCAATGCGGGAACGGCCACAGCCGCAGCTTCTCTTTCGCCGTCGACCACAGGCGCGCGATGCCGTGCGGCTCGACGATGAGGAAGAAGACGATCAGCGAGCCGAAGATCATGAAGGTCAGGTGCGAGGCGAGTGCGGTGTCGATCGGGATCCCCAACGTGTTCGGCAGCGTGTCCAGCAGGATGGGCAGCACGACGATGAACGCGGCGCCGAAGAAGCTGCCCATGATCGAACCCAGCCCGCCGATGATGACCATGAACAGCAACTGGAACGAGCGGTCGATGCTGAACGCCGCCGGTTCCCATGAACCGAGATGGACGAAGCCCCACAGGCCGCCGGCCACGCCGACGATGAAGCTGCTGACCGCGAACGCGGTGAGCTTGGCGTAGACCGGGCGGATGCCGATCACGGCGGCCGCGACGTCCATGTCGCGGATCGCCATCCACTCGCGCCCGATCGCGCCGCGCACGAGGTTCTTCGCGAGCAGCGCGAAGACGACCAGGAAGACGAGGCACAACATGTATTTCTG
This sequence comes from uncultured bacterium, assembly GCA_903830565.1. Taxonomy (GTDB): domain Bacteria; phylum Pseudomonadota; class Gammaproteobacteria; order Burkholderiales; family Burkholderiaceae_C; genus CAIKUF01. The sequence continues at coordinate 2,877 of CAIKUF010000246.1, read as the reverse complement.
CACCGGCGACTGGATCGGGATGCCGAGCACGTTGAGCCCGGCGACGCTGACCGAACCCGACGACGAATCGTTGGTGAACCACTTGACGCGCAGGAACGCCCAGTCGGCAAAGAACTGCGCCGCCAGCGTGGCGACGGCGAGGTACAGGCCCTTGATGCGCAGCGAAGGAATGCCGAACAGCACGCCGACGGCGGTGCTGCACATGCCGCCTAGCAGCAGCGCGACCACCAGCGGCATGCCGTCGATGCGCACATGGAAGTTGTAGGCCGCGTAGGCGCCCACCGCCATGAAGGCGCCGGTGCCGAGCGAGATCTGACCGCAGTAGCCGACCAGGATGTTCAGGCCCAGCGCAGCCAGCGCCAGGATCAGGAAGGGAATGAAGATCGCGCGCAGCAGGTACTCCGACGACAGCAGCGGCACGAGGACGAAGGCGGCGGCGACCAGCAGCCCGATGGCGACGCGGTCCTGCAGGATCGGAAAGATCTGCTCGTCGGCCTTGTAGCTGGTCTTGAACTGACCGTTCTCACGATAGAACATGTGCTCTTCCCCAGGCCTCAGACGCGATCGATGATCTTGTGGCTACGGCACGCTTCGCTTAACTTGGTTATCGCCAAGTTAGCCTTCACCGAAAAATCACTGCTCGCGTACTTCATACGCGATCGATGATCTTCTCTCCGAACAGGCCCTGCGGTCTGACGAGGAGGAAGAGCAGTGCGAGCACATAAGCGAACCAGATCTCGATGCCGCCGCCCAGCATCGGCCCGATGTAGATCTCGGAGAGCTTCTCGCCGACGCCGATGATCAGCCCGCCGACGATCGCTCCCGGCACCGAGGTCAAGCCGCCCAGGATCACCACCGGCAAGGCTTTGAGCGCGACCAGCGAGAGCGAGAACTGCACGCCGAGCTTGCTGCCCCAGATCACGCCGGCCACCAGTGCGACGACGCCGGCCACCGACCAGACGATGATCCAGATGCGCCCGAGCGGAATGCCGATCGACTGCGCAGCCTGGTGGTCGTCGGCCACCGCGCGCAGTGCACGCCCGGTCGCCGTCTTCTGGAAGAAGAGCGCCAACAGCGCCACGAGCACCGCGGCGATGCCGGCCGCGTACAGGTCTTCCTTGTTGACGAGAATGCCGCCCTGGATCAGGTTCTCGAACAGGAAGATGGGGTCCTTGGGCATGCCGACGTCGATCTTGTAAATGTCGGAGCCGAACAGCGTCTGGCCGAAGCCCTCGAGGAAGTAGGCGATGCCGAGAGTCGCCATCAGCAGCGTGATGTGCTCCTGGTTGACGAGCTTGCGCAGCACCAGGCGCTCGATCAGCCACGCCACGCCGACCATCACCAGCGCCGCGCCGGTGAAGGCGAGCACGTTGGCGAGCAACTGGTTTTCAAAGCCCAGCCATTTCGGAATCCACTCGTACAGGCGCGCCATCGTCAGCGCGGCGAAGAGCACCATCGCGCCCTGCGCGAAATTGAAGACGCCCGAGGCCTTGTAGATGAGCACGAAGCCGAGCGCGATCAGCGAATACAGCATGCCGACCATCAGGCCGCCGAAGAGGGTTTCGAGGAAAGGTCCCATCGCCGCCTGCGTTCAGTGCGATGCGCCGAGGTAGGCGCTGATCACTTCGGGGTTCGATCGCACCTCGCCCGGCGTGCCGTCACCGATCTTCTTGCCGTAGTCGAGCACGACGATGCGGTCGCTGATGTCCATCACCACGCCCATGTCGTGCTCGATGAGCACGATCGTGGTGCCGAACTCGTCGTTGACGTCGAGGATGAAGCGGCTCATGTCCTGCTTTTCCTCGACGTTCATGCCCGCCATCGGCTCGTCGAGCAGCAGCACCTGCGGTTCCATCGCCAGCGCGCGCCCAAGGTCGACGCGCTTTTGGAGGCCGTACGGCATCTTGCCGACGGCGGTCTTGCGGTAGGGCTGGATCTCCAGGAAGTCGATGATGTGCTCGACGAACTGGCGCTGCTCGGCCTCTTCGCGCTGCGACGGCCCCCAGCGCAGAGCCTGCTGGAACACGTTGCACTTCATCTTCAGGTTGCGCCCGGTCATGATGTTGTCGACCACGCTCATGCCCTTGAAGAGCGCCAGGTTCTGGAACGTGCGCGCGATGCCCATCTCGGCCACTTGGCGCGAGTTCATGTGCTTGAAGGTCTTGCCGCGAAAGGCGATCGTTCCGTGCTGCGGCTGGTAGACGCCGTTGATGCAGTTGAGCATCGAGCTCTTGCCGGCGCCGTTGGGGCCGATGATGGCGCGCACCTCGTGCTCGCGCACGTTGAAGCTGATGTCGGTCAGCGCCTTCACGCCGCCGAACGAGAGGCTGATGTTGTTGACCTCGAGCAGCACATCGCCGAATTCGCGCGTCATGTTGCCCCCAAGGCCCTGCGGGGGGCCGTCCCCCCGAGGGGGAATGAGCGCCTTGGGACCGGCCCGGCGGCGCTCAACGGAGCACCTTCGTGCTTCGCACTCCGGTATTCGCCCTTGGGGCGGCCCAGCGGGCTCATGCCGCGCTCCTCAGCGCCGGCAGCACCTTGGCGTCGACGATCTTCAGGTCCGCCGCGACCATGCCGGTGCGGCCGTCCTCGAACTTCACCTGCGTCTCGATGTACTGGTGGGCCTTGCCGGCATACAGCGCGTCGACGAGCACCTGGTAGCGATCGGCGATGAAGCCGCGGCGCACCTTGCGCGTTCGCGTGAGCTCGCCGTCGTCGGCGTCGAGCTCCTTGTGCAGTACGAGGCAGCGGCTGAACTGGCGGCCGGCAAGCAGCTGGTCGACGGCGAGGTCGGCGTTGACCTTGTCGACGCCGTAGCGAATCAGCTCGTAGACCTGGGGCTTTTGCGCGAGGTCTGTGTAGACGCCGTAGGGCAGT
>CAIKUF010000245.1 GCA_903830565.1 uncultured bacterium | reverse complement strand
CGCCGCGCCAACGTCACCAACGACTTCGGCCTCGAGAAGGCGGTCGGCTCGATTCTTGTGATCCTCTGCGCGCTGACGGTCGTCTACGGCATCTTCAAGCTGAAGGCGATGCAGGCCGAGTACGACGCCAACAAGCCGCCCAAGGTGCCCAAGCACCACGCGGACGAGATCGACGCCACGTGACCGGGCGCGCCGCGGCATCGTCTGCGGCGTCGGCCTCGTAGCATCGCTGTCCTCGAAACTCACGAAGGCATCGATGGCGGACGTACTTCAAGCCCAATGCCTGCGCAAGTCCTACGGCACGCGCGCGGCGGTGGTCGATGTCTCGCTTTCGGTGGGCGCCGGCGAAGTGCTGGGTCTGCTCGGGCCGAACGGCGCCGGCAAGTCGACCACCGTCGGCATGATCTGCGGCCTCACCGCGCCCGACGCCGGAACGATCACGCTCGGCGGCACCACGCTGGCCGCGGACGCGTTCGCCTTCAAGCGCCGCATCGGCCTCGTGCCGCAGGATCTGGCGCTGTTCGAGGATCTGCCCGCGCTCGCCAACGTCGAGCTCTTCGGCGCGCTCTACGACCTGCCCAAGGCCACGCTCAAGCGCCGCGCGGCCGAGGTGCTGGAGATGGTCGGCCTCGCCGACCGCGCGCGCGACAAGCCGGCCACCTTCAGCGGCGGCATGAAGCGGCGCCTGAACATCGCCTGCGCGCTCGTGCACGACCCCGAAGTGCTGCTGCTCGACGAGCCCACGGCCGGCGTCGACCCGCAAAGCCGCAATGCGATCTTCGACAACCTTGAGGCGCTCAAGCGCGCCGGCAAGGCGCTGGTCTACACGACGCACTACATGGAGGAGGCCGAGCGCCTGGCCGACCGCATCGTCATCATCGACCACGGCAAGGTCGTCGCCAGTGGCCCGCTGGCCGAGCTTGTGCGCTTGCTGCCGGCGGCGCAGACCTTGCAGATCGACCTCGAAGGCACGCTGGATCCGGCGCTGATCGAGGCCCTGCCCGGCGTCAAGCAGGTGCGCCTCGAAGGCGATCGGCTGAGCGTGGGCCTGGACGACCTTTCGCTCGGCGCGCAAGCCGTGCTGCAGGCCATCGCGGCCGCGGGCGTGGGTGTGTGCCACCTGAGCTCGGGCCGAGCCAACCTCGAAGACGTGTTCCTTGCCCTGACCGGGCGCCAGTTGCGCGATTGAAGGACTGAAGTCAATGAACGCCTTCATCGCGCTGGTGCGCAAAGACCTGGTGCTGTACTTCTCGAACCGGCGCGCGGTGATCATGAGCATCGTCGCGCCGATCTTCATCGCCGCCTTCTTCGGCAGCTTGTTCGGTGGCGACAACAAGCCGGCGAATATCGCCGTGGCGATCACCGACCTCGATCGCAGCGAGCTCTCGGCGAAGATCGTCGCCGCGATGCGCGCCGATGGCGCGCTCACCGTCAGCGAAGCCGGCGAGAGCGACGCGCTGGCGCAGGTGAAGGCCGGCAAACTGCGCGCCGCGGTGACGCTGCCGGCGGGCTTCGGCGCGCAAGCCGGCCGCGCCCTCTTCGGCGGCGCGGCCAAGCCCGAGATCGTTCTCGTCTACGACCCCTCGCAGGCGATGGTGCTGCCGCTGGTGCGCGGCCTGCTCGGCCAGCACGTGATGGAAAACGTGAGCCAGGCGGCCTTCGGCGGCAGGAGCCCCGTCTTGCGCGACCTGCGCGAACAGGTGGCGCAGAACGCGCAGATGCCCGCCGATCAACGCGCTGAACTGGTCGCGATGTTCGACAGCGTCGCCCGCGTGCAGGGCCGCGCGGCGAGCAGCGCGGCGCCGGCCTCCGGCGCGACCTTCAGCGTTCCGTTCGCGACGCGCGAGATCGAGGCGAGCTCGCGCCCCGAGATCCACTACAACAGTTACGCGCATTCGTTCGCCGGCATGGGCGTGCAGTTCATCCTGCTGATGGGCGTGGACATGGCGGTCGGCCTCTTGATGATGCGGCGCCTGGGCCTGTGGAAGCGGCTGCGCGCGGCGCCGCTGTCGCGCGCCAAGCTGCTCGGCAGCCGCATCGCGAGCTGCGCGCTGATCGCCGTCATCGTCTTCTCGGTGATCTACGCCGTCGCGATCGCCTTCTTCAAGGTGCGCATCGAAGGCAGCGTGGTCGGCTTCGCCGGTGTTCTGGTCGCGTTCGCGCTGCTCACGGCCAGCTTCGGGCTGCTCGTCGCCGCATTGGGCAAGACACCCGAGGCCGCGCGCGGGCTGGCGATCCTGGCCACGCTGCTGATGGTCATGCTCGGCGGCGCCTGGGTGCCGGCGTTCATCTTCCCGGCCTGGCTGCAGACGATCTCGCTCTTCGTCCCCACGCGCTGGGCCGTTGACGGCCTGGACGCGATGACATGGCGTGGCCTGCCGCTTGATGCAGCGTTGATGCCGGTGGCGGTGATGCTGGCGTTCACCGCCGCGTTCACGGCGATCGCGATCGCCCGCTTCAACTGGGAGGAATGAAGCTCTCGGCCGGCGGTATCGTCCGCCGCGCCTTGCAGTCTCGTCTCGCGATAGCCCGCACGCGGCGCCATCGCACACCGGGGCGTGTCGCTACGATGGGCTGAACCTTCTCCCGATCGCGAGGACCCGTATGGATGAGCGTCTTGCCTTGTACGAAATCGCCGCTGAGCACAAGCTCGATTCGCGCGCCTTGGGGCGCCTGCAAGAGATCGCTGGGCTGGGCTCCGAACCGCGTTCGCTGGCACACGGGCTGCCGCGCGGCATTGCCGTGCTCGCGGCCGCGCTCGCCGGTCTGGGCATCGTGTTCTGGATTGCGGCCAACTGGGACACACTCGGCCGCGTCGGCCAGTTCGCTCTGCTGCAGGGCTGCGTCCTGGTGACCTGCCTGGCCGCTTTGTGGCGGCCCGTCGTTCGCCTTCCGATGGGCCTGCTCGCGCTGCTCGCCATTGGCGGCCTGTTCGCCTACTTCGGCCAGACCTACCAGACCGGCGCCGACGCGTGGCAGCTCTTTGCGCTCTGGGCCGCGCTCGCGCTGCCGCTGTGCCTGGGCGCGCGCAGCGACGTGCTGTGGGCACCGTGGGCGTTGGTGGCGATGACCGCCGTCGCGCTGTGGGTGACGGCTCATACAGGCCACCAGTGGCGAGCGCTGCCCGACGACCTCGGCGCGCACCTCATCGGATGGGCGGTGGCGTTCGCCGTCGTTGCTGCGCTGGGCTCCCGGCGCGTCACCGGTGCCGGCATCTGGGCTCTGCGCACCGCGCTCACGCCGGCGGTGACGATGGTGACGCTGGGGGCCATTGGCGGTCTCTTCAGCCGCAGCGTTGCCGGACACTACGGGCTGGGCCTGGCGCTACTGGTGCTGGCCGCGGTGGTGCTCGCGCGACCGCGCTCGTTCGAGGTCTTCGGCCTAAGCGCGGTCGCGCTCGGAATCAACGCATTGCTGGTCGCCGGCCTGGCGCGCCTGCTGTTCGAGAACCGCTCGGGCGGCGAGCCGATCGGGGAGTTGCTGCTGATCGGCCTTGCCGCCGCCGGGCTGCTCGCGGCGACCGTGGCCGGCGTGCTGCGGCTGGCGCAGCGCGCGGTTGCGCAAGGAGAGCCGGCATGAGCGCCGACCGCATCGAACGCGCGCTGCAAGCCGCCATCGCCGAAGGCACCGTGCCCGCCGCGGCCCGCCTTCCCGCGCAGGACAGCCGCCCCTGGCCGGTGGTGCTGCTCACGGGGCTCGGCGCATGGCTAGCGGCGGTGCCGCTGCTCGGGGTCGCCGGCCTGCTGTTCGGCGATTTGCTTCGCCGCGGCGGCGGCCCCTACATCGTCGGCATGCTTGCGCTGGCAGCGGCGATCCTTGTCTTGCGTCGGCGCGACCTGCCGCTGTTCGTCGAGCAACTCGCGATCCCGGCGTTGCTGGTCGGCGCCGTCGAGCTCGGTTTAGGCGTCTTTCGAGACCTGCACGCCCAGGCCGGCGCCGCCGTCATGGCGCTGCTCGTTGTGGCTGTGGCCGCGATCGTGGCGCAGGCGTGGCTGCGCGTGCTGTTGGGCGCGGTGGCGGCGACGCTGATCGCGATCGCCTGCGCGAGCGACCCTCCCAGCGGGGCCTACGTGCCGACGCCGACGCGGTTCTGGCTCGCTTGGCACGTCAGCCTGCTGCTGTGGCTGCTCGTCGGCGTGGTGCAGCGACACTGGTTCAATGACGGCGCGCAGGCGCGGCGGGCGGCAATGCTCGAGTCGCTGTCCGCAGGCTGGCTGCTGGCGACGCTGGCCGGACTGGCCTGGTGGTCGGGAATGACCTTCCTGGCCGGGGCCAGCTTGGGCGGCGGCCTGTTCGGCGAAGTGTCGCGTGAGCTGGGCGCGGGTTCGTCCGTGGTTCCAGAACTGCCCTGGCTGCGGGCCGCATCGCTGATCCTCGCTGTTGGCGCGGCGCTGTGGGCGGGGTCGCGGTGGCCCACGCTGCGTAGGCCGCCGATGGCTGGCGTCGCCGCCGTGCTGGTCGCGCTGGCGTGGTTCATGCCGTCCCTGGGCGCCGTGCTACTGGCATTGGCCCTGTGTGTCACGAATTCGCGCTGGCGCCTGGCTGCCGCTGCGGCGCTGGCAGCGGCGTGGATCGTGGGCAGTTTCTACTACGCGCTCGCCTGGCCGCTCTCGACCAAGGCCCTCGTACTCGTCGCCTGCGGCGCCGTTCTTGGCGCCCTGGCCTGGCTGGCCGCGCGCGCCGACGGCGACACGCAAGCGCTGCCGCTCGCAACGCCGCTGGCTCCCGTTCACCCGTGGGCAAACGCTGGTGTTGCCCTCAGCCTGCTCGCCGTGCTGGTCGTCGCCAACGTCGGCATCTGGCAGAAGGAGGACCTGATCGCGCGCGGCGTGCCGGTTTATGTCGAGCTTGCGCCGGCAGACCCGCGCTCGCTGATGCAGGGCGACTACATGCGGCTGAACTTCCGCGTGCCGGGCAATGCACAGGAGAGCACGGCGGGGCTGCTGACGAACCGGCGGCCGCATGTCGTGGCCCGGCGCGGTGCCAACGGTGTCGCGACCCTGCTGCGCATCGACGACGGCTCGGCGCTGGCGGCGGACGAGATGCGCATCGAGTTGACGCCCAAGAATGGCCGCTGGACCGTCGTCAGCGATGCCTGGTTCTTCAAGGAAGGCGAGGCCGAGCGTTGGGCGGACGCGAAGTACGGCGAGTTCCGCGTCGATGCGAACGGGCATGCCTTGCTGGTCGGCTTGCGCGGCAAGAATCTCGAGGCCTTGTGAGAGCATGCCGGGCGCCGCCCGCGCGCTACCATCGGCACTTGGCGACAGCGCACGAGTGAGTTGACCCCACGGGTGACAATCGCGCCCGCCGCACGCAACCCGTTGACAAGCCGCCCGGCGACGGCGCCCGCAAAATCATGCCCATCGAGTTCGTACTGAACGGAAAGCCCTGCAGCGTCGAGCCGCGCGCGGACGAGCGCTTCCTCGAAACGCTGCGCGAGCGCTGCGGCATCACGTCGCTCAAGGACGGCTGCAGCCCGCAAGGCCAGTGCGGCTGCTGTGTCGCGCTCGTCGACGGCCTGCCGAAGACGACGTGTGCGATGCCTTCGCGCGTCGCCGCCGGCAAGAGCGTCGTCACGATCGATGGCCTGCCCGAGCCCGAGCGCAAGCTGATCGCCGACTGCTTCTCGGTGACCGCCGCGCTGCAATGCGGCTTTTGCATCCCCGGCATCGTGCTGCGCGCCAAGGCGCTCACCGACCACGACCCGGTGCCGACGCGCAACGCGATCGCGATCGCGCTCGACCTGCACCTGTGCCGCTGCACCGGCTACGTGAAGATCATCGACGCCATCGAGCTGCTGGCCGCGGCCAAGCGCGGCGCGCCGGTTCCGGCGCCGTGCACCGACGGTCGCGTCGGTCAGCCATTGGAGCGCTTCGGCAGCGCGCAGACGGTGCTCGGCGAGCGACCTTTCGTCGACGACATTTCCGTGCCCGGCATGCTGCACGGCGCGCTCGTGCTGTCGCCGCATCCGCGGGCGAAGGTGCTGCGCATCGACACCACGCGTGCCCTCGCGCTGCCCGGCGTGCACGCGGTGGCAACCGCGGCCGACGTTCCGGGCGAGCGCTGGTACGGCCTCATCTACAACGACTGGCCGGGCCTGGTCGCGGTCGGCGAAGAGGTGCGCTGCGTCGGCGACGTGCTCGCGGCCGTTGCCGCGGTCGACCGACACACGGCGCGCGAGGCGGCCAAGCTCGTCGACGTGAGCTACGAGGTGTTGCCGCCGGTACTCGATCCGCAGAGCGCGCTCGCCGCCGATGCGCCGCAGGTGAACCCGACGCATGCCAACCTGCTCGGCCACTCCGTGCTGCGCCGCGGCGACGCGGACGCGGCGTTTGCGTCTAGCGCGCACGTCGTCAGCGGTACCTGGACGACGCAGCGCATCGAGCATCTGTTCCTCGAAGTCGAGAGCGCGCTCGCCGAACCGGTGCCGGGCGGCGGCCTGCACCTGCGCACGCAAGGCCAGGGCATCTTCGACGACCGGCGCCAGGTGGCGCGTTTCCTCGGCCTGCCCGAGGCGCAGGTGTTCGTCGAACTCATGCCCAACGGCGGCGCGTTCGGCGGCAAGGAAGACATGACGGTCCAGGCCCAGACTGCGCTGCTCGCGCACCTGACCGGCGCGCCGGTGAAGCTGACGCTGAGCCGCGAAGAGTCGATCCGCATCCACCCCAAGCGCCACGCGCTGACGATGGACTACACCGTCGGCTGCGACGCCGACGGCCGGCTCACGGCAGTCAAGGCACGCATGATCGGCGACTCGGGCGCCTACGCGTCGGTCGGCGCCAAGGTGCTCGAGCGCGCGGCCGGCCACGCCTGCGGCGCGTACCGCGTTCCGAACGTGGACGTCGAATCGCTCGCCGTCTATACCAACAACCCGCCCTGCGGCGCGATGCGCGGCTTCGGCGCCAATCAGGCTCACTTCGCGCTCGAAGCCTGCCTCGATCTGCTCGCGCGCAAGGCGGGCCTGGACCGCTGGGAGATACGCTGGCGCAATGCGCTCAGTGTCGGCGACACCTTCCCGACCGGCCAGGTGATGGAGAAGTCCGTCGGCATCCGCAAGACCCTCGAAGCGGTGAAGCCGCACTACGACGCCGCATTGCGCTCCGGCCACGCGGTGGGCATCGCCTGCGGCGTGAAGAACAGCGGCATCGGCAACGGCGCGGTCGAGTTCGGCAAGGTGCGCATGGTCGTCGAGCCGAACGGCACGGTCACGCTCTACAACGGTTTCACCGAGATGGGCCAGGGTCTGCTGACCGCGCTGGTGCAGTTCGCCGTCGAGTCGACCGGCCTGCCGGCTTGCACTTTCGTGCCCAAGGTCGACACGACCTACGACCTGCAATGCGGCCAGACGACCGGCTCGCGCGGCACGCTGCTCAGCGGCAACGCGGCGCTGCTCGCGGGGGCCAAGCTCAAGGCCGACCTCGACGCCGGGAATTCGATCGCGGCGCTCGCCGGCCGGGTCTACGCTGGCGACTTCGTGATCGACGACACGACGGCGCTCGGCGCGCCGGCGAAGAAGATCAAGACGCACACGACCTTCAGCTACGCGACGCAGCTCGTCATTCTCGATGCCAACGGGCGCGTCGATCGCGTCGTCGCCGCGCACGATGCCGGGCGCGTCGTCAACCCTGCCCTCTGCACCGGGCAGATCGAAGGCGCGGTGCAGATGGGCCTGGGCTACGCCCTAACGGAGGAACTGCGCTGCGAGAACGGCATGCCGGTCACCTTCAAGCTGAAGGAACTCGGCGTTCTGCGCGCGCGCGACATGCCGACGGTGGACGTGATCCTCGTCGAAGACCCGGAGCCCGAAGGGCCGCTGGGCGCCAAGGGCGTCGGCGAGGTCGGCCTCGTACCGACCGCGGCCGCGGTGGCGTCGGCGCTGGAAGCCTTCGACGGCGTGCGCCGCACGACGCTGCCGATGCGCGACTCGCCCGCCGCGCGCGCCATGAGCGTGGGGCTGCCGCTGGTGGGGAAATGATCCCCCAAGCTCGCATGCGCTCGCGCGGCCGCCCAGCTTGCAGGCTGGTCAGCCCTCGCCAGCCACTCGCGAGCGCGCAGGCGCTCGTTCGGCGCGGGCTCTGCCCACCCGAGGGGGCGCTCGCCCTCCTTGAGGCGGCTCGGCGGAGGGCGAAGTGACGCCAGCAGGTCACGTCAACGCCCACACGCACCTGTATTCGGGGCTGGTGCCCTTTGGCATGCCGGCGCCGGCCGAGGCGCCGCGGAACTTCTTGCAGATCCTCGAGCGCGTGTGGTGGCGGCTCGACCGCGCGCTCGATGCCGAGGCGTTGCGCGCCAGCGCGCAGTGGTACGTCGCCGACGCGCTGCGCCTGGGGACGATCGGCCTTGTCGACCATCACGAGTCGCCGAACCTGATCGAGGGCTCGCTCGATATCCTCGCCGACGCCTGCCAGGCCGCGGGCCTGCCGGCCGTGCTGTGCTATGGCGCGACCGAGCGTAACGGCGGCCGCACCGAGGCGCGGCGCGGCCTGGCCGAGTGCCGGCGCTTCATCGAGACCAACACCCGCCCGCTGGTGCGCGGCGTGGTCGGCCTGCACGCCTCGTTCACGGTCTCGGACGAGACGATCCGCGACGCCGCCGTGCTGTGCCGCGATCTGGGTACTGTGCTGCACGTGCATGTCGCCGAAGACATTGCCGACGTCGATGACGCCAGGCGGCGCGGCTGGGACGGGCCGCTGGAGCGCCTGGCCGCGCTCGGCGCACTGGTGCCCGGCTCCATCCTCGCCCACGGCGTGCATCTGAGTGAAGCGCAGGTGCGACGAGCTGACGCTCTCGGCTGCTGGCTGGTGCAGAACCCGCGCTCCAACCGCGGCAACCGCGTCGGCTACCCGGCGGCGCTGCGCGCAAGCGCGCACGTCGCGCTGGGCACCGACGGCTATCCGTCGGACCTGGATGCCGAATGCGCCGCGCTGCGCGAAGACGCGCCCGCGCACGGCGACAATCTGGGTGCCGCGGCGCAGCGCGCGCAGCAGGGCCGTGCCCTGCTCGCCCTGCGCTTTGGCGGAGTGCTCCCACCCGTTCGCGCGCCGCGCGAACTCAACCTCGATGCGATCAAGGCTAGCGCTTCTGCGCAGGCAAGCCGGCTCTGGTCGCGAATGGCGGACCTATGACCGACCCCACGACCATCGCCGACCAAGCCACCTACGACCGCGCCGTCGCACACTTCGCGCGCCAGCGCATCGCACTGCCCACCTTTGCAGAGTTGGCCACGCCGTCCACCATCCCGGCCGCGCGCCGTGCCGGCCTCGCTGGCGTGGATGCCGACGCCGCCGATGCGCGCAACCTCTTTCGCGTCCATTGGTACAACGACGCCGCGCGCACCGGCATCGCCGACGTTCCGGCGCACGTGGTGCTGCCCGAGGCGCTGACGGGCGTCGCCTCGCCCATCGTCGTCGCGCTCGGCGACCGCTTCCCGATGATCGGCGCGCACAAGGTGCTGCCGGCCTACGCCTGCCTGGTCTCGCGCCTGGTCGCCGGCCAGTTCGACCCGACGCACCATCGCGCGCTGTGGCCGTCGACCGGCAACTACTGCCGCGGCGGCGTCGCCATCTCGCGCATCGTGGATTGCCACGGCGTCGCCATCCTGCCCGCGGGCATGAGCGACGAGCGCTTCCAGTGGCTGGAGCGCTGGGTCCTCGCGCCGAGCGACATCATCCGCACGCCGGGCACCGAGAGCAACGTGCGCGAGATCTACGACGCCTGCGACGCGCTGGCGCGCGACCCGGCCAACATCATCCTCAACCAGTTCAACGAGTTCGCCAACTACCTCGCGCACTACGCGGTCAGCGGGCGCGCCTTCGCGCACGTGTTCGAGACCGTGCAGGCCGTCGACCCGGCGCTGCGCCTGGCGGCCTTCGTTTCCGCGACCGGTTCGGCCGGCACGCTGGCTGCGGGTGACTGGCTGAAGGAGCGCCACGGCACGAAGATCGTCGCCGTCGAGGCGCTCGAATGCCCGACCATGCTCTACAACGGCTTCGGCGAGCACAACATCCAGGGCATCGGCGACAAGCACATTCCGTACATCCAGAACGTCACCAACACCGATGTCGCCGTCGCGGTGTCGGACCGCGCGAGCGACCAGCTCTTCGTCCTCTTCAACGACCCCGCGGGCTTGGCCGAGCTGCGCACTCGGGGCGTTAGCGAAGCGGTGTTGGCCGCGCTGCCGCACTTCGGGCTGTCGAGCATCTGCAACATCGTCGCCGCGATCAAGACCGCGAAGACGTTGGGCCTGGGGGCGCAAGATGCGATCCTCACCGTTGCCACCGATGGCGCGGCGATGTACGCGTCGGAGAAGCCCAAGGCCATCGCCAAGCATTTCGGTGGCAGCTTCGGCGCCGCGCGCGCGAGCGAGACTTTCGATCGCCACCTCGCCGGCGCGTCGACCGAGCACGTGCTGGTGACCGGCGAGGTCGAACGCAACCGCATCTTCAACCTCGGCTACTTCACGTGGGTCGAGCAGCGCGGCGTCGCGCTGGCCGATTTCGAAGCCCGGCGCGACCAGGCCTTCTGGCGCGGCCTGCACCGCCTGCTGCCGGCGTGGGACGAGATGATCGCAGCCTTCAACCGCCGCACCGGCGCCGCGTGACGCGCTCCAGTGCAGTGTTCGACGCTATGCGGCACCTAAGAAGACCGATGGATTTGTCGTCCTGGCTAGGCGCAAACCGCAGCGATACCCGTAGGTATCGCGAGGATTTGCAACGACGCCAGGGCGGCAAAGACGCGGTCTTCTGTGCCGCATAGCGTGGAACACTGCACTAGCCTCGTCTGCGCCGGCTGCGGCTGGGAGCCACCGGCAGGCACGGCCTACCCGTTCCGCTGCGCGAACGCCGGCAGCGACGATGCCGACCATGTCATCGCGCACCGGCTCGCCGCCGGCGCGGTGCTCGATCGCGCCGACGACGCCAACCCGTTCGTCCACTACCGCGAAAGCCTGTATGCGTGGCACGCGGCGCGCGAGCGCGGCATCGGCGACGCCGCCTTCGTTGCCCTCGTGCACGAGATCGACGAGCGCATCGCCGCCGTTGATGGCCACGGCTTTCGGGCCACGCCGTTCGCGCCCGCGGCGGCGCTCGGCGAGCGCCTCGGGCTCGAGGTCTGGGTCAAGGACGAGACCGGCAACGTCGCCGGCTCGCACAAGGCGCGCCACCTGATGGGCCTGGCGCTGTATCTCGCCATGGTGGAGGGGGAAGACAAGCCTCCGCTGGCCATCGCCAGTTGCGGCAACGCGGCGCTGGCCGCGGCGGTGATCGCGCATGCCATCGGGCGCGAGTTGCAGGTCTTCGTGCCGCCCACCGCGGAGCCGGCGGTGCTCGATCGCCTGCACGCGCTCGGCGCGATCGTCGTCGCCTGCCCGCGCGCGCCGGGCGAGCGCGGCGACCCCTGCGTGCAGCGCTTTCACGAGGCGCTGCGCGCCGGTGCGCTGCCCTTTTGCTGCCAGGGCAACGAGAACGGCCTCGCGATCGACGGCGGCGAGACGCTGGTCTACGAGATGCTGAGTTCAGGTGCACCGCCGCTCGACGACCTGGTCGTGCAGGTCGGCGGCGGCGCGCTCGCGAGCGCGTGCATGCAGGCTTATGCGCGCGCGGTCGCCAGCGGCCTGCTCGCGCGTGCGCCGCGTATTCACACCGTACAGACCCGCGGCGCGGCACCGCTTGAGCGCGCCTGGGCGCGCCTGCAAGAACGGCGCGGCGGCGCTAACGCCGAAGATGCGCTGCGCTACGCCGCGGCGCACCGCTCGTCGTTCATGTGGCCGTGGGAAGAGGCGCCGCACAGCATCGCCGAAGGCATCGTCGACGACGAGACCTACGACTGGCTGGCCCTGCTGCGCGGCATGGCCGCGACCGGCGGGACGACCGTGATCGCGAACGAAGAGACGCTCAAGGAAGCCAACCGCATCGGCCGCGGGGCGACGGGCATCGCGGTCAGCCACACCGGATCGGCCGGGCTCGCCGGGCTGCTGTGCCTGCGACGGGACGGCTTGATCGCGAGCGGGGCGCGGGTGGGCGTGCTGTTCACGGGCGTGCAGCGCTGATCGTCGTCGCGGTCGCCGGACGTTCAGCCGAGAACCGTCGCGGCGAGCCCCGCGATCCCGAGACCCAGTGCGGCGAGTGAGTCGCCCGCGATCAGCCCGCCGCCCACGAGCGAGGTCGTGCTCATGTCTTCGGGCAAGGCCTTCTCGCCCGACCCGGGCCTCGCCTTGGCGAGCGAGTTGACCGCGCTCGAGACGACACCGCCGCCGCCGAACCACAGCGACGTGTGCAGGTTCACGAAGCCGCCAAAGGAGAGCGCGTAGGGTGAGGGCAACAGCAGCGCGTCGATCGCGAAATCGGCCGCGAAGCCTGTGCGCCCGCTGGCCGCAAAGCGTTTCCAGGCCGGGCGCTCCTTGATCGCCTTGCGCGCGAGCTGGATCGCAAAGCCGATCGCGACGCCGATCCAGATCGCGGTGCGCTGGTAAGGCTTGTCGTCGGTGAGGCTTCTGAGCACGCCGACGACCTTGTAGGTCATCGCCGCGCTCCACTCCGCCGGCTGCTCGCTTGCCTTCATCACCGTCTGGTCGAGCAGCAGCACAGGGTAGGCGGTCATGAAGATCTTCGCGAACGCGACCGCCATGATCGCGCCCATCAGCACGCCCGCCACCTGGTAGCGGAACTGGAGCACGCGGTTCGTGCCCAGCCGCCAGCCGGTGGAACGGTCCTGCTGCATGTCGCAGGCGACGCTCGTCGCGACCAGCAGCACCATGCCCGCCATCAGCCCGACGACCGGGCTCTTGAGGCCGAGCGCGGCCATCAGGACGACGCTGACGACGAACGCCGACGAGATGGGGTTCGAATCGCTGATGCCGTATGAGATGCCGTTGACCATCGCGAACACGAACACCAGCGCCACCGCGAAGGCCAGGAAGCCGACCGGTTGCCCGAGGACGAAGTGGCCGGTGGCGACGACGCCCGCGCCCCAGGCGGCGACCCACAGCGCCAGCCGCCGCGTGTTCACGCGCTGCCACTCTGCCTGCGCCACTTCGGGCTTGGCGGCGCCCCGCATCCTCGCGAGGGCGCCCTGCAGCACCAGCGCGACGTCGATGATTGCCGCGCCCAGGATCAGGCCGAGCGCGATCAGGAAGGCGATCTTGCGGAACGGCTCACCCTTGGCCAGCCAGCCGATGGAGACGAAGAAGGGCACCAGCGCCCAGAAGATCAACCCCGAGGTGATGGCCGGAATGCCGATGCGCGCGCCGACCAGCATGCCTGCGCCGAAGGTCGAGGTGGATAGCTCGATGGTGCCGAGCAACGCGACCTTGCTCGCCGCGATGCCGCCGACGATGCCCGCCGCGATGCCGCTGCCGAGCTTGCCCACCGATTGCCGAAGCAGCACCGGGTCGGTGAGCGCGCGCAGGATGTTGGCGACGGCGAAGCCCGACGGGTAGGTGAGCTGCATGCGGTCGACGAGCATCGGCGTGTACAGCATGCCGACGCCGACGCCGAACATGCCGATGCACAGCATGTAGAGGATGAGCTGCCAGGTCGGCGGCTGCGGCAGGCCCATCCACACCATGGCCTGGATGAGCACGCCCATTGCGCTCATGCTCGCCACCGACGCTGCGGCCGTCTGCACGTAGTTCGCGCCGTGCTTGCCCTCGGCGCCGTAGCCGAAGGTGACCGTCGAGCCGAGGATGCCGGCCAGCACCTGCCCGCCGACGAAGAAGCCGAGCGAGAAGTTCATGTACGACGCGGTGACGCCGCCGAGCGGACCGAGGACCAGGATGCCGAGGCCCAGCAGCAGCGCGTGGTACTTCCAGCTCCCGGTCGCGGGCAGCCAGTGCCAACGACGGGTATCGGGGCCTTGCGTGGCGATCACGCTCATTCGGGCTGCTCCTGCCTCACGTCGCGGTGCGGGCGCCAGGGTCGGCGCGGAAAAGGGGGCCGTCGACCATGGATGTGCCCTCTCGCGGGTGCTGTCGGTGTTCGGGCGCGTGCCGTGCTGAACTGCCAAGAGGCCCTAAGTTGCCGGCGCGGCGCGCAGCAACTCGCCCACGTAGTTCACCTCGCCCTCGTCCAGCAAGGCTTCGCGAAGGCGCAGCAGGATCTGCGCTCGCGGGTCGTCGCCCGCGGCCTCGCCAGCGGCCAGGCTCACGACCACGCCATCGAAGCGGCCGCTCGTCGCGCCGGCCTCGACGAGGATGGCGTCGCGCGGCGCGTCCTTGAGCCAGCGCTCGCGGTCGACGAAGACGCGCGGCTTGATCACTTGCGGGCCACCGTCTTCGAGGCAGAACACGTCGCAGTTGCCGCAGTCGTTGCAGAAATCGGCGAAGTTGAGGATCTGCCGCGCCATCTTCACTGGCACCTGCGGCGTGCTCGGCATGCGAACGCTGAAGTTGGCGTCATTGGGGCAGACCGGGATGCACTTGTTGCAGGTGATGCAGTCGAAGAACTTGAGCTCGCGGCCGATCTTGCGCGGCGGCTTGCGGTTGCTCGCCGCCTGGTAGCGCGGGTCGTCGGCGACACGGTCGACGTACAGATCGGTGTTGCGCAGCTTGGCCGCGCCGAGGTCGGCCGGCCCGCCTTCGCCGTAGGCGCGGACGATGAATTCGTCGATCGTCGTCGCGCCGACGGCGTCCATGCGCAGCGCGAGTTCCTCGAAGTAGCCGAATCCGCGCCAGTAGCCGCCGGCCTTGAGCAGGTCGGTGCAGACGGTGACCGGCACCAGCCCGAGGGCGACCGCGTCGGGGAAGTTGGCGCGCTCTATGCCGGCTGAGAACGAGACGGGCAAGCGGTCGCCGAAGGCGCCGCGCAGGCGTTGCACCAGGTGCATTGCCAGCACGTGCAGCGGCGGCCCCGAGAGGTACATCGCGCGCTCGCTGGCGGGGAAGAAATCGCGGTGGTTGTCGACGATCAGCGTGTTCGAGAACTTGACGCCCAGGCTCACGCCGAGCGATTGCGCCGCGCCGTGCAGGCGATCGAGGAAGGCGCTCGCCTGATCCCAGCTCGTGTCCTTCTCGAACGCGGCGTCGGGGATGTGCAGTTCGCTGTAGCCGAGCGCGTCGTGCAACAGGCGCCGCGCCTCGGCGGCGCCGAGCAGCGTCGGGTTGAGCTTGACGACGCAGTGGATGCCGTGGTCCTGCATCAGGTGCAGCGCCATCGCCTCGATCTCGTCCGGCGGGCAGCCGTGGAAGGTGCTCAGCGTCAGCGTGTCGGAGATTCGCGCCCTGAAGTCGAGGTCGCGCAGCGGCCCGAGTTCCTTTGGCAGTTCGCGTCGCAGGTGCTCGACCACCGGCGATGCGTCGAGCATGCCGCGGATGAAGGCCTGCACGCGCTCGCTCTTCATGCCGGCGAGGTCGTAGCCGACGCTCATGTCGAACACCGTGCGCGCGAAGCCCGGCGCCAGCGCGAGCTTGCCGCTGGCTTCGAGGATGCGGATCAGCATCGCCGCCTTCACGTATTCGGTCAGCGACTCCTCGAGCGTCAGCTCCTGCGACCACTCGACGTTGTAGCCGACGGTCTGCATGTCGATGCACGGGCGCGGGATCGTCAGGCGGTCGTTGATCTGCACCGTCTTCAGTTCCATCACCCGCCCGCCGGCCAGCCACGAGAGGACGATGTTCTGCGCAAGTTGGGTGTTAGGCCCGGCGGCCGGGCCGAACGGCGTCGCGGCGGTGTGGCCGTGAAAGCGCACCGACAGGTCGCGCCCGGCGTCGCCGAGCACGAAGCGGCGCGCCGGAAGGTCGAAGATGGACTGGCGGGTGTCGATCTCGCGCAGCATGCGCCGCGCAAGGGCCGCCAGTGGGTAAGGCGCGAGATCGCTCATCGTGCGGACGCGTGGGGGACGCTGGTGGATGGGGCGCATCGATGTTAGCAGCGCCCGCCGCACGCTTGGTAGCCGCTGAACTGCCGCGGCAGCTTGCAGACCGCTGACATAGCGCATGACAAAGCCGCGCCGGATCGGCGATGATCGACGCTGGCATTCACTCTCAAAGGAAACATCATGGCCACGCGCAAGACAGCAAGGAAGTCGGAACTCGCTCAAGCCACAGATCATGTGGGCGTTGCCGCGCGGCAAGCGCGGACGGCAGTATTGAAGAAGATCGAGGCGGTCGGCGACGCCGTGGCCACGGGTGCGGGCAAGGCCAAGAAGGCCGTCCTCAAGGAGCGCGACCAGGCCGAGCGCAGCCTGAGCCGCTTCGTGAAGGCGGCCGAGGCGCAGCTCAAGAAGGCCGAGGCGCAACTCAAGAATGCCGGCGCGTCGGCGCGCAAGTCGGTCGTCGCGGCGGAGAAGAAGCTGGCCGCCAAGCAGCGCGCCGCCGCGCGGGATCTCGCGCGTCTTCAGGCGAACGCCGAGCGCAAGGCCAAGGCGCTGAAGAAGGCGGTCGAGAAAAAGGCCGCAGCGCTCAAGAAGGCCGCCAGCGCCAAGGCCAAGCCGGCACCGGCCAAGAAGGCGGCGGCGAAGAAGGTCGTCGCGAACAAGCCGGTCGCGACGAAGGTCGCGGCCAAGGCGCCCGCCGTGAAGCGGCCGGCGGCCAAGCAAGCCGCGAAGTAAGCGGCGGGTCCGGCGGCGCATGCGATAGGATTCTTCGCATGGTGCGTCACGAAGCAAAAGCTCGACTGAACCCGCAGGGGCGAGTGGGAGTTGCTGCATGCTGCGCATGTCCAACGGGTGAGAGTCCCGTCCCGGTAGGCGTCGGAGCGCCGGGTAGCAGGCCCCAGGTATTGGAGG
>CAIKUF010000244.1 GCA_903830565.1 uncultured bacterium | reverse complement strand
CTCGAAGGCGCGGGCCACCGGCTCGCCTTCCGGCGCGAGATCGAGACCCGCATCTACAACACGCTGCCGCATCACGTCGCCGGCCTGCTGCGCCGCCACCCCTTGCGCTGCCCGGCGGCGTTCGTCGGCGGCACCGACTCGGTCGAAGTCCGCCAGCTCGGCATGCGCACCACCGAGCGCCTCACCCACGGCCGCCTGAGCTGGCTCGAAGGCTCGCACCTGTTTCCGCTCGAGCGGCCTGAGGAAACGGCGGCCGAGGTGCTGAAGTGGCTGGA
Source organism: uncultured bacterium (assembly GCA_903830565.1). Lineage (GTDB taxonomy): Bacteria > Pseudomonadota > Gammaproteobacteria > Burkholderiales > Burkholderiaceae_C > CAIKUF01. The sequence continues at coordinate 5,031 of CAIKUF010000244.1, read as the reverse complement.
CGTGTTTCGAGCCGATCCCTCGGCGTAAGACGAGGCGGCGGCGCTATGCCGGGCGAATCGCGTCTCGCGCCGCCAGCATCACGCCGGGGTCGTCGCTGAGGATGCCCTGCACGCCGTCGCGCCAAAGCTGCTGTGCGACCGCGGGGTCGTTGATAGTCCAGACGTGGGTCGCGGTACCGCTGCCGCGCAAGGCGCGCACCAGCGCCGATATCGGCACCGAGATGCCATGCCAGCGCTGCGGAATGCACAGCGCCTGAAAGCGCTGCGGGCCGAGGCGCAACCCGAGCAGCGCCGGGATCACGGCGCCGATGACATCGGGCGTGCTGGCGCCGAGCGCGAAGCCGGCGCCGCGCAGCGGCCGCGTCGAGTGCGGATCGAAGCCGGCGACGATGACGCGCTCGGCGATGCCATGCCGCCTGATCGCAACGCGCACGAGTTCGGTCGCGGCGGGCGTCTTGAGTTCGATGATGAGCGGCAACCCGCGCGGCAAGGCCTCGACGATCTCGTCGAAGGTAGAGACGGTCACGCCGCGGCTGCGCCACGGGAAGCTGCGCCCGTCGTCGAGCGTGAAGCGGGCTCCGGCGTCGATGCGTTTGAGTTCGGCCACCGTGTGCGCCGAGACCGGCCCGCTGCCGTCCGTCGTGCGCTCAAGCGTCTCGTCGTGCATCACGACGAGCACGCCGTCGCGCGAAACGCGCAAGTCGAACTCGACCGCGTCGACGCCGAGCGCCACCGCCTCGCGCAGCGATTCGAGCGTGTTCTCCGGCGCGTGCGCGCGGTTGCCGCGATGCCCGATGACGAGCCGCGCTTCGGGGTCGAGGAGGATCATCCGCTGCGTACCTCACAGGCCATCGGTTTGTCTCCGTGTTCAGCGCCGCGCGCTCGGGCCACGCGGCGTTTCGATCCGGCATTGTGATGCGCAGCAGCGGGCGGGTGCACGAAAGCGCGCCGCGGCGTCGGGCAAAATGCGTCACCTCCTGCATGTGCCTGAGGGCGACCACGATCACGTGCAATCCGTCGACACTCGCCCTCGCCCCCCGAACACGATGAAGCCGATTCTTGCCGCCCTGCTGCTCTGCGCCGCCGCCGCGCTGGCGCCTGCATCGGCGAAGACGCCGGGCGAAGTCGAGGTTGGGCAGACGCTGCGCGAGGCGCCGCTGCAGGGCCTGAACGGGCCGTCGCGCAAGCTCTCGGACTTTCGCGGCAAGCCCCTCCTGATCAACGTCTGGGCGAGCTGGTGCGGCCCGTGCCGGCAGGAGATGGCGTCACTGGAGAGGCTGGCCTGGCGCGACGGCGCGGCGCGGTTCACGGTGATCGGCATCTCGACCGACGACTACAGCGCCAACGCCAACGCCTTCCTCAAGGGATCGAACGCGACGATCAGCCATTACATCGACAGCAAGCTGATGCTCGAGAACATGCTCGGCGCGTCGCAGGTGCCGCTGACTGTCCTCGTCGGTGCCGACGGCCGCGTGCTGGAGAAGGTCTACGGCGCCAAGGCCTGGGACAGCCCCGAGGCCTTGAAGCTGATCGCCAAGGCGTTCAAGGACCCGAAGATCGCCGCTGCGCGCTGAGCGAGGGCGTGGTCGCGTGCGCCCTCACAGGTGAGCCGCGTAGACCGACAGGTTCCACAGGTTGTGCACGACGATCGGCCCGATCAGGCTGCCGGTGCGCAAGCGCAGCCACAGGTACAGCAAGGCCGCCGGCAGCACGCCGAGCAGCGTGCCCATCGTCATGCCGTGCAATGCCAGGAAGACCAGCGTCACCACGACACCGCCCCAGCCCACGCTGATGCCGAGCACGGCCCTGCGAGCGGTGAACGCTCGATCCGCCAGCGCGAGCAGCACGCCGCGAAACGCCGCTTCCTCGAACAAGCCCGGCAGCGTCGCCTGGTAAGCCCAAGTCTCCAGCGGCACGTCGTGCAAACGGAAGTTGCTCTGGTTCATCACCAGCACGTTGAGCGAAAGCGTCGTTGCAGAGACCCACAGCGCAGGCCGCAGCGATCCCGGACGCTGGGCGCGGGTGAAGCCCATCTCGCGCCATGGCACGGCGCCTCCACGCGCGAGCAGTGCCGCGACCCAGAGCGTGCCGGCGAGTGCGAGCAGCGCACCGCTCCAGTTCCAGTGGTCGCCAAAGATGCGCTCACCGGGCGTGAAGCCCGGCAGACTCCACAGGCCCAGGAACAGCGCCAACGTCGCCACAAAGGCGAGCGCCCAGGCCTTTGACGCCGGCCTGACCGCGCCCGGCAGCACGAGCAGCGCCGCGAAGGCCAGCGCCCACAGCGGCGACGCAGTGCTAAGCATGACCGTCGGCGCGCTACGGCGTGTGCAGGTAGCCGGCGGCGAGGTCGGCTTCGAGATGGCCGTTCTTGATGCAATCGCCGACCGCCACGCCGCCCTTCCAGTTGGCGCAATAGAACAGGCCAGGCAGCATCCGCGCGGCCGATTGGGCGCGCTCGACGCGCGACAGGTGCCCGATCGTGTACTGCGGGATCGCGCGCGGCCAGCGCTTGACGGACTGGAACAGCGGCGCCTCGCGCGCGCCGAGCAACGCGGCGTGCTCGTCATGCGCGATTGCCGCAATCTCGCTTTCGTGAAGGCGCGGCAGGTCCGGGTTGCGCAGCCCGCCGACGAAGGTCGTCAGCAACGCCGTGCCGGCCGGCGCCCGGCCCGCGAACATCGTGCTCGAGAACAGCACGCCGAGCACGCGCCGATTCTCCTTGCGCGGCACCAGGCAGCCAAAGCCGTCCAGCGGATGGGCTATCGACGACTTCGGGTAGGCCGAGGCCACTGTCGCCACAGGTGCGTAGGCCATCGAATCGAGCGCCGCCGCGGCGTCGCCAGAGTGTTCGCGCACCAGCGCCGCGGCCGCATCGGCCGGCGTCGCGAGCACGACGGCGCGGGCGCGCCACACGAGCATGCGGCCCTGCCGTTCGCCTTGCAGGGTGAAGACGCCGTCGTCGCTGCGCTGAAGCCGCGTCACCCGAGTGTCGGAGTCGATCGCGCCCAGCGATGCGGCGAGCGCGTCGGTCAGCGTTTGCATGCCGCCCGCGAACGAGAAGCTCTTGGCCGTGTTCTTGGCTGTCTCCTTCTCTCGCTTGCGCTCGCTCGCACCGAGGAACGCGCCGCGGATCAAGCTGCCCCAGCGCTGCTCAAGCGCGTGCAGCTTGGGGAACGCGGCACGCACCGAGATCTTCTCCGGGTCGCCGGCGTAGACGCCGGCCACGAAGGGGTCGATCGCATAGTCGAGAAACTCCTCGCCCAGGCGACGCCGCACGAAGGCCGCGATCGATTCTTCGGCATGTGGGTCGCTGGCGCGCACGAAGGGTTCTCGCAGCAGGGCGAACTTGGCCGAGGCCGAGAAGAGCGGCGTCGAGAAGAACGCGCCGGGCGAGGTCGGCAGTGCGTGGAGCACGCCGCCGCGCACGACGTAGCGCTTGTTCGAGGCTTCGGACGCAAAGCGCATCTCGGACCGAATGCCGAGCTGCTCCACGAGTTCGCCGATCAGCGGCGTCGTGTCCAGCGCGCTGTTCGGCCCGCGCTCGAACAGGCACTCGGCCTGCCTCACGCTGCCGATCACGCCGCCCGGCCGCTCGCCGGCGTCGATCACGCCGACCGTCAGGCCCGCGCGCTTGAGCCGATGCGCGGCGACAAGGCCCGAGATGCCCGCTCCGACGACGATCGCATCGAGCACCGGCGGCAATGCTGCGTCGGCCCTGGTTGCGTCACTCCCTTCACCACTGGACATGTTCAAACTCCCTCTTCGATGACGCTCAGGATAGCCGGGCCAGCGACCGTCTCCGCAGCAGCCGCTCCGCGCCCGCGTCGCACCGCCTTCACTGGAGCGCGATTCTGGCGGCCGCTTGATCCAAAGCAACCTGCGCGCATCGGGGGAATCGAAGAATGCCATCCATCGCCAAGGCGCCACTGGGTCTATCCTTGGCACCTTGCAGGGCCAACCCAGGAGCGTTCATGTCCAGTTCCAAGATCCGTCCCGCGCGTCCGGCACGTGCCGCGGTCCCGCCGATGCCGTCGTTTGAGGCCCTCGACGCAACGCATCGCCAGGTGATGCTGACGCTCGAAGAGTTGGCGCGCCTGCCCGACCTGCTCGACGCCAGGGGCATGGACGCCGACACGCGCAAGCTCGCCGCCGAGATCTGCGCGTTCTTCGACGGCACCTCGCGTTCGCATCACGTGGCCGAGGAGCAGGTCGTGTTCCCGAGCCTGCTCGCCAGCGGCGACACCGAGCTGGTGCAGCACGTGCGGCGATTGCAGCAGGACCACGGCTGGCTGGAAGAAGATTGGCTCGAACTCGGGCCGCAGGTGCGCGCGGTGGCCGAGGGCTACAACTGGTACGACCTGGACGTGCTGCGCTACGCGATCCCGGTCTTCACCGAGCTCTACCGCGACCACATCGCGCTCGAGGAGAGCGTCGTCTACCCGGCGAGCCGGGAACGACAGGCTCCGGCGGCGCTGCGCAGCCGCTTGCGCACCAATTAGAGCCTGTCGACAGGGCGCAGACCCGTGCGAATGGGGTTGCGCCCCCCCGCGTCGCGTTGCAAACGCTTCTGGGGCCAATTCGGGCCCGCGGGGTTCTGGTGTTTGCAGCCCTCTCGGTGCGCAGACCCTCCGAACCCGCCCTGATCTAGGGAAGCGCTGATCAATTCGCAATTCTTCCGAAAACCACCCGCAAGTCCTTGATTTCATTGGGTGCTGTGTCTCAGCCGCGGAATTGTTCAGCGGTTCCCTAGATGGAAATCAACAGATGGTGAGTTGCACGTAATCCGCAGCTTGATACCGGGGCGCTTCAGGTTGATAATGACCTTCCGTACTCCTGCGGTAAAAGGGGTAACAACCGTGAAGCGCAAGACATACACCCACCTGAGGCGCACTAGCCTGAAGTTCCCTCGCCCCCAACCCGAATTCCCGTTCTCCATCAACCACTTGCGATGGATTTCGGGTTTGGATTTCTGACTACGGTTGGATGGCCTGGATCAGCGCCAGGGCGCGCTGTTGGTGCGCGCTGGCGGTG
>CAIKUF010000243.1 GCA_903830565.1 uncultured bacterium | reverse complement strand
TGCTCGAGGAAGCGCGCGATGCGGGCAATGGCCTCGCTCAGGTCGTCCGAGTTGGGTAGGAAGACGAGACGAAAGTGGTCGGGATGCGGCCAGTTGAAGCCCGTGCCCTGAACGATCAGCACCTTCTCTTCGGCGAGCAGTTCGTAGGCGAACTGCTGGTCGTCGGCGATCGGGTACATCTTCGGATCGAGACGCGGGAACATGTACAGCGCCGCCTTCGGCTTGACGACGCTGACGCCCGGGATCTCGCTCAGCAGCCGGTGCGCCAGGTCGCGCTGGCGGCACAAGCGCCCGCCGGGCGCCACCAGGTCCTTGATGCTCTGGTAGCCGCCGAGCGCAGTCTGGATCGCGAGCTGCCCCGGCGTGTTCGAGCACAGGCGCATCGAGGCCAGCATGTTCAGGCCCTCGATGTAGTCGCGCGCATGGCGCTTCTCGCCCGAGACGATCATCCAGCCGGCGCGGTAGCCGCACGAGCGGTAGTTCTTCGACAGGCCGTTGAAGGTCACGAAGAGCGCGTCGTCGGCGAGCGAGGCAATGCTGGTGTGCGTTGCGCCGTCGTAAAGCGTCTTGTCGTAGATCTCGTCGGCGAAGACGACCAGTTGATGCTCGCGCGCCAGCTCGACGATCTCGCGCAGCACGCTGTCCGGGTAGAGCGCGCCGGTCGGGTTGTTCGGGTTGATGACGACGATGGCGCGCGTCGCCGGCGTGATCCTGGCGCGCATGTCGGCGAGGTCGGGCATCCACTCGCTCTGCTCATCGCACAGGTAGTGCCTCGGCGTGCCGCCCGAAAGCGCCACAGCGGCCGTCCACAGCGGGTAGTCGGGCGCGGGCACGAGCACTTCGTCGCCGTCGTTGAGCAGCGCGTTCATCGCCATCACAATCAGCTCGGACGCTCCGTTGCCGAGATACACGTCGTCCACCATCACGCCGGCGATGTGCTTCTCCTGCGCGCTGTGCACGACCGCCTTGCGCGGTGCAAAGAGGCCCTTGCTGTCGGTGTAGCCGGCCGCATGCGGCAGATTGCGGATCATGTCCTGCACGATCTCGTCCGGCGGCTCGAGCCCGAACGCGGCGATGTTGCCGATGTTGAGCTTGATGATCTTGTGGCCCTCGTCCTCCATCTCGCGCGCCTTGTCGAGCACCGGGCCGCGGATGTCGTAGCAGACGCTGGCGAGCTTGGCCGACTTGCTGATGGGCTTCAACGAAGGTCTCCTCGGGCTGCGCGGCGGCGTCGATGCTGCAGCGCAAAAGCTAGAATTTAACCATAGGGGTGCATGCCTCTGGCTCTTGCAGCAGCTTGCGCGCCAATGAAACTCCAACCCGAGCACATCGAAGGCGCCCATGCGATTACCGCGTTCACGCCCGGCATGGTGCGCGTCGATGACCAGACCTACACCGCGAGCGTCCTCGTGCCGTGGCGCGGCGAGGTCCTGCCCTGGCCATGTGCAGCGTTCGAACAACTGCGCGCCGAACACTTCGAGCAGTTGCTCGCGCTGGCGCCCGAACTCGTGATCTTCGGCAGCGGGCAGCGGCTGCGCTTTGCCGTGCCGGCGCTGATGCGCTCGCTGATCGAGCGCCGCGTCGGCGTCGAGACGATGGACACCGCGGCGGCTTGCCGCACCTACAACGTGCTGGCCGGCGAAGGGCGTCTCGTCGTCGCCGCACTGATCCTCGAAGCACCGGCCTTCACGCAGGGGGCCGGCGAGCCGGCGCGTCACCGCCAGCCCGTATAATCAGCGGCTACGCCAAGCGCCGCTCAACTCAGCAGAATCCTTCATGACGCCAGCACTCGACAAACCCCTCCCGGAATTTGAAGCGCTCGCAACCGGTGGCGTGAAATTCACGCCCCAAGGGTACTTGGGACAGATCGTCGTCCTGTACTTCTACCCCAAGGACAATACACCCGGGTGCACAACCGAGGCTATGCAATTCCGTGACGCACACAAGGATTTCGTCAAGGCCGGCGCGGTGGTCTTCGGCGTCTCGCGCGACAACATGGCCTCGCACGACAAGTTCAGGCAGAACCTGGAGTTGCCGTTCAACCTGATCGCCGACACCGAAGAGAAGTTGTGCCACATGTTCGGCGTCGTCAAGAACAAGATCATGTACGGCAAGAAGGTCAAGGGCATCGAGCGCAGCACCTTCCTCATCGACGCCAAAGGCATGTTGCGCGGCGAGTGGCGCGGCCTCAAGGTCGCCGGCCACGTTGACGAAGTGCTCAAGGAAGTCAAGGCGCTGAAGAAGGCCTCCTGAGCACGGCCCGCGTGCCCGGCTTGTTCGTGGCCTCGCCACCGGTTCGTCTTCAAGAAGCCCATGCCCCTGCCCAAGCCCCCCGCCAAGCGCGCCTCCCTCCTCAGCCCCGCCGACTTCGAATCCCAGGCGGCACCCAAGCCGGCCAAGCGGGCTCTCAAGACGCCGGCCGCCGCAGATGCTGCGGCGCCACCCGTGATGGACCTCTTCGACGCCCGCGCCGAAGTCGCGCCGGCGGCCGTGCCGCGTGCCGCTGCGCCCGCCGCGGCGCCGGTGGCGAGGCCCCAGGGCCGGCAGCGCACGCCGCGCGGCACCGGCCCGGCCAAGCTCTTCGTGCTCGACACCAACGTGCTGATGCACGACCCGATGTCGCTCTTCCGGTTCGAGGAGCACGACATCTACCTGCCGATGATCACGCTCGAGGAACTCGACGATCACAAGAAGGGCATGAGCGAGGTGGCACGCAACGCGCGCCAGGTCAGCCGCGACCTGGATGCACTGGCGGCCGCGCTCGCGCGCAGCGGCAACACCGAAATGGCCGACGGCCTGCCGCTCGCGCGCACGGGCCACCGTGAAGCCGGCGGCAAGCTCTTCTTCCAGACCTCGCTCGTCAACGTGACGCTGCCGGCCGGGCTGCCGCAGGGCAAGGCCGACAACCAGATCCTGGGCGTCGTGCAGGCGCTGCGCGAGCAGAAGCCCGAGCGCGAAGTGGTGCTGGTGTCCAAAGACATCAACATGCGCATCAAGGCGCGTGCGCTCGGCCTTCAGGCCGAGGACTACTTCAACGACAAGACGCTCGAAGACGGCGACCTGCTCTACACCGGCGTGCTGCAACTGCCGCCCGACTTCTGGGACCGCCACGGCAAGACCATGGAGAGCTGGAGCCAGGGCGGGCTGACGTACTACCGCATCAGCGGTCCGATGGTGCCGCTGCTGCTCGTCAACCAATTCGTCTTCCTCGAAGCGCCGGGCGCCGCACCGCTGTACGCCAAGGTCACCGAGATCACCGGCCGGGCGGCCGTGCTGCGCACGCTCAAGGAATACACGCACGCCAAGAACGCCGTCTGGGGCGTGACCGCGCGCAACCGCGAGCAGAACTTCTCGCTCAACCTGCTGATGGACCCGGACTGCGACTTCGTCACCCTGGCCGGCACCGCGGGCACGGGCAAGACGCTGATGACGCTGGCCGCGGGCCTGTCGCAGGTGATGGACGACCGCCGCTACACCGAGATCATCGTGACGCGGGTGACGGTGCCGGTGGGCGAGGACATCGGCTACCTGCCCGGCAACGAAGAAGAGAAGATGAACCCGTGGATGGGCGCGCTCGACGACAACCTCGAGGTGCTCTCGCGCAGCGACGGCGGCGCCGGCGAATGGGGCCGCGCGGCGACCAACGACCTCGTGCGCAGCAAGATCAAGATCAAGAGCATGGCCTTCATGCGCGGCCGCACCTTCCTCAACAAGTTCCTCATCGTCGACGAGGCGCAGAACCTGACGCCCAAGCAGATGAAGACGCTGATCACGCGTGCCGGGCCGGGGACGAAGATCGTGTGCCTCGGGAACCTCGCGCAGATCGACACTCCGTATCTCACCGAAGGCAGCTCGGGCCTGACCTACGCCGTCGACCGCTTCAAGGGCTGGCCGCACGGCGGCCACGTGACGCTGGCGCGCGGCGAACGCTCGCGGCTCGCCGACTTCGCGTCGGAAGCGCTCTGAACCGCGGCTAAGCGCTGGCCGCGGCGCTGAGCCACAGCCGCATCTGCCATTCGGGCGGCAACACCTCGAAGGGCAGGTCCTCGATCACATCCAGGCCCGTGCGCAGGGCCCACGACGAATCGTGCCAGCCCGGGCCCACGGGATCCTGATCGATAGAGCGCGATGCGCTGTGCTGCGGCCGTATGCCACGCTCGATCACTGCTGCCGGTGCCATGCGCGCCATCGTGTACGCCGTTCTTTCCATGACTTGCACTCCTGCGTTGAAACTGGAGTGCAGTGTTCCCGGCGTGCGAGCGGATGCCCATCCCCCCGTGGTCGGAAAGCGCGTGCCTGCGGCACCCACTGACGGGGTGGGGTGCTCATCCTCACGACGCCTCCCCCGGACGGGGGATCTGCGCGCGCATGGCGGTCCCGCCTCGCGCAGTCCGGCCGTATATGCTGCCGGCCTTGAACTCGATTGAGAGCCCGAAGGGACAGCGTTGAAGGCAGCTTCGTGAACCCCCCGATCAAGCCGCAGCACATCGGCATCGTCGCCTGCTCGGCCGAAGGGGCTGCCTTGTGCTACCGAACGATCTGCGTCGAGGGTGCGCAGTTCTTCGGCCGGCACGCGCACCCAGAGGTGTCGTTGCACACGCACTCGCTCGCCGACTACATGGCCTGCATCGACGAGGGCGACTGGCAGGGCGTTGCTGAACACATGCTCACCTCGGCACACAAGCTCGCGGCCAGCGGCGCGGACTTCTTGATCTGCCCCGACAACACCATCCACCGCGCCCTGCCGCTGCTCCGCGGGCGCTCGCCGCTACCCTGGCTGCACATCGCCGAAGTCGTCGCGGAGCATGCGGCCAAGCGTGGGTTCCGTTGCGTCGGCCTCACGGGAACGCGCTGGCTGGTCGAGAGCGAGGTCTATCCGCAAAGCCTCGCGGCGCGGGGAATCGAGTTCCTGCGCCCGAGCGCCGACGAGCGCGAAGCGGTCAACCGCATCATCATGGACGAGTTGGTCTGTAGCGCGTTCAAGCCCGCATCGACGGCCAGGCTGCTGCAGGTCATCACGCGCCTGAAGGCCGAAGGCTGCGACGCGGTCGTGCTCGGCTGCACCGAGCTGCCATTGGTCATCGACAATTCGAATTCGCCACTGCCTACGCTCGACTCGACGCGCCTGCTCGCACGGGCGGCGCTGCGCCGTGCGGCGCAGGGCGAAACGCCGCCGCGATAAGCGCGACGATCAGCCGCCGACGCCCACCGCCGCCAGCGGCAGCGCCGGCAGCACTTCGCCACGGCACTCGCCGAAGCCGATGCGCGCGAAGCCGGGCTTCTCGCACCAGCCTCTGAAGATTACTGCGTCGCCATCGGCGAGGAAGGCGCGCTGCTCGATCTCGCCGTCGCCGCGGTCGAAGCGCAGCGGCGTGCGGCCGGCCTGCGTCAACTCCATCATCGCGCCGGCCTCGCCCGCGGTCGGGCCGGAGATCGTTCCGCTGCCGAGCAGGTCGCCCGCGAGCAGGTTGCAGCCGCCGACGGTGTGATGCGCGAGCATCTGCGCCGCCGTCCAGTGCTGGTGCCGAAAGCTCGTCTTCGCGATGCGCACCGGCCCGGCGCCGCGCGCGCGGCGCGGGCCGGATTCGAGCCAGGTCTCGAGCTGGATGTCGATCGCGCCTTGTTCACGGTTGGCGGGTGTGTCGAGGTAGACCAGCGGCTGCGGCCACTTCGCGTCGCGCGACCACGGCGTGCGGTAAGGCGCGAGCGCGTCCATCGTCACGATCCACGGCGAGATGCTGGTCGAAAAGTTCTTCGCCTGGAACGGGCCGAGCGGCTGCATCTCCCAGCCCTGGATGTCGCGCGCCGACCAGTCGTTGAGGAGGCAGATGCCGAACAAATGCTGCTCCGAATCGCGCAGCGGCACGGGCGTTCCGAGCGCATTGCCAGTGCCGACGAAGAGACCGAGTTCGATCTCGTAGTCGAGCATCGCGCACGGACCCAAGCGCGGCTGCGCGGCGTCCGGCGGCTTGGCCTGGCCGAGCGGCCGGCGCACGGCGGTGCCACTGATGACGACACTCGATGCACGGCCGTGGTAGGCCAGCGGGACCCAGTGGAAGTTCGCCGGCACAACGTCGTTCGCGGCGCTGAACAGGCGGCCGATGTTGTCGGCGTGGAAGTACGAGGTATAGAAGTCCGTGTAGTTGCCGATGCGCGTCGGCAGCGTGTACTGGGCATCGGCCTGCGGCACGAGGCAGGCCCTTACCGCAGCGACGGTGGCCGGCGCGGCGTCGCTGCGCAAGAGCACGAACAGCGCATGGCGCAGTGCGCGCCACGCCGGTGGGCCGAGCGCGAAGTAGTCGTTCAGAGCCGGCTGCGTGCATGCAGCCAGTGCCTGCTGCGCGAGCACGTCATGCACCGCGCCGCTCTTCGCGAGCGCGGCGAGGTCAAGGATCTGGTCGCCGATCGCCGCGCCGCCGCGAAAGGCCTCGCCGGCGCGCCGGAACACCGCGAACGGCAGGCTCTGGATCGGGAAGTCGCTGCCGCTGGCCGATGCAACCCAACTGTGCGCAGCAGCGTCGTGCGTGAAGTCGAGCGCACTCATGCCGCAAGCAGCCTGTCGTCGAAGATCGCGACCGCGCGCGTCCAGCCAGCCGACGCGCCGCGGATCTTGTGCGGGAAGCACGAGATCGTGAAGCCGGTCGCCGGCAGCGCCTCCAGATTGTGCAGCTTCTCGATATGGCAGTAGCCGATGTCGCGCCCGGCCTTGTGGCCTTCCCAGATCAGCGAAGCGTCGTGCGTCGCGCCGTACTTCTTCGCCGTGTGCACGAAGGGCGCGTCCCAGCTCCAGGCGTCGGTGCCGGTCAGGCGGATGCCGCGCTCGAGCAGGTACATCGTCGCCTCATAGCCCATGCCGCAGCCGGCGGCCACGTAGTCGGGGTTGCCCAAGCGCGAACCGGCGCGCGTGTTGACGACGACGATCTCGAGCGGCGCCAACGTGTGGCCGATGCGCGCGAGCTCGGCTTCGACATCGGCCGCGGTGACGACATAGCCATCCGCGAAGTGGCGAAAGTCGAGCTTCACGCCGGGCTGGAAGCACCACTCGAGCGGCACCTCGTCGATCGCGATCGAGCGCTCCTTCTCGCCGAGGGCCTTGTTCATCGTCGAGTGGAAGTGATACGGCGCATCGAGGTGCGTGCCGTTGTGCGTCGAGAGCGAGACCTTCTCGACCGCCCAGCCCTCACCGTCGGGCAGGTCGGCCTTGTTGAGGCCAGGGAAGAAGGGCGCGATCTGCTCGAAGCTCTGCTCGTGCGTGAAGTACTCGATGTGCGGCCCGAGCCCGGGCGGGTCGGACTGCACGTCGTTTTCGAGGTAGATCGAGAGGTCGACGAAGGTGCGAGGCATGGTGGGTCTCCTATTGCAAACTGCATTGATCATGACAAACCACCCGTTCGCCCGGATCCTTCGGCGGATCGAATTGACTCAGGAAGGGCAGGATTGACTCGTCGCTCATCGAGGTAACGCCCCGTGTCGATCAGCACTGGTCCTTGTCGACATAGTTGTCTCTCCAATTGTTGACTGGCGGAGTGGCGAGTTTGGGCTGCGGTAGTGCCTTGACGATCTTTCCAACTTCGAGGCGGCTGAGTCCGTAGGCCACAGACAGCCGGTCGTACTCGTCCTCGGCCACTCCATCGGCTAACAGGTCGTCAGGCACGCCCATCACCCAGCACTCTGCCTTCAACCATGTGCAGCCCGGCATGGATGCGAGCCGAGGCTCCAGTTGCTGGTAGTAGGACATTCTTACCCCACCGCCGCACATGAAGAAGGGAATGTTCGCCAGGCTCGATTGCGGCAGCAGGTTGTCCTTCCACGTCCGCCAAAGCGTCTTGCCTCGAACCTGTGCAAGAACGCGAAGGTTGAAGAAAGGTAAGCGGCTAGCCGCCCCACCTTGACGAGTTGACCGCAGCGAGTGCTTGGGTCATTCGCGACGCTGTCAACCCATAGGTTGCCAGCGATGCGGCAGCAACTCGTCGATCCGGCTGTTCATGTGCGTTG
>CAIKUF010000242.1 GCA_903830565.1 uncultured bacterium | reverse complement strand
CGGAGTTCGGGTCGGCATAGTTCTCGTTCCAGCGCACGCCCGAGGTCATGGTCAGCAACTGGCGGATGCTGACGTCGTCGTAGGCCGAGCCTTTCATGTCCGGGATGTAGTCGCTGACCTTGTCGTCCATGCTGCGGATGTGGCCGTCGCGGATGGCCGCCCCCACCAGGATGGCAGTGAGCGTGCCGCCCGCCGGCACGACACGCCACTTGGCCAGCACCGACAGGCGGTCCAGCGCGCGGAAGGCCGCATCGCGCTGCGGCACGCTCCAGAACAGCAGGTCGCGGTTGGTCGGGATGGTCAAGAGCAGCCCGCGCGTCTCCGTGTCGAGGCTATACCAGCCGGCCGCGCCGGCCACCACCAAGGCCGCCAGGGACCCGAACACGATGTTCCTGGCTTTCGCCGCGGCACCCCCGACGACGATGGCAATGCCCTGGATTGGACACCATGCGGCCGGCGGTGCAGACGCGGCCACAACCACTTCGGGCGTTAGACTTCACTTCACGAGCTGGCAGTGGTTCCGGAAGCGCAGACGTGGGCGCTGATGCTGGCGAGGTTGGGTGCAGTCGCGGCGGCGACGAGGCGGCGGCCAGGTTGAGGCTTTGAGGCTTCCCATGAGTTGCTTCTGTGAGCGCCGCGTCAACCGCTGGCACCGAAGCGCCGCATGAAGCGGCGGTCGATCCAGTCCTTCCAGCGCCACACCCAATCGCCGCTCCAGGCCCAACTCCCCCAGTAGCCCAGCGCGTGCCGACCCCCCGTGCTGATAAGGTAGAGCGCGCGGCGCTGCGGCGCCCAGTTCTGAAGGGGCCTGCCTTCGCACAGCGCGCGCAGATTTTCGGCCAGTACCGGGCCCGCCCTGACGGCATAGACGCCGGACTTCGGCCGTGCATCTTGGTAGGCAGCGACGTCGCCGGCGGCGAGGATGTGCGGATGCGACACGCTCTGCAGCGTCGGCCCGACGCGGATGAAACCACGCTCATCGGTGGACAGGCCGCTGCGCCGGGGCCAGTCCGGGGCAGCTGCTCCGGTGACTACCAGGCAGGCGTCGAAGTTCAGCGCATCGCCGTGCTCGAAATGCGTCTGCGCGGCGTCGACGCGCGACGCCCTTTGTTCGCCGAGCCAGACGATGCCTCGTGCGGCGAGTATGGCCGCAGCCCGTCGACGCAGCGCGGCCGGGGCGCCCTCGAGCGGCAAGGCGTCGGATCCCGCCAGCGTGATGCGCAGGTGCGACCACCGATCGGCCGTCGCACGGTGCTCGATGGCCAAGGCGAGCTCGACGCCGGCCGCCCCACCGCCGAGGATGACCAAATCGAATCGCCGGCCGCAGCCCAGGATGCGCTCGACCAATGCGGGCCAGGCGGCGATGAAGTGCTCGATCGGGCGGATCGGCAGGGCATGCTGTGCACTCCCTGGCAGCGCGTCCAGGTCCGGCATGGGGCCGGTGTCGATCGACATCGTGTCGAAGTGCAGGCGCGTGCCGTCGGCGCAGCCAAGCTCGTTGCGCTCCGGGTCGAGGCCAATGCCAGCGGTCTCGTGAAACGTCACGTTGGCGCGCGCAGCCAGCGTGGCCAGTGAAATGGCGCAGGACTCGATCGCGTAGTGGCCGGCGATCCAGCCGGGCAACATGCCCGAATAGATCTGGCGTCGATAGGGCGTGACGAGATGGACATCCCACCCCGCCAGCGGCCGTTCGGCAAGGTCGGCCAGCACCTTGACATGGGCATGCCCACCGCCCAGCAGCACGAGCCGCTTCAAGCTGAGGCCTCGTGGTTCAGGGCATCGAGTCGTGACAAGTCGTCGGGTACGTCTACATCCCACAGCGTCTCGAACTCTCGCACTTGCAGACCCTGCTCCCGCGCACGCGCCCGGGTCCTTGACATGACGTCGGCAGTGCTCCAAGTCATCGCATCGAACAGCGCCGGTTGCGGGCGGCGCAGGCCGACCAGCACGTAGCCGCCGTCTTCGGCGGGGTAGAACACGGCGTCGTCGCCGTCGATGAGGGCCTGCGCTGCCTTGCGCAGGTGGACGGGGCACAGAACCGGGCAGTCCGTGCCGATCAGCAACAGCGGGCCTTGCGCGCAGTGCAGGCGGAACGCGGTGTGCATGCGCTCGCCGAGGTCGCCGCTAGGCTGCGCCACGCACTGCACGCCAGTTGTCTTGTGCACGGCGCGGAAGAATCGAAGCTGCGTGTGCGGTGCACACCAGAGCGTGACACTGCCGACTCGCGCGTCGAGCGCACAGCGAACCGCGCCACGCGTCAACCGCCGCTGCAACCGCGCCGCGCCGGGCGCTCCCAGGGCGGGGATGAGCCGCGTCTTGGCGAAGCCCGCCAGCGGGGCCTTCGCAAGGACCGCGACCTGCACGCCGCGCATAAGACCATCAGGGTCGTCGTGGGAGATAGCCATATCGCATTGCCAGTCGTGTGGGGTCGGCGCCCAGGAAGTACGCGGCGCGCAGGCGCCACATCAGAAGGATGGTCCGCCAGATGCCGTGCCGCTCCCAGCGCCTCGCGGAGGTGGTGACGCGCTCACTCAGGCAGGCGGGCGGTCCGTGGCGCTTGAGCAGGCGCGACAGCGCGATGTCCTCCATCAGCGCGATCTCCGGAAATCCTCCGACGCTGCGGAACAGGTCGTGCCTGACGAACATGGCTTGGTCGCCAGTCGCGATGCCAGTCCAGCGCGAACGCCTGTTCATCATGGCCTCGACGACGTGCAGCAAAGGCCGTGCACTGTCGATGTGGGCATCGAATCGACCCCACGCGAAGGGTCCGAGCGTCGCGCGTCGCACCAGCGCGTCGGCGCACTCCGGCAATACGGTGTCGGCATGCAGGAACAGCAAGACATCGGCCGGACACGCCGCGGCGCCGGCGTTCATTTGAGCGGCTCGACCGCGCGGCCCAAGAAAGGCCATGTCGGCATAGGTTCGCGCGATGGCCAGGGTGTCGTCCTCGCTGCCACCGTCGACCACAACCAGACGTGCGCCGCGCTGGCGAAAGCGCTGCAGTTCACTCAAACGCGGGGCGATGATCTCGGCCTCGTTGAGCACCGGCACGACGATGCAAAGCGGCGGTCTCATATCGCCCCTCGCCCGCCCCACCCGCCGACGACTGCGTCGTTCATCGGCCTCTCCGTTCAGCCCCGCCGCCAGGCATGAAAGCGCTCGACCCAGACCAGCAGGCGCAGCGGCGCGTGCGCGCGCTTCCAGTTGCCCGCAACGTACTTGTTGGCCTCGGCCAGCGTCGGGTAGGTGTGGATCGTGCCGAGGATCTTGTTCAGCCCGATGCCGTGCTTCATCGCCAGCACGTACTCCGCGAGCAGGTCGCCGGCGTGCTCGCCGACGATGGTCGCGCCGACGATCCGGTCCTTGTGCGGCACTGTCAGCACCTTCACGAAGCCGTGCGCTTCGCCGTCGGCGATGGCGCGGTCGAGGTCGTCGATGCCGTAGGTCGTGACCTCATACGGTACGCCCTTCTCCTTCGCCTCGAGTTCGTTCAACCCAACGCGCGCCACCTCGGGCTCGACGAACGTCGCCCAGGGAATCACGCGGTAGTCGGCGCGGAACTTCTTGAACGGATCGAACAAGGCGTTGACGGCCGCGTACCAGGCTTGGTGCGCAGCGGTGTGGGTGAACTGGTAGGGCCCCGCCACGTCGCCGGCGGCGTAAATGTTCGGGAAGTTGGTCTGCAGGAAACCGTTGACCTCAACCGTGCGCCCCGTGGTAACGCCGAGTTGCTCCAGCCCGTAGCCCTCGAGCCTGGCCACGCGCCCGACGGCCACCAGCAGGGCGTCGAAGGGGACGCGCACCTCCTGGCCCTCGTGCATGGCGACGAGCTGCTTCTCGCCATTCACGATCTCGATTCGCGCGGCCTTGTGACCGACGAGCACGGCAATGCCTTCGCTGCGGAAGCGCGCGGTGACCAGGGCCGACACGTCGGGGTCCTCGCGCAGCAGGATGCGTGGCGCCATCTCGACCTGCGTGACTTTCGAGCCGAGGCGCGCGAAGGTCTGTGTCAGCTCGCTGCCGATCGGGCCACCGCCCAGCACGACCAGCCGTTCGGGCCGCTGGCGCAAGTTCCAGACGTTGTCGGACGTCAGCACCTCGACCTGATCGATACCGGGAATCGGCGGCACGAAGGGCCGCGCACCGGCGGCGATGACGATGCTGCGCGTCGTCAGACGCCTAACGCTGCCATCGTGCAGCGTGACCTCCACTTCCCACGGCGAGACGATGCGCGCGCTGCCTTCGGCCACGTCGACGCCCAGGCTCTTGTAGCGCGCCACCGAGTCGTGCGGCTCGACTTCCTTGACGATGCGCTGGACGCGTTCCATCACTTCGGCGAAGTCGAATTCGGCCTGCGCCGAGCGGATGCCGAACTCCTGCGAACGCTTCACCTGCGACAGGAACCTGGCCGAACGGATCAGCGCCTTCGAAGGCACGCAGCCCGTGTTCAGGCAGTCGCCGCCCATCGCGTTCTTCTCGACCAGCGTGACCTTGGCCTTCAAAGCCGCAGCGATGTAGGCGGTGACGAGGCCAGCGGAGCCGCCACCGATGACGACCAGATTGCGGTCGAAGCGCTGCGGCCGCTTCCATCGGGCGTAAATCTTGCGCGCCTGCACTGCATCGACGATCTTGCGCGCGGCAAGCGGGAACACGCCGAGCAGCACCAGTGAGCCGAGCAGGCCGGGCGACACGATGCCGGAGAGTGAGTCGATGCGCGCGAGCTGCGTGCCGGCGTTGACGTAGACCAGCGTACCAGCCAGCATGCCGAGCTGGCTGACCCAGTAGAAGGTGCGCGGGCGCATCGAGGTCAACCCCATCGCCAGGTTGATCATGAAGAACGGGAGCACCGGTACGAGACGCAGCGTGAACAGGTAGAAGCCGCCGTCACGGTCGACGCCCGCGTCGATGGCGGCCATGCGTTCGCCGAAGCGGGACCTCACCCAGTCGCCGAGCAGCCAGCGTGCAGTGAGGAAGGCGAGCGTGGCGCCAATCGTCGATCCGAACGAGGCGATCAGCGTGCCCCAGCCTAGGCCGAACACAGCGCCAGCGGCGAGCGTCATCACCGCCGCGCCGGGCAGCGACAGCGCCGCCACGGCGATGTAGCCGGCAAAGAACAACAGCCCAGCAAGCACGGGCTGTGCCGTCCGCCACGCCTCGAGTTCGGCTTGGCGGCTCTTGATCGTGGCCAGGCTTAGAAAATGCCCGAAACCGAGCGCGTAGCAGGCGGCAGCCAAGCCGGCCAACACGACCACCAACCACCAGCGCTTGTCCAGACGCATCGCTTGCCTTTTTTCCGCGGCAAGGCATAGGCGCCCCCGCCCTTGTATAGACGCAATCGACCGGAGATCCTTACAAGGTGCAACCCAAGTCGAACCTGTAAGGGTTTTGGGGGCAGGTTCGTCCAAGGTAGGAACCACAGCTCGGAGCACCGGATGGACCCCATTCGCATCGGCATTCTCGGCGGCAGCGGCTTGTACCGAATGGAGGGTCTGACCGACGTTCGCGAGCAGGTCATGGCCACGCCTTACGGCGCACCGTCCGACGCGTTCGTGGTCGGCAAGCTCGAGGGCGTTGAGGTCGCCTTCCTCGCCCGCCACGGCCGCAGCCACGGCCTGATTCCGAGCCAGATCCCGTTCCGCGCCAACCTCCACGCGATGAAGATGCTCGGCGTGCAGTACCTACTGTCGGTGTCCGCCGTCGGTTCGATGCGCGAGGACATCGCGCCGCTCGACATGGTGCTGCCTGACCAGTTCATCGACCTCACGCGCAAGCGCGAAGGCAGCTTCTTCGGCGACGGCGCCGTTGCGCACGTGTCGCTAGCCGACCCGGTGTGCGGCGTTCTGCGCGGTGTGCTCGCCGCGGCCTTCGCCGACGCGGGGTTTGCGGACATCCGGCTGCATGACGGCGGAACCTATGTGTGCATCGAGGGGCCGGCGTTCTCCACCCGGGCCGAGTCGGTCTGGTATCGCAGCCTCGGTGCGGCCGTCATCGGCATGACCAACATGCCCGAGGCGCGCCTGGCCCGCGAGGCTGAGATTGCCTATGCCACGCTGGCGCTGGCCACCGACTGGGATTGCTGGCACCCGCACCAGGCCTGCGTCACGGCGGAGATGGCGTTCGCCAACTTGCAGGGCAATGCGCAGCGTGCGCAGCAGGTGCTGGCCCATGCGGTGCGCCGCATCGCCGCCAGCTGGCCCGTCTCGGCGGCGCACACCGCGCTCGGCTCGGCCCTGGTGACGCCGCCCCACGGGATGTCGGCGCCGGTGCGCGAGCGGCTGCATGCGCTGATTGCGCGGCTTCTCTGAAGCCGCCCGAATTCGTCGGTGGACCTGTAAGACCTGGCCGACCTGCCTCGTCTATGCGCCACGAAGGTCCAGCTCAGCACGGTCCTTCGACCCGTGAACCCCCGCCTTGTCCCCCAACTGCTACAGGAGAGTCCCATGACTCAAGCCACCACCAAGCTTCCAGCCATCGCCCTGACTCTGGCGTTGGGTGCCGCCTTCACCGCCTTCACCGCCTTGCCAGCCGCCGCGCAGTCTGCCGACAAGGAGCAGTGCTACGGCGTCGCACTCAAGGGCAAGAACGACTGCAAGGCGGGTGCGGGCACGACCTGTGCCGGCACGTCGAAGATCGACTACCAGGGCAACGCCTGGGCGATGGTGCCCAAGGGCACGTGCGTAACGACCGTCTCCAAGACCTCACCGACCGGCTTCGGCCAGCTCGCCGCGTTCAAGGAAAAGAAGGCCTAAGCTGCAGCGCGCGTCTGAACCGGTATCGGCCATGCTGCTGTCTACGCCGCGCGATCGAGAAGAACCCGCGCCCAGGATCGCGCTGTGCGGCGCGGCGCGGGGCTTACCCGCTCGCGCCGGCGTCGGACTCAAACCAGAACATTTCCGGGATGTGCTCACCACACGCCCGGACATTGCCTTCTTCGAAGTGCACGCCGAGAACTACATGGTCGACGGGGGGCCCTTCCATCACTTCCTCGGCCGCATCCGCGAGCACTACCCGTTGTCGCTACACGGCGTGGGCTTGTCGATCGGCGGCGAGAGCCCGCTCGACGAGGCGCACCTCGATCGGCTGGCAAAGCTGATCGCGCGCTACGAGCCGGCGTCGTTCTCGGAGCACCTCGCGTGGTCCAGTCACGGCGACGCCTTCCTCAACGACCTGCTGCCCGTGCCTTACGACCGCGCGACGCTGGCGCGCGTGTGCGAGCACATCGAGCGGGTGCAAGAGCGTCTGCAATGCCGCCTATTGCTCGAGAACCCCTCGACCTACATCGAGTTCGAAGCCTCGACGATGAGCGAAACCGCGTTCATTGGCGAGGTCTTGCAGCGCACGGGCTGCGGCCTGCTGCTCGACGTGAACAACGCCTATGTGTCGTGCACCAACCATGGCCGGGATCCATCGGCCTACTTGAGCGAATTGCCGCTGGCCGCGGTGGGTGAGATTCACCTCGCCGGGTTCGCGCGCGACCACGATGCTGCGGGGGCACCGCTGCTGATCGACAGCCACTGTTCGCCGGTCGATGACTCGGTGTGGAGCCTCTACGCCGACGTGATCGCCAGGCTGGGCGTCGTGCCAACGCTGCTCGAGCGCGACCACGACATCCCCTCGCTGGCGACGCTGATCGCCGAGGCGAACCGCGCCGAAGAAATGATGGGCGCCGGCACCGAGTCCACGCGTTGCGAATTGAACTGGATCTCCCTGTGACGCCCGCCGCCGACGGTGGCCAGACCGCGTTTTCAGCCGCGCTGCTCGACGCCAGCCTGCCGTGCCCGCCCGGTCTCAAGGCGTGGAACGGTTCCGATCCGACGCGGCGACTTGCGGTGTATCGCAACAACGTCGTCGCCTCGCTGATCGACGCGCTGGCCGATACCTTCCCCGTCGTGCAAGAACTGGTCGGCGCGGCCTTCTTCCGCGCGATGGCCGGCGTGTTCGTGCGCCAAGCCCCGCCCCGGTCGCGCATCATGGCTTACTACGGCAGCGGGTTTCCTGAATTCATCGAAGGCTTCGAGCCGGCGCGCTCGTTGCCCTACCTGGCCGACATGGCACGGCTCGAACTGGCGCGTGTGCTGGCCTATCACGCGGCCGACGCCGAAGCAGTGTCGAGCGAAGTCGTGGGGTTCGCCCTGGCGAGCGGCGAGCGCATCGGCGAGCTTCGCTTCGTGTGCCATCCGTCGCTTGCGGTGCTGCGCTCAGCCTACGCCGTGGTGTCGCTGTGGGCCGCGCACCAGGACGCGAGCGAGCTCTGCGCCATCGACACCGACCAAGCCGAGGATGCGCTCGTCGTGGGCCAGCATCTCGACGTCGTCGTGCTGCGCTTGCCGCCGGGAGCCGCTGCATTCATCGCCGCGATTCAGCGCGGCGATGGTCTGGGCGACGCCGCCAGCACGGCGCTGGGGGCCGCCGCTGCTTTCGATCTGTCAGCCAGCCTTGCGCTCTTGTTGAGTCACGGCGCGCTCAGTTCCATTCACCTGCCGCGCAGACCTCTCTCATGAGTACCGCCCCTTCGAGCGCCAACACTTCGGTGCTGGCCCGAACGGTGACCGCGCTGATCGGTCTGTTCGAGCGAATTCCGCACAGCCTGATTGCGCTGGTCGCGCGCCTGTCCATCGCCGCGGTGTTCTGGACCTCGGGCCAGACCAAGGTCCAGGGCTTCGTCGTCAACATCATCACCGGCGAAGTCCAGCTCGGCTGGCCGCATCTGTCGGACTCGGTCGTCGCACTGTTCCGCGACGAGTACAAGCTGCCCTTCATTTCCCCTGAAATCGCCGCACCAATGGCGGCGGCGGCCGAACACCTGTTCCCGCTGCTGCTCGTCATCGGCCTGGGCACTCGCTTCTCGGCGCTGGCGCTGCTGGGCATGACCTTGGTGATCGAGATCTTCGTCTATCCCGATGCCTATCCGACCCACGGCACCTGGGCGGCGGTACTTCTGTATCTGATCGCCCGCGGCCCCGGCGCGCTGGCGATCGACCATTGGCTCGCGCGCCGCTATGGCCCGCGCCGACCTTGACGCCACCACTTTCTTCGACGCCGCGATGAGTTCGCGGCGTCCAACCCGATGCCACGGACCGTGCCCCGGCACGGCCCGAGCATGCCCGCCCCCGATGCCGCTGGCTCGGTGGGTATCTTCTACTCATCCACCCCCAAGGACATCCTCATGAGCAACCTTTCCTCCAACCTCTCCAAAGCTCTGGCCTCGGCCGTCGTGACCGCCGCCGCACTCGCGGGCAGCCCCGCCATGGCGGCCTGTTGTGCCGGTGCCAAATGCGGCACCAAGCAGTCGGCCACCAAGTGCGGCGCCTGCAAGGCCGAGGGCACTGCAGCGAAGTGCGCGCCCAAGTGCGGCGCCAAGGCCGCGTCGGCCCCCGCCAAGTGCGGCGCCAAGTGCGGTGCCAAGCCGATGGCCAAGTGCAGCGCCAAGTGCGGCGCCGCGACCAAGCAGTAAGGCCAGGCGCGTGGGCTCGCCCGGCGGCAGCGCTCGCTCCCGCCGGGCGCTGCCGCGCACTCAGCATGACTGCATCGAAACCACTTCAGCGCCACTGGCGCGATGCGCCTAATGCGCAAATCGCCAGCGTTCTGCGTGACGCTCGAGACAGCGTGTCGGCCTTCGCCGACGCGACGGCGGCCTCGGGTTCCTTGCTGCAAAGCTGGATCGCCGGCCGCGAGGTGGTCGAGTTCGATCACTACCCGCCGGACGACCTGGTCGACCCGCGCAGCGGCTCGCAGTTCTACTACCACTCGCACCGCGACGGCGAGCTCGAACACGGTCATCTGCATCTCTTCTGGCACGCTAGCACCTCCGGGCGCCGCCGCTACCTGCGGCCGGGACGCCGACGCTGGACGCGCACCGCGCCGACCCATTTGTTCGCGATCTCGCTCGACGCGCGCGGCCTGCCGGTGGCGCTGTTCACCGTCAACCGCTGGGTCACTGACGGCCACTGGTTCGACGCTGCCGCCACGCTGGCACAAGTCGATCGTTTCGCGATGGGCGAACTCGAAGGGCATGCGCATTCGTGCCGCTGGCTGACCGGTTTCATTCGCCTTTACCGCCCACTGATTGCAGAGCTGCTCGCCAAGCGCGATCGCCGCGTCGCCCGCCGCGCCGACCTGGCGCACGCGTTGGAAGACCGGCGACTCGAATTGCTCAGCCTCGTGCCCATCGACTGGGCGGCCGATCTGGATGCGCTGGTATCTGAAGCAGCGCGGCGCGGTTTTTTGAGGCGTCATCCCGGGTGAGATCGTTCATCATCCAACCACGAGGTTCAGCATGTCATTCCTCCGCATCTCGTCGTCCCGGCTGCTCGTGATTTGGGTCGGCACTCTGGTGGCGGCCACCGCCGCCATTGCCGGCGACGACGGCCTGTCCGGCACCCGCACGCTGCGAAGCCAAGTTGGTTTCGACGCACTCGTCGCGCGCGTCGAGGCGGCGGTCGGCAAACAGAATATGGGCCTCGTCGCCCAGGCCAGCGCGAGCCGCGGCGCGGCCGCACGTGGGGTCAAAATTCCGGGCAACGCGGTGCTGATGGTGTTTCGCAACGACTACGCGGTGCGCATGTTGCAGGCCAGCGTGCCGGCCGGCATCGAGGCACCTCTCAGGCTGTACGTCACGGAAAACGCCGACGGCACGGCCAGCCTCAGCTACCGCACGCCGAGCGCGGTGTTCACACCGTACAAGAATGCCTCGCTCGACGAGATGGCGCGCGAGCTCGACCCTGTCTTCGAGCGCATCGCGCGCGATGCGACCGCAAACTGACCATCGCACGCGGTCCAACCCCTGCCGCTGGCGCTGGGCCTGGGCGCGTTCGCGCTCGGCACGGTCCGCCTGGCGCAAGACGGCTGGCGGCCGCCCGCGCTGTGGCTGATCGGCCTGGCGCTGGGTCTGGCGCTTTATCACGCATCGTTCGGCTTCGCGAACGGCTACCGCCGCATGATCTGCCGGCGTGATATGCGCGGCGTGCAGGCGCAGTTGCTGCTGCTCGCGTTGACGACGCTGCTGTTCGCGCCAGTGCTCGCGGCGGGCTCGGTATTCGGGCGCCAAGTCGGCGGGGCATGGGCACCGCTGGGCGTGTCGGTGGCCGCTGGCGCCTTCCTGTTCGGCATCGGCATGCAGCTCGCCGACGGTTGCGCATCGGGCACGCTCTACACGGCAGGTGGCGGCAGCATGCGCATGGGCGTCGTGCTGGTCGCGGCCTGCGGCGGTTCTTTCTGGGCCAGTCTGCATCTGGGCTGGTGGCATGGGCTGCCCGCGCACGATACGGTCGTGCTCGCCGACGTGCTCGGCGCGCCGAGCGCCTTGGCCGCGCAACTCGGCGCCATTGCCGTGCTCGCACTGCTGTCGCGCCGCCTAGCGCGGCCCATGCCGGCATCGACCGGCGCGCCAGACGGGGTCGGTGCGATGCTGCTGGGGCCTTGGCCGCTCGCGGCGGGCGCAGCGCTGCTCGCGCTCGGCAACTTCGCAACCTTGCTGGTAGACGGGCATCCTTGGGCGATCACCTGGGGCTTCACGGTGTGGGGCGCCAAGGCGGCAGCGCTACTCGGCTGGCAACCCGCGTCCAGCACGTTCTGGCGCGACGGCGCGCAGCGCGAAGCCCTGGACGGCAGCGTACTGGCAGACACGACCTCGATGATGGACCTGGCGATCATGCTTGGTGCCGTGTGCGCGGCTGCACTGGCCGGGCGCTTCGCGCCGCATTGGCGCATGTCTGGGCGATCGCTCGTTGCCGCGCTGCTCGGCGGCGGGGCGATCGGCTACGGCGCGCGCATCGCTTACGGCTGCAACATCGGCGCGTTCATCTCGGGTGTGGCATCGGGCAGCCTGCACTGTCGGCGCCGATCCAAATTTGAGCCACCGTGCCGACCGAATATTGAGCCAGGGGTGGAAGCCGACCTTGAGAGGTTCGGCTGTGGATAAGTGTAGTTCTTGACTTGGCTGTGCTGACCTCCCGATGCTGTGAATGGCG
>CAIKUF010000241.1 GCA_903830565.1 uncultured bacterium | reverse complement strand
GTCGCGCGGCACAAGGGCCTGACCGAGATCGACGGCCTGGTGCTGGCCCAGAACGCGGGCATGCTCAGGCTGATGAAGAGCCTGGGCTTCACGATCTCGCCCTACCCGGACGACGCCGACTTCAAGCTGTGCAGCAAGGCCTTGTAGCGCTGGCCCGCGTGGCGTGCTGCGCGCTGGCGGCGCTGCCGTTGCTGGCGCAGGCCGCGCCCGCGAAGCCGCACGTCGATCTGTGCGAGCGCGGCCAACGGCAGTCGCCGATCGACATCACCGCGACGCATCGGCAGGCGCTGCCGCCGCTACAGTTCGACTACCACGCCGCGCCGCTGCGCATCGTCAACGACGGCCACACCGTGCGCGTGCGCTTCGCCAATGGCAGCCGGCTGCTGATCGGCCGCGAGAGCCTCACGCTGCAGCAGTTCCACTTCCACGTCACCGGCGGCGACCGCGTGCGCGGAGAGGACTTCGCGATGGCGATGCACTTCCTGCACAAGAGCAGCGCAGGCCAGCTCGTCTCGCTGGTCGTGCTGTTCCGGCTGGGCGCCGAGAACGCCGCGCTGGCGGCGCTTGTGCCCAGCATGCCGCCGCGCGGCCAGGCCGAGCGCGTCGTCCCCGCGCTGCAGGTGGACCCGGCTCAGTTGCTGCCGCAGGAGCACGGCTACTACGCCTACGACGGCTCGCTGACGGCGCCGCCCTGCACCGAGGGCGTGCGCTGGATCGTCTTGAAGACGCCGCTCGAACTTTCGGCCGCCCAAGTGGCGCGCCTCAAGCAGTTGTTCCCGAACAATGCCCGGCCCGTGCAGCCGCTGAACGGGCGTGTGGTGAGCGAAAGCTTGTAGCGGTTCGCCGCGGCGTCGCTTGAGGCGCGTCAATGCAGGTGAGCCTGTCATAGGGCATCGTGGAGTCCTTCTCAGCGCAGCGCGCAAGGACCTACCCATGCATCTTCGAATCGGTTTTCCCGCCGCGTTGCGCCATGCTGCGCTGGCCGGTGTCGCAGGCGCATCGCTCACGATGTTCGCCGCCTTGCCGGCGGCGGCCGTCGGCGTGCCGGTGCCGGTGACGCCGGAGATGACCGGCGCCGGTATCGTCTCAAGCGGCGTCAAGCTGCCGCCCATCCCGCCGGTGACGGGCAACCGTAAGAACCCCGTGCCCTCGTGGGGCAAACCGCTGCCGTACCCGATCGTGATCGCCGACCGGCGCAACAACCGGCTGATCGAGGTCACCCCCGACAAGCGCATCGTCTGGGAATTCCCGTCGCCCAACCTGAAGATCTACCGCGGCAACGAGGACGTGAACTTCTCGCACGACGGCCTGCAACTCGCGGTCAGCGAGGAGGACAACTACGACGTCCACATCGTCGACTACGGGCAGCGCGTGATCGCATGGACCTACGGCGTTCCCGACACGCGCGGCAAGGGCCCCGGACTGCTCAACTACCCGGACGACGCGCACCTACTGGCTGACGGCAAGTTCTTGACCGCCGACATCCGCAATTGCCGCGTGCTGATCATCGACCCCAAGGACAGCAGTATCGCGACGCAGTGGGGCGAGCCCGGGCAGTGCAAGCACAACCCGCCGCGTCAGCTCGCGCACCCGAACGGCGCGACGCCGATGGAGAACGGCGACATCCTGGTCAGCGAGATCAGCGACGCATGGATCTCGCGCATCACGCGCGAGGGCAAGCTGCTGTGGAGCGTTCGCGCGCCGCACATCCGCTACCCGTCGGACGCCTTCCCCACCGTCGACGGCAAGCAAGTCATCGTCGCCGACTTCAGCAAGCCCGGCCGCGTCGTCATCTTCGACCCGGCCACCGGCAAGCCGACCTGGGAGTACTCGCCCACGGGCGACAAGATGCTCGACCACCCCTCGCTCGCGCGCGAGCTGCCCGAGACAGGCGATGTGCTGATCGTCGACGACCTGCAGGACCGCGTGATCGTCGTCGACCGCAAGACCAAGGAAGTCATCTGGCAGTACGGTGAGAAGAACGTGAAGGGCCACGCGCCGGGCCACCTGAACTACCCCGACGGCCTCGACCTCGACGTCTTCCGCGATTGGAAGCGGGCGCTGCAAACGCCCTGAACGCGGCCGCGGCGGGCGGCCAGCGTGCAGCTGCGGCATGATGGCGGTCTGTCCGCAGTTCCCCCTGGAGAAAGCCCATGAAGACCCGTGCTGCCGTGGCCTGGAAGGCCGGCGCCCCACTCTGCATCGAGACCGTCGACCTCGAAGGCCCGCGCGCGGGCGAGGTGCTGGTCGAAGTCAAGGCCACCGGCATCTGCCACACCGACCAGTTCACGCTCTCGGGCGCGGACCCGGAAGGCCTGTTCCCGGCCATCCTCGGTCATGAAGGTGCGGGCGTGGTGGTGGAGGTCGGCGCCGGCGTGACCTCGCTGCAGCGCGATGACCACGTGATCCCGCTCTACACGCCTGAGTGCCGGCAGTGCAAGTTCTGCCTCTCGCGCAAGACCAACCTGTGCCAGCTCATCCGCGGCACCCAGGGCCGCGGGCTGATGCCTGATGCGACGAGCCGCTTCTCGCTCGGCGGCAAACCCATCCTGCACTACATGGGCACCTCGACCTTCAGCAACTACATCGTCGTGCCCGAGATCGCGCTCGCCAAAATCCGCAAGGACGCGCCCTTCGACAAGGTCTGCTATATCGGATGCGGGGTGACGACAGGCGTTGGCGCGGTGCTGTTCACGGCCAAGGTCGAGGCCGGCGCGAACGTCGTCGTGTTCGGGCTCGGCGGCATTGGCCTCAACGTGATCCAGGGCGCGAAGATGGTTGGCGCCGACAAGATCATCGGCGTCGACCTGAACCCGTCGCGCGAAGCGATGGCGCGGCGCTTCGGCATGACGCACTTCCTCAACCCGAAGGAGCACGCGAACATCGTCGACGCGATCGTCCAGCTCACCGACGGCGGCGCCGACTACAGCTTCGAGTGCATCGGCAACACGACGACGATGCGTCAGGCGCTCGAGTGCTGCCACAAGGGCTGGGGGCAGAGCGTCATCATCGGCGTCGCCCCGGCGGGCGCGGAGATCTCGACGCGGCCATTCCAGCTCGTCACCGGGCGCGTGTGGAAGGGCTCGGCCTTCGGTGGCGCGCGCGGCCGCACCGACGTGCCCAAGATCGTCGATTGGTACATGGAAGGCAAACTCAGCATCGACCCGCTGATCACGCACACGCTCAAGCTCGAAGACATCAACCACGGCTTCGAGTTGATGGAGCGCGGCGAGTCGATACGCTCGGTCGTCGTGTATTGAGGCGGAGCGCCGCGCCGCAGGTAGCGATGCGCGTCGAACATCTGCGCGAGCGCCTGCGAAGCATTGGCGCCGGGCCGGACCACGAAC
The DNA here is from genome assembly GCA_903830565.1 of uncultured bacterium. Classification (GTDB taxonomy): domain Bacteria; phylum Pseudomonadota; class Gammaproteobacteria; order Burkholderiales; family Burkholderiaceae_C; genus CAIKUF01. The sequence continues at coordinate 2,097 of CAIKUF010000241.1, read as the reverse complement.
GGCGTGTGCTGCGCCAGTGGGCGCAGGCTCTGCCGCAGGACGGAGGGCGGCGCGCTATCGCGAGCTTTCTGCCGCAGGCGCTGCGCAAGGAACTGCCGGCGCTCGCCGCCGAGCTTGCCGGCCTCGCGCGGTTGAAGTCGCAGTACCCAGCCGACGACGGCTCGGCGCGGCTGCTGGTCGAACTCGCCGACGGGCAGACCGTCGAGAGCGTGCTGCTGCCGCGCGGGGGCCTGTGCGTCTCGACGCAGGTCGGCTGCGCGGTCGGTTGCGTGTTTTGCATGAGCGGGCGCGGCGGCCTGGTGCGCCAGCTCGGCAGCGCCGAAATTGTGGCCCAGGTCGCGCTCGCGCGCAGCCTGCGGCCGGTGCGCAAGGTCGTCTTCATGGGCATGGGCGAGCCGTCGCACAACCTCGACAACGCGCTCGAAGCGATCGAACTGCTCGGCACCGAAGGCGCGATCGGGCACAAGAGCCTCGTCTTCTCGACCGTCGGCGACGCGCGCGTGTTCGAGCGCCTGCCTCTCTGCCGCGTGAAGCCGGCGCTTGCCCTCTCGCTTCATTCGACCGACGCTGCCAAGCGTGCATCGTTACTGCCGCGCGCACCGCGCATCGCGCCGGCTGAGCTGATCGCTGAGGGCGAGCGCTATGCGCGTGCGACGGGCTACCCGATCCAGTATCAGTGGACGCTGCTCGATGGCGTCAACGACGGCGACGACGAATTCGATGCGGTCGCCGAGCTGCTCGCCGGCAAGTACGCGATGCTCAACCTGATCGCCTGCAACCCGGTCGCTGGGCTCGAATGGCGCAGCCCTTCGGTGGAACGCATAACGGCCATTCTGTGCGGACTGAACGCACGCGGCGTATTGACCTGCTTGCGCCATTCGGCCGGTCAGGCTGTCGACGGCGGCTGCGGCCAGCTTCGCGCGCGTTCGCTCGGCAGCCGGTCGGCTGCCGACGCACACTCAACCCGCGTCGACCGCTAGTACTGCGACCCAGAGATATCGAAACATGAAAACGCGTCTTCGCACCGATGGCGGCGTTGCAAATCCTCGCGATACCTCTGGGTATCGCTGTGGTTTGCGCCTTGCCCTCGGCACGAAGCCATCGCTTTCATTTTGTTCCGATATCTTTGGGTCGCAGTACTAGTCGCGCCGCGCCACTTCGGCGGCCATCGCCGCGGCGTCGGCGTCGCCATGAAGCGCGGCCAGACCGGCGGCGACGCCCGCGCGGTCGGAGGCATTGCGGTTCTGGCTGACCTTCCACTTGCCGATCAGCGCATCGATCTCGATCTCGACGCCGACGATGGCGCCGAGCATGGTCGCGATGTAGTCTGCCGGCGCGTCGCCCACGCCCCAGGGCGTGGGGCGCGTGGCCTCGAAGCGGTCGGTCAGGCGCGATACCAGCGCGTGCAGCCAAGCCGGGTCGTCGATGGCGCGCAGCCGGCCGCGGGCCTGCACGACGATGTAGTTCCAGGTCGGCACGACCCTGCCGTGCTCGGCCTTGGCCGGGTACCAGCCAGGGCTGACGTAGCTCTGCGCGCCCTGGAATACGACGAGCACATCGCCGCGCGTCTCGCGCCACAGCGGGTTGGCGCGCGCCACGTGGCCGCGCAGCGTGCCCAGAGCGAGCGGCCCGGGTTCGACGATCAGAGGAATGGCATCGGCCTGCAGCGCGCCAGCGGCGTCCTGCGTCATCAACGCTGCGAGCGGGTGCTGCCGCATGGCCGCGTGCAGCACGTCGATGCGGGTCTCTTCGAAGTGGGCGGGGAGGTACATCGCAGTAGGGCCGGGGCAGTTGTGCAGACGGCGGTAGTATGAATCAGGCGAAGGCGCGGAGGGCTTCCTGCAGGCAGATGCGGACATCGACGCGCTGGCGTCAAGCCGGGCGCGGCAAGGCTTCCTCTCTCAGTTCATCGGCGCGAGGAGCGGCCTTGCGGTCACCTCGAGCGCGCCACGCCCTGGGGGTCCCTCGTCGTTTGGTGTGGAACCCAACAGTCAGAATCGTGGTTCGTGGTCGAGCCCGGTGGGCATGTGGGCAGGCTGCATTTGAGCCTGTCCACATGTCCACGGGGCGGTCTTGGAGGGTGATGTTATGAGCGTG
>CAIKUF010000240.1 GCA_903830565.1 uncultured bacterium | reverse complement strand
CCTATCGATGAATTTCTTGATCATCAAACAGTCTCAATATGCGCCAATGGCGCTCCCGCGCCAGCATTTCGAGGGCAGGCGAGGGGTTGGTGGCCACCGGCTGGTGGGCCCGCTCCAGAAGCGGCAGGTCGTTCAGGGAATCGCTGTAGACGCTGGTCTCGCGAAAGCCGCGCCAAGCGAGGCCGAGCCCGTACAGCCACTCGTCGACCCGCCTGACCTTGCCTTCGCGGTAGCTGGGCGTGCCGCGGATGGCGCCCGTGATGGTACCCCCGGGGTCGCGCTCGAGCTGCACCGCGATCAGATGCTCGATGCCGAACGCGGCGGCGATGGGCGCGGTGATGAAGTCATTGGTCGCCGTGACGAGGCCGACCAGATCGCCGCGCGCTTGGTGGCTGCGCACGAGTGCAAGCGCCGGCGGCAGGATGCGCGGCGCGATCACCTCGCGCATGAAGCGCGCTTGGGCGGCGGCCAACGTCGCCGCATCGCGAACGCGCAGCGGCGCGGTCGCGAACGCGATGTAGGCGTGGATGTCGAGCTGCCCGGCCCGGTAGCGCGCGTAGAACTCATCGTTGCGGCGGCGGAACTCGATCTCGTCGACCCAGCCCAGGCGGACCATGAACTCGCCCCAGGCGTGGTCGGAATCGATGGGCAGCAGCGTGTCGTCGAGGTCGAACAGGCAGAGCCCATTCGCAGTGGCTGGGCTCATAAGTGCCCCCACGGTCGCTTCGCTCCCTGCCCCCCAAGGGGGCGTTCGCCCGCCTTGAGGCGGCTCGGCGGCGGACTCATGCGCCGTCTTCCGCAAGCATCTGCCTGAGCAGTGGCACCGTCACCGCGCGCTTGTGGGCGAGCGCGAAGATGTCCAGGCGCTCGAGCAGCGCCATCAGGTGCGTGAGGTCGCGCGCGAAGCGCGTCAGCAGGTAATCCATCACCTCGTCGGAGAGGAAGATGCCGCGCTGGTCGGCGACGCGGCGCAGCACCGACCGCGCGTCGGCGTCGGCCAGCGGCTGCAGCGCGAACACGACGCCCCAGCCGAGGCGCGAGCGCAGGTCGTCGCGCAGCGGCAGGTCTACCGGCGGCACGCGGCCGGCCGAGACGAGCGGGATGCGCGACGCCGTGGCTTCGACGAAGAGCGTGAACGCGGCCTGCTGCTGGGCGGCATCGAAGGCTTCGCAGTCGTCGAGCACGATCAGGCTCCAGCCTTCGTCGAAGGCCCACGGCACGGGCGTTGCCGCCGAGAACCAGCCGACGCGCGCGCCGCGTGCCTGCCAGGCGGAGGTCAGCGCGTGCAGCAGATGCGACTTGCCGCTGCCCACGGCGCCCCAGAGGTAGGTCGGCGCCGAAAGCAGCGTCAGCTGGCGCAGGTGCTCGACCGCGGCCCGGTTGTCGCCGACAAGAAAGGTGTCGAAGGTGCGTGCCGCGTCGGGCACGATGGGCAGCGGGATCTGCCTCATCCGCTAGGGGCCGCGCCTATGCGTGGCGATGGAACGTGTCATGGAGCGTGGTCGGTGGCGGGCGGGGTGGGCGAATCGTACGGCTCGAACAGCCCCGTAAAATTATGCAAATTCTAAGGGTCGCCTCCAGCGACACGCGCACCATGACCCACGCCCCACTTTCCTACCGCGACGCCGGCGTCGACATCGACGCCGGCGACGCGCTGGTCGAGCGCATCAAGCCTCTCGCCCGCGCCACGATGCGCGATGGTGTGCTCGCGGGCATCGGCGGCTTCGGCGCACTTTTCGAGGTGCCCAAGCGCTACAAGGAGCCGGTGCTGGTCAGCGGCACCGACGGCGTGGGCACCAAGCTGCGCCTGGCCTTCGAGTGGGGCGCGCACGACACGGTCGGCATCGACCTCGTCGCGATGAGCGTCAACGACGTGCTCGTGCAAGGCGCCGAGCCGCTGTTCTTCCTCGACTACTTCGCCTGCGGCAAGCTCGACGTCGACACCGCGGCACGCGTGGTCGGCGGCATTGCGCGTGGCTGCACCGAGAGCGGCTGCGCGCTCATCGGCGGCGAGACGGCCGAGATGCCGGGCATGTACCCGCCGGGCGAGTACGACCTGGCAGGCTTTTGTGTCGGCGTGGTCGAGAAGGGCGCGATCGTCGACGGCCGTGGCATCGTCCCCGGCGATGTGGTGCTCGGTCTGGCTTCGAGCGGCATCCACTCGAACGGCTACTCGCTCGTGCGCCGGATCGTCGAGCGCGTGGGCGCCGCGGGCCTGCCGGCGACGCTCGACGGCGTGCCGTTTCGCGAGCGCGTGATGACGCCGACGCGGCTCTACGTGAAGCCGGTGCTGGCCACGATGAAGGAGGTTCATGTCAAGGGCATGTCGCACATCACCGGCGGCGGGCTGGTCGAGAACATTCCGCGCTGCCTGCCCGAGGGAGTCAAGGCCGTGCTCGACAAACGCTGCTGGCCGCAGCCCGAGGTCTTCGACTGGTTGCAGCGCGAAGGCGGTGTCGCGCCGGCCGAGATGCAGCGCACCTTCAATTGCGGCATCGGGTTCGTCGTCATCGTCGCCGAGGCCGATGCCGAACGGGCGGCGCGCGTGCTGCGCGAACAAGGTCAGAGCGTTCACGCCATCGGCCGCATCATGGCGCGCGGCGCCGACGAGGCGCCGGCACAAGTCGTGGCCTGATACTCTGATTGGCACATAACGTCCAAATCGGTCAGAATGTGCACCAGACCAGGGAGTCGAGTTTCCGGAACAGGATTTGCAACATGAGAGTTCGCAAGGTCGTCATCTTTAGCGGCGAGAAGTTCACGGTCCCGCAGGGCATACAGCGCATCGACACCAAGGCCACGCACGGCTGGCAGGTGCGCTACCAGGGAACCAAGATGTTCTCCGACCACTCGCCCGACGGCAGCGGCGCCAAGGCCTCGCTCGCCAAGGCGACGCGCGAGTTGCTGCATCGCATCGCCACGTTGCCGGCGCCGGTCACGCTGCAGCGCTCGCCGAGCGCGCACAAGTCGAGCGGGCTTCCTTCGGGCATTTCCGGGCCGATCGTGCAGACGCGAGCGGGCTCGAGCACGCGCACGGCGTCGCTGTCGGTCTTGTTGCCGCAGTTCGGCAAGCGCTCCAAGTGCACGACGGTCTACATCGGCAGCGAATCGACCTACACGCTGGATCGCTTCAACCAGGCGGTCGCGAAGGCCGTCGAGCTGCGCGCCGAGGCCGAGGCGAATTACGAGCGCGCTGCCACGCGTGCCAAACGCAAGGAAGGCGCCGCGATGCGCGCGGCGCTGAAGCAGGGCGACCGGGCTCGTTGAAGCTTGCCTGAGGGATTGCGGTCACTGACCTGTTCTTGGCCGTGTCGATCGCTCGTCCGTGCCCGGCTCCGGGCGCGCCGCGATCCTGACAAACTTTGCGCGAGGCGAACATGAATCGCTGGCTGTCCACGAATCGAGGCTTCATCGTCTTCTTGCTTTGCTTCGCTTTCTTTCGAACCGCCATCGCCGACTGGAACCCGATCCCGTCGGGATCGATGCGCCCGACGCTGCTCGAGGGCGACGTCGTGCTCGTCAATCGCCTGGCCTACGACTTCAAGCTGCCGCTGAGCGACATCGCCTTGCTGCACCTCGGCGCGCCGCGCCGCGGCGACGTCGTCACCTTCAGTTCGCCCGTGGACGGCACGCGGCTGATCAAGCGCGTGGTCGGCATTGCGGGCGACGTTGTCGAAATGCACAACGAAGTGCTCACCATCAATGGCGCTGCCGCCCAGTACGAGGACGCAAGCGCGGTCTCCGAGCCCATGCCCTCTGGCATCGACACGCCCGGCATCCGCTCGACCGAGCGCCTCGCCGGAAGCGAGCGGCGCGTGCAGTTCCTGCCCGAGGTGCCGGCAAGGCGCGATTTCGGCCCCGTCGTCGTGCCTGCGGACAGCGTCTTCGTGCTCGGCGACAACCGCGACAACAGCGCCGACTCGCGCTACATCGGCGTCGTGCCGCGCCGGTTGCTGATCGGGCGCGCGCACCACATCCTCGTGTCTGCGGACATTAAAGGCAGTTGGATGCCACGCATCGAGCGCATCGCCGAGCGCGTTCGATAGCCACCCGAGACCGCCATGGACCGCGACCCCATCCTGCTCACTCCCGGCCCGCTGACGACCACGCTGCGCACCAAGCTCGCGATGCTGCGCGACTGGGGTTCGTGGGACAGCGAATTCAACGCCGTCACCGCCCGCCTGCGCTCGCAGTTGCTGGACATCGTGCACGGCCACGAGACGCACGTCGTCGTGCCGCTGCAGGGCAGCGGCACCTTCAGCGTCGAGGCTGCGGTGGCGACCGTTGTGCCGCGCGATGGTCACGTGCTCGTGCTCGACAACGGCGCGTATTGCAAGCGCGCCTTCAAGCTCACGCAGATGATGGGTCGGCGCGCGACGGTGCTCGCGTTCTCGGAGGAGGAGCCGGTCTCGCCCTCCGCTCTGAATGCCAAGCTCGCCGAGGACGCATCGATCACGCACGTGGTGATGATCCACTGCGAGACCGGCACCGGCGTGCTCAACCCGCTGGCCGACGTCGCCGCCGTCTGCGAGCAGGCTGGCCGTGGACTGATCGTCGACGCGATGAGCTCGTTCGGCGCGATCGAGATCGACACGCGCAAGGTCCGCTTCGATGCGCTGGTGGCGGCCAGCGGCAAGTGCCTGGAGGGCGTTCCGGGGATGGGCTTCGTGTTCCTGCGCAAGGCCATCCTGGACCGTTGCGCGGGCAACAGCCAGAGCCTGGCGATGGACCTGCACGACCAGCACGTCTACATGGAGAAGACGACCCAGTGGCGCTTCACGCCGCCGACGCACGTGATGGTGGCGCTTGCCGAAGCCGTAGCGCAGCACGTCGAGGAAGGCGGCCAGCCGGCGCGCCTGGCGCGCTACAGCGAGAACTGCCGCACGCTGATCGAGGGCATGCGCGCGCTCGGCCTCAAGCCCTTCCTGCGCCCCGAGGTACAGGCGCCGATCATCGTCACCTTCCACGCGCCCACCGACCCGGCCTACGACTTCAAGCGCTTCTACGCCGCGGCGAAGGCGCGCGGCTTCATCCTCTACCCAGGCAAGCTGACGCAGGTCGAGACCTTCCGCGTCGGCTGCATCGGCGCCATAGGCAGCAACGAGATGCGCCAGGCCGTGCAGGCGATGGCCGAGGCCTTGCAGGAGATGGGTGTCGCAGGCTAGTACTGCGACCCTGAGATGTCGAAACATGAAAGCGCGTCTTCGCACCGATGGCGGCGTTGCAAATCCTCGCGATACCACTTGGTATCGCTGCGGTTTGCGCCTTGCCCTCGGCACGAAGCCATCGCTTTCATTTTGTTCCGATATCTCAGGGTCGCAGTACTAGGGGCGCGGTCAGCGGTAGCATCAGAGGCGAACATGGCAAGTACGAGAACACCCGCCCGTTCGGCGGCCGAGCAGGCGGCGTTGGCCGCGGTGCGCAAGTCGCCCTTCGAGCGCGTGAAGGTCGCGTGCAGCGACATCGACGGCGTGCTGCGCGGCAAGATGCTGCACAAGGACAAGTTCCTCGGCGCCGCCGACAGCGGCTTCGGCTTCTGCGACGTCGTCTTCGGCTGGGACTCGCAGGACCAGTGCTACGACAACACCACACTCACCGGCTGGCAGCACGGCTTCCCGGATGCGCTGGCGCGGCTGGACCTGGCGACGCAGCGCAATGTGCCGTGGGACGACGGCGTGCCCTTCTTCCTCGGCGAGTTCGTCAACGCCGACGGCAGCCCGCACGGCGCCTGCCCGCGCCAGACGCTCAAGCGCGTCTTGAGGCGCGCCGCGACGCTCGGCCTGCAACCGATGTGCGGCATGGAATTCGAGTGGTTCAACTTCCTCGAGACGCCGCAAAGCTGGGCCGACAAGAAGGGCGTCGGCCCGACGCCGCTGACGCCGGGCATGTTCGGCTACTCGCTGCTGCGCACGAACCAGAACCGCGGCTTCTTCAACGCGCTGATGGACGACATGCTCGCCTTCGGCGTGCCGATCGAAGGCCTGCACACCGAGACCGGACCCGGCGTCTACGAAGCGGCGATCGTCTTCAGCGAAGCCCTCGAACAGGCCGACCGCGCGATCCTCTTCAAGACCGGCGCGAAGGAGATCGGCGCCCGCTTCGGCATCATGCCGAGCTTCATGGCGAAGTGGAACGCGCAGCTTCCGGGCTGCAGCGGGCACATCCACCAAAGCCTCTCCGACGGCAAGAAGAACCTCTTCTACGCCGAGAAGGGCCGGCACTTCATGAGCCCGCTGTTCGAGAGCTATCTCGCCGGCCAGGTGGCCTGCCTGATGGAATTCGCGCCGATGTTCTGGCCGACGATCAACAGCTACAAGCGCCTCGTCGACGGTTTCTGGGCCCCCGTCAAGCCGACCTGGGGCTTGGATAACCGCACGGCGAGCTTTCGCATCATCGCCGGCAGCCCGAAGACGACGCGCCTGGAGACGCGCTGCCCCGGCGCCGACATCAACCCCTACCTCGCCATGGCGGCCGTCATCGCCGCCGGCCTGCACGGCGTCGAGCAAGGGTTCAAGCTCACTCAGCCGGCGATCACCGGCACCAATCAAGGGGCAGAGAACATCCCGCGCGCTCCGCGCACGCTGATCGAGACGACACGCAACTTCAGGCAGTCCGAGAACGCCCGCAACTGGCTGGGCGACGACTTCGTCGACCACTTCGCGGCGACCCGTGAATGGGAATGGCGGCAGTGGCTGGACGGCGTGACCGACTGGGAGATGAAGCGCTACTTCGAGATCATCTGATCACGGGCGTGCGTCGCGCGGCTTGAAGGCGGCGCAGGGGTCGGGCCTCTCGGCCGGGGCGGTGACGACGACGGCGTCGAACAGCGGCGCCGTCGCCGAGTCGTGGCCTTGCTCCAGAAAGCCGACCGTGAAGATGCGCGGCTGCCAGGCAGCGCCCATCCAGCGCGGCACGCCGATGTCGCGCCGCACGTGGCCGTTGCCGGCGAGCAGCACGACGCCATTGGCGGCGTTCTCGCGCAGCACCTCGGCCATCACGGCGTCGCGCGCGAATTGGGCGCGTGCCATGCGCGGCCACGAGGCTGGCGGCAGCATGTTGCAGTGGCCGGCGTCGATCTCGCGTTCCTGCGCCGCCTGCCAATTGGGTGCGATGGGGCGGTCGAGCCCGAGCCGCGCGATGCTCGCCTCGTCGAACACTGCCGCATAGCCTCCGCGGACGATCTTCGTCGTGTCGGCGTTCGAAAGGTTTGCCGCAATCAGCAGCAGGTCGTACTGCAGTGCCAGCGCGACCACCGGGCGATAGAAGTCCCAGTTCCAGCCGCTGCCCGGGCGCGTGCTTGGCGGCGTGGCGACGTCGATCAGGTGCCGTACGTCACCAGGCTTCTCGCGGCGCGTGCGCTCGATGTCGGCCTGGTGCTCGAGGTCGAACTGCTCCATCGCGATCGCCGGCCGCCAGCCGGCCGCGAATGCGCGCTGCAGCGTGGCCAGGCGCAGGCGGTGCTGCTCGGCGTTGTCATGCAACTCGCCGAGCATCACGACGGCGTTGCCGTGCAGGCGGGCTTCCCAGTCGTTCACGGGTGCAGTCGTCGTGCAGGCGGCGCAGGCAGTGGCCAGCACGAGCGCAGCGGCGCAGGTGCCTGGGGCCCAGGGCAGAAGGGTGTGCAGCGAGCGGTTCAAGGCATGCGGCCCGGTCAGAGTGAATGCCGTAGGCTAACCCGTGCCGATGACGAGCACCGCCTCGCGTTGCGGGCCGAGCGTGGACAATGCATGTCTGGCCCGCCCGCGGGCCGCTCTTGCCTTGATTCGCACCGCACCCATGCCCACCCTCGACGACCCTCTGCACGACCGCGAAGTCGGCGCCCGCGACAGCACGCTCGACACCACGCGCATCGACGACGTCCGCATCGGCGCCGTGCGCCCGCTCATCACGCCGGCCCTGCTGCAAGAGCGCGTGCCGGTGGGTGACGACACGCTGGCCCTCGTCGAATCGAGCCGCAAGGCGATCGCCGACGTGCTGCATGGCCGCGACGACCGGCTCGTCGTCGTCGTCGGTCCGTGCTCCATCCACGACCATGACCAGGCGCTTGACTACGGCCGGCGCCTGAAGGCCGTCGCCGACGAACTGGCCGGCGACCTGCTGATCGTGATGCGCGCCTACTTCGAGAAGCCGCGCACGACGGTCGGCTGGAAAGGCTACATCAACGACCCGCACCTCGACGGTAGCTTCGCGATCAACGAAGGCCTGGAGCGCGCGCGCCGCCTGCTGCTGGAGCTGACGACGATGGGCCTGCCCACCGGCACCGAGTTCCTCGATCTGCTCAGCCCGCAGTTCATCTCCGACCTCATCAGCTGGGGCGCGATCGGCGCGCGAACGACCGAGAGCCAGAGCCACCGCCAGCTCGCCTCTGGCGTGAGCTGCCCGGTCGGCTTCAAGAACGGCACCGACGGCAGCATCCAGGTCGCCGCCGACGCGATCCTCGCCGCGCGCGCGCCGCATGCCTTCATGGGCATGACCAAGATGGGCATGGCGGCGATCTTCGAAACCCGCGGCAACGACGACTGCCACGCCATCCTGCGCGGCGGTCGTTCACCCAATTACGACGCCGCACATGTTGCCACCGCCTGCGACGCATTGCGCGCTGCCGGCCTGCGCGAGCAGGTGATGATCGACGTTTCGCACGGCAACAGCCGCAAGCAGCACCAGCGGCAGATCGCGGTCGCGAGCGACGTGGCGGCGCAGATCGGCGGCGGCGAGCGGCGCATCACCGGCGTGATGATCGAGAGCCACCTCGAGGAAGGGCGGCAGGACCTCGCGCCCGGCGTGGCCTTGAAGCGCGGGGTGTCGATCACCGACGCCTGCATCGGCTTTGCGCAGACGGTGCCCCTGCTGCGGACCCTGGCCGCCGCGGCGCGATCGCGCAGGCGTCTTACCAGCGTCCTGAATCCGTGACCTCCGCCCCACTTGACCGGTTTTGAGGTTCAGCGTGACTGCGAGTATCTACAAACTGCTGGAGGCGAGTCTGGAATTTGCCGCGCGGCGGGCGGTAGGCCCGGTT
>CAIKUF010000239.1 GCA_903830565.1 uncultured bacterium | reverse complement strand
GCCAACGCGGTCAAGGTCACGCTCGGCCCCAAGGGCCGCAACGTGGTGCTCGAGCGCAGCTACGGCGCGCCCACGGTCACCAAGGACGGCGTGTCGGTGGCCAAGGAAGTCGAGCTCAAGGACAAGCTCCAGAACATGGGCGCGCAGATGGTCAAGGAAGTCGCGTCAAAGACCAGCGACATTGCCGGTGACGGCACCACCACCGCGACGGTGCTGGCCCAGGCCATCGTTCGCGAAGGCATGAAGTACGTGGCCGCGGGCATGAACCCGATGGACCTCAAGCGCGGCATCGACAAGGCCGTCACGGCCCTGGTCGAGCAGTTGAAGAAGGCGTCCAAGCCGACGACCACGAGCAAGGAAATCGGCCAGGTCGGCGCGATCTCGGCGAATGCCGACGAGTCGATCGGCAAGATCATCGCCGACGCGATGGACAAGGTCGGCAAGGAAGGCGTGATCACCGTCGAGGACGGCAAGAGCCTGGACAACGAACTCGACGTCGTCGAAGGCATGCAGTTCGACCGCGGCTACCTGTCGCCTTACTTCATCAACAACCCCGAGAAGCAGAGTGCCACGCTCGACAACCCGTTCGTGCTGGTCTACGACAAGAAGATCAGCAACATCCGCGATTTGCTGCCCACGCTGGAGCAAGTCGCCAAGTCGGGCCGTCCGCTGCTGATCATCGCCGAGGAAGTCGAAGGCGAAGCGCTGGCGACGCTGGTCGTGAACACGATCCGCGGCATTCTGAAGGTCGTTGCCGTCAAGGCACCGGGCTTCGGTGACCGCCGCAAGGCCATGCTTGAAGACATCGCCATCCTGACCGGCGGCAAGGTCATCGCCGAGGAAGTCGGCCTGACGCTCGAGAAGGTCACGCTGGCCGACCTCGGCCAGGCCAAGCGCGTCGAAGTGGGCAAGGAAAACACGACCCTCATCGACGGCGCCGGTGCCGCCGCCGACATCGAAGCGCGCGTCAAGCAAGTACGCGTCCAGATCGAGGAAGCGACCAGCGACTACGACCGCGAGAAGCTGCAAGAGCGCGTGGCCAAGCTGGCCGGCGGCGTTGCCGTCATCAAGGTCGGCGCGGCGACCGAAGTCGAGATGAAGGAGAAGAAGGCCCGCGTCGAAGACGCGCTGCACGCCACCCGTGCCGCGGTCGAGGAAGGCATCGTTGCCGGTGGCGGGGTGGCATTGCTGCGCGCCAAGCAGGCGGCCGGCGTCATCAAGGGCGACAACGCCGATCAGGAAGCCGGCATCAAGCTGATCCTGCGCGCCATTGAAGAGCCGATCCGCATCATCGTGCAGAACGCCGGCGAAGAGCCGAGCGTGGTCGTCAACGCGGTGCTGGGCGGCAAGGGCAACTACGGCTACAACGCCCAGAACGGCCAGTACGGCGACATGATCGAGATGGGCATCCTGGACCCGACCAAGGTGACCCGCACGGCGCTGCAAAACGCCGCTTCGGTCGCCTCGCTGATGCTGACGACCGAGTGCATGGTCTGCGAAACGCCGAAGGAAGAGTCCGCTGGCGGCGGCATGCCCGGCGGCATGGGCGGTATGGGCGGAATGGGCGGCATGGACATGTGATGTCCGCGCCCACGCCGCAAGGCTGGGCGCCGCGGGCAACGAAGGGCCGCCTCAGCGCGGCCCTTTTTCGTTCGAATGTCACAATTGGTCGTCGCCCAGCACGCTGGCGCACTGATCTTTCGTTGTCGCATCGCGACGATCCTGCCCTGTTGGTTTGGGATAATTTCGGATTGCTTCATGCATCTCTCCCATCCGTCCAGATGTCCGACGCAAGGTCGATTCAGAGCTACGTCGACGACGAGTTGGCTTCAGCACCAACGCTGATCGATCAGGCGCGTGTGGCCGCAATCGCTCTGTTGAGCGGTGCGCCGGCGTCGCGTGAACGAGCCTCCGGGATCGATCAGGCGCAGCGACAGGAGGCCGGCCGCGCCCTGATGGCACAAGGTGCGCGTTTCAATTCCCGTTTTGTCGAGGCCTTGCGCAAGCTGGTCCTCGCCGATCTGGACACTCAGAACCGCGACAAGCCGGGGCCTGCCTCGAGCGTGCCTGCCAAGGTGCCGACGGGCAGCGGATTGGACACCGATCATCTGGCGTTGATGGACGAGACGGTGGTCGAATCGGACCTTGAGGTCTCTCGCGCCGCCGCGTTCATCGACAGCGTCGTCGAATGGGAACAGCGCGAATTGCAGGCCTACGCGTCTGCACTTCGCGGAGCAGCACACGTTGGCAGTGACTCGAATCCCATCCGCCCTGCCATGGTGGCCAAGGCGCTGTGGGAGGCCAGTGGCGCACTAGCGCTGGACCCTCCGGGACGCGCCCACTGCCAGCGCTCAACCGCGGAGGCGATCGCGCCGCTGTTGAAGGCGGTGTATGCCGCCGCCTGGCGCCGCCTCGAGTCCAAAGGTGTTGCACCGAGCCGCTACCGCACGGTGGTGCTGACCCCAGGCGCGGGCATCGGCGCACGTAACGCCGCGAATACCATGCCGGGCGCTCCGCAGCAGTTGAGCCTGAATGTCACCCAGCCCGGTACCTTGCGCACCGTGCTGACCGACCAGCCTGCCGGTGGCGGGTCGGCCCGAGCGCTCCGTGCCGGCGCGCCGGCCAGCGCCAGTGCGATCGGGCAGGACGTCGAATTCGCGCTTTCTCGACTGGACACCATGGTGCGCTACGCCGGCTCCGTGTCTTCGAGCCGCGACCGGATGGGCGGCTTCTACGCCGGCGACGGGTTGCTGCTCACGAGGCACATGATCCCCGGGGTCGACCGGCGCCTGATCGACCTTCTTTCGCGCCTGTTCGAAGCCATTCTGACCGACCCGGCGCTGCCGGCCGCTGCCAAAGGAGCGATCGCGCGCCTGCAGGTCTCGACGCTTCGCGTTGCGCTTCGCGACCGCGAACTCCTCGAATCGATCGAACATCCGACCTGGGTGCTGATGGACCGCATTGCGGCGGCCTGCCAGGTCGCGGCCGCAGGAGGACCGGCCCGGCTGTCGGCCGTGGCGATCGCCTGCGACAACCTGACCGACGAACTGGCTCGCCAAGTAACGCCGGACGCGGCGCTCTATCGTCAGATTCTGAATCGACTCGATTCTCTGGTCGCGCAGGACTTGAACCGCGCCGTGCGAGAAGCGCAGGGGATGATCGCGAAGCTCGAACGCACCGACGGAAAGCTCCGCATCAAGGCACAGGTCCGTGAACGTTTGCAGGAGCAGTTCGCGGATGGCAACGTCGGTCAGGCGGTGTCGCAATTCCTGCTAGGTCCCATGGCGAACCGGCTCACGGACACGATACTCGAGGCCGGCCCGGAAGGCGGCGCAACAATGTTGCTCACGCGCCTGGTCGACGAACTGCTATGGAGCCTGCACCCACCGGCTACCCCGGCAAGCCACCGTCGGCTGAACAAGGTCCGGCCGTACTTGCTGGGCAGTATTCGCAAGATCATGACCGAATGCGGCGTGTCGGAGGACGAACAGGCGGACCTGATGGAGGAGCTCGAGGTCTCGCATCAGGCAACGCTCAGTCGCGCCTTCACTGCCACCGGCGCGCTCGGCGCCAACTTTCAGGAAACGCAAGGGGATGTCGTCCCCGGCCGCCGCACGACCACCGCTGGCGGCTCAGCGCGCCGTCGCGGATTGCGCGACTCGGTACTCGACATGGCGACCGAGGACACGGTGCGCATCGACGTGGCCCGCGCCGACGGGGGCGGCGGCGAGGCCCGCCGCAATGCCTCGTCGGCCGTTGCCGTGCTGGAGATCGGCAGGGCCGTGCGCCTGAAATTGCAAGGGCGATGGCTGGCCGCGCAGTTGCTGTGGCGCAGCGAGTCGGGCGAGATCCTGCTGCTGGCCGACAGCTCAGGGCGCAATCACGCCATCACGAGAAGCGCGCTAGAGCGCATGCAGCAAGAGGGCCTGACCAACTTCGACCCGCCGATCTCGCTGATCAAGCGTGCCGTCGACGCCGTCCTCGCGGGGTCGGGCCCGCACTGAAGCGCAGGCGGGATTCGGTCAGGCTCGCAACGCGGCCTCGATCTCCTGTGCGACCCGCCCAGGCTGCTCGTGGACGATCCAGTGCGTCGCCTCGGGAACGCGCACCAGGCGCATTCGCGGGACGTAGGCGTCCAGTCCATCGAGCAGCGTCGGCGGCAGGGCGATGTCGGCCTCGCCCCAGATCACCAGCGTCGGCACGAGGACGGTGACGAACTCGGGCGGGAACTCGATCTTCAGCAGCGAGCGGTCGTCCGCTGTCGGCGGCCGCAGCGGCGAGGCTCGGTAGTAGTTGAGGCCACCCTGCAGGCCTGCGCTCCAGACCGCGCGGTATTGCGCCTTCACGGCCTCGGTCAGCCACGCCGCCTCGTCGCCGCCCCGGCCGGTCAGGAAAGGCCACAGGCGCGCGAAGTCGTTCGCCGCCAGCCGCGCCGCCGCATCGGGTCGGCACAGGAAATTCATGTAGGAACTGGCCGCCTGCTGCGCCGGCGAATGCTGCAGCTCGCGCAGGAAAGTGGCCGGGTGCGGCGAGTTAACGATCACCAGGCGCTGCAGCCACTCGCGCCGCTGCACGGCGAAGGCCCACGCGACCGCGCCACCCCAGTCGTGCGCGATCAGCGCCTCCAGCGGTGCGCCTTGCGCCCTGCCGGCGGCTCGGTTGCAATGAGCGATCAGCGCTTCGATGTCCGCCACCAGGTGCTTGACGCGATAGGCCTCGACTTCGGCCGGTGCGCTCGATTGCTCGTAGCCGCGCAGGTTGGGCGCCACGCAGCGGTAGCGGCCGGCGAAATGCGAGAGCAAGGCGTCCCACACGAACGCGCCTTCCGGAAATCCGTGCAGGAAGAGGAGCAGCGGCGCATCCACGGCCCCCGCGGCGCGACACGACAGCGTGATGCCGTGCGGCAGTTCGGCGAAGAAGGATTCGATCATCAGGTTCATCCTCAGGCCCGTGCGCGACGCTCGCCGACCACCTTCACCGGCGCGCCCCGTGGGCCCAGCCGTGCAGCACGAGCGCGGCATCGTCCACGCCAGACTTCTTCAGCGCCGAGAACAGCGTCACGCCGATGTCCGACGCCTCGGCGGCGAACTCGGCGAGAAGCGCTTGCATCGCCGCCAGCGCCGCGTTGGCCTCGCTACGGTTGAGCTTGTCGGCCTTGGTCAGGAGCACGAGCAGCTTGACTTCGCCGCTGCCAACACGTTGCGAGATGAAGCTCATCAATTGGCGGTCGAGGTCGGTCGCGCCCAGGCGCGAGTCGATCATCAGCACCACGCCACTGAGGCTGCGCCGAAGTTCGAGGTAGTCCGCCATCACCTGCTGCCAGCGCAGCTTGGCGCCACGCGCCACGGCCGCGTAACCGTAGCCCGGCAGGTCGGCGAACAGCGCATCGGGCGCGTCCTTGGGGCCGAGTTCGAACAGGTTGATGTGCTGCGTACGGCCGGGCGTCTTCGACGCGAAGGCCAGGCGTTTCTGTTGCGCCAGGACGTTGATCGCCGTCGACTTGCCGGCGTTCGATCGGCCGACGAAGGCGATCTCGGGCAGCTCGTTGGCGGGCAGCTCCTTGAGCTGGCTGGCGGTCGTCAGAAAGCGCGCCGTGTGCGTCCAGGCCAGTGCGACCTGGGTGGGCGACGCATCGCTGCCCGAGGCGACGCCGGTGCGCTGGCCGGGAGGGAAAGTGAGCTTGTTCTTGTCGGTCATCGCGGGCGCCAAAGCCATCATTGTAAAATCGTTGGGTTTTGCAGACCGAGCACCCCATCCCATGAAGCCATTCGCCTCCCTGCTGTCGCATCTTCTGGCGAGCGCTGTCGCGACCGCCTCGCTGCTGGCGCCTGCGTTCGGCGCGGACGCAGCGGCCTCCGCCGCTGCCGCTGCTTCGGCGGCCCCCACCGCACCGGCTGCCGCGGCAGCCCCGACCAAACCCGACATCGCGCGCGGTCAGCAGATCGCGACCCAGACTTGCCAGGCCTGTCACGCCATCGACGGCTCGCGCGGCATCCCGGCCAACCCCATCCTGCAGGGGCAACTCCCGGAATACATGGTCAAGCAGTTGACCGAGTTCAAGGCCGGCAAGCGCGTCAACCCGATCATGGCCGGCATGGCCGCGACGCTGACCGAGTCCGACATGAAGAGCGTGGCGATGTTCTACGCGTCCAAGCAGGCGCAGCCCGGCGCCGCGAAGGACAAGGAACTGGCCGCACTGGGCGAGCGCATCTACCGCGGCGGCATCGCCGATCGGCAGGTGCCGGCTTGCGCAGGCTGCCACACGCCCAATGGCGCCGGAATCCCCGCGCAATACCCACGTGTTTCGGGCCAGAACCCCGATTACACCGAAGCGCAGTTGATCGCCTTTCGCGGCGGCGCGCGCACCAACGGCCCGATGATGCTTGCCATCGCCTCGAAGCTGAACGACCGCGAGATCAAGGCGGTGACCGACTTCATGGCCGGATTGCACTGAAGCTCGCCCGCTGCTGATCCCCTTTGAATCGGGCCGGTCTTGCACCGGCCCTTTTCATTTCCGCGCATTCGCACACCATAATTCCGCGATGCATTTCCATCGCGACCGCGGGTTCACGCATGCCAAGGCTTCGGAGATCACGCCGCGCGTGGACTATGAGGGGCGGCGCGAATGGCTGAAGTTGATCGGCACGGGCGTTGCCGGCGCTGCGCTCGCCGCCTGGGCGCAACGCGATGCGCTGGCGCAGGCCGGCAAGCTGCCCTCGGTGCGCAGCACCGTTGCCGGCGCAAACGTGATGGACAAGCCGACCAGCCTGGTCGACGCCGCGAGCTACAACAACTTCTATGAGTTCGGGACCGGCAAGGCCGACCCGGCGCAGAATGCACACACGCTGAAGACGCGGCCGTGGACCGTCGCCGTCGAAGGCGAGGTCAAGAAGCCCAAGGTCTACGACATCGACGAGCTGCTCAAACTCAGCCCGCTGGAGGACCGCGTCTACCGCCTGCGCTGCGTCGAAGGCTGGTCGATGGTCGTGCCGTGGGTTGGCTACTCGCTCGCCGAGCTGATCCGGCGCGCTGAGCCGACCGGCAACGCCAAGTTCGTCCAGTTTGTGACCCTCGCCGACCCGAAACAGATGCCCGGCTTGGGCTCGCGCTCGCTCGACTGGCCTTACGTCGAAGGCCTGCGCATGGACGAGGCGATGCATCCGCTCGCGCTGCTGACCTTCGGCCTTTACGGCGAGGTGCTGCCGAACCAGAACGGCGCGCCGGTGCGCATGGTCGTGCCGTGGAAGTACGGCTTCAAGAGCGCCAAGTCGATCGTCAAGATCCGCTTTGTCGACAAGCAGCCGCCGACGAGCTGGGAGAAGGCGGCCGCGAACGAGTACGGCTTCTACTCGAACGTGAACCCGAACGTCGACCACCCGCGCTGGAGCCAGGCCACCGAGCGCCGCATCGGCGAGGACGGCATCTTCGCCAAGAAGCGCCCGACGCTGATGTTCAACGGCTACGAGGCGCAGGTCGGGCGGCTCTACGCGGGCATGGACCTGAAGAAATATTACTGATTCCATGGGCGCCAACCCGCCCGTGATGATGCGCGCCGCGGCACGGACCAAGCGACTGTTGACGCACCCCGCAGCCAAGGCCGTGCTGTTCGCCGTCTGCGTGCTGCCATTCGCGCGGCTGCTCTATGGCGCGCTGGCGGACCAGCTCGGCCCGAACCCGGCCGAAGCGTTGATACGCGGCACCGGCGACTGGGTGCTTCGGTTCCTGTGCCTGACGCTCGCCGTCACGCCGCTGCGCCAGTGGAGCGGCTGGCATGCGCTGGCGCGCTTTCGGCGCATGCTGGGCCTGTTCACGTTCTTCTACCTCGTGCTGCACTTCCTCGCCTACGCCTGGCTGGACATGGGGTTCGACGCGCACGCCATTGCCGCCGACCTCCCCAAGCGCCCGTTCGCGCTCGTCGGCTTCGCCGCGTTCGTGCTGATGATCCCGCTCGCGGCGACCTCGTTCAACCGCGCCATCAAGGCGCTCGGCGCGGCGCGCTGGCAAACCCTGCACCGCCTCGTCTACGTGATCGTTCTGCTGGGCCTGCTGCACTTCTATTGGATGCGCTCGGCGAAGCACAACTTCGGCGAGGTGGCCGTCTACGCGACCATCGTCGCGCTGCTGCTCGGCTGGCGCGTGGGCCGGGCCTGGCTTGCGCGGCGCGGCGGCAAGCGCGCGTCTGCCTGAGGCTCAGCCGCTGCTGCGCTCCAGCCGCGCCTTCACGAAGCCGCTCGCCGCATAGCGCGTCACCCTTGCGTAGTAACGGTCGGCGAGGCGCTTGACCATCGCACTGTAGGTGTCCATCAGCTCCGGCCGGATGCTGAAGTGGTCGTAGTTGACGACGACGTCGACCCGCGTTCCGAGCGGCTGGACGCGGCGCGCTACCTCGGTCTCGATCTCCTCGATGTCCTGCACGCTCTCGACGGCCAGGCCCTCGAAGTTGATGAACAGGATCTTGCCGCGTGCGTCGAGGTCGATGCGCTCGGCCAACGGCAGCGTCAGCATGCGGTCACGCAGGTTCATCGGCTCGTCGGCGAACAGGCTGGCGTCCATCAGCTTCAGCTCCGGGCTGATCGCGGGCGTGAAGTCCATCTGCGACAGGATGTGCCGTTCGAGGTCGATGCCGGGCGCGATCTCGATCAGATCCAGGCCACTGACTGCCGCCAGCTGGAACACACAGCGCTCGGTGACGTAGAGCACGCGCTGCCCATTCTTGCGCGCGCGCTCGCCGCTGAAGGTGCGCTGCTCCACGGCGCGAACGAACTTGCGCGTCGTGCCCTCGCTGTCGATGTGCACCTTGCCGCCCTCCACGCGAACCTGCAGGTCGCCCGCCGTGAAGGTGCCGACGAACACGACCGCACGCGCCGCTTGGCTGATGTTGATGAAGCCGCCCGCCCCGGCCAGCCGCGGGCCGAAGCGGCTGACGTTGAGGTTGCCCTCGGCATCGGCCTGCGCGAGGCCAAGCACGGCCACATCGAGCCCACCGCCGTCGTAGAAGTCGAACTGGCTGGGCTGATCGATGATGGCCTGCGTGTTCACCGCAGCACCGAAGTTCAGGCCGCTGGCCGGGATGCCGCCGATCACGCCCGGCTCGGCGGTCAGCGTCAAGAGGTCGATGACTTCCTCTTCCGTCGCTACGTCGGCCACGCCCTCGGGCATGCCGATGCCGAGATTCACGACCGAATTGCGTTCGAGTTCGAGCGCGGCGCGGCGCGCGATCACCTTGCGCTCGCTCATCGGCATTGGCGCGAGTGTGTTCATCGGCACCCGGATCTCGCCCGCGAACGCCGCGCTGTATTGCGTCACGAAGGTCTGCATGTGGTGCTCGGGCTTCTCGGCCAGCACCACGCAGTCCACGAGCACGCCGGGGATCTTGACCTGCCGCGGGTTGAGCGAGCCGCGCTCGGCCAGGCGCTCGACCTGCGCGATGACGATGCCGCCGCTGTTGTGGGCGGCCATTGCGATGGCCAGCGCTTCGAGCGTCAGCGCCTCGCGCTCCATCGTCAGGTTGCCGTCGGGGTCGGCCGTCGTCGCGCGGATGATGCCGACCTGGATAGCGAACGCCTTGTAGAACAGCACTTCCTCGCCGCCGATCTCCATCAGGCGCACCAGGTCCTCGTGCGTCGCCGCGTTGACCTTGCCACCGCCATGACGCGGGTCGACGAAGGTGCCAAGGCCCACGTGGCTCAGCGTTCCCGGCTTGCCGGCGGCGATGTCGCGGAACAGGTGCGAGATCACGCCCTGCGGCAGGTTGTAGGCCTCGATCTCGCCCGCCACCGCAAGGGCCTGCAGCTTGGGTACCAGGCCCCAGTGCCCGCCGACGACGCGCTTGACGAGCCCCTGGTGGCCGAAGTGGTTCAGCCCACGCTCCTTGCCGTCGCCCTGGCCGGCCGCATAGACGAGCGTGAGCTGGCGCGGCGAGCCGCTTCCCGTCTCGGACAGTGTCGCCAGGAAACGCTCTTCCAGCGCGACCGCGATGCCCTCGGCAAAGCCGATGCCCACGAAGCCGCTGGTGGCGACGGTATCGCCGTCGTGAATCAGGCGCACCGCCTCAGCGGCGCTGACGATCTTGTTCGGCCGTGCCGGATTCGAGGCGCCGGTCTTGGGCGAATTCAGGTGCATGTTCTCGTCTCCTGCGGGCAAGTCTACGTCCACAGTCGCCCGCCTGTCGCCCGCCTTGACAGTGCCAGCGATGTACATACACTGTCCATCTTCATTGCACAGGAGTCCGAACATGGCCCTCGCCGCCGAGCGCATCGTGGTCCAGGCCACGGCCCAGGAGAAGAAAGCGATCGTCGCCAAAGCGAAGCGGCTAGGCCTACCGGTCTCCGAGCTGATGCGGCGCGGCGCCTCGGCCTACGAATCGGCTGCGGCGGACGAAGAACTGGGCACGCTTGCCGATGCGGCCAAGGCGGCAGCCGATCGCGCGTGCACGTCGATCGACGACACGCTCGCGCTCATCGAGGCGAGCAACCAGCGTATCGCAGCGATGGAGCGCAAGGCGGCCGCCAAGATCGTCGCGGTTGGGAATGCTCGGTCGCGCGTGCGCAAGGCCGCATGATGGGCGTCACCGAACGCGTCTGGGGCGCGCTGACCTCGATGATCAAGCTCGAAGACCGCGTCGTGCGGCAGAACGAGGCGTTGAAGTCGCAGCAGGCCAAGATCGAGAATCTGACCGAGCGCGTGATCCGCCTCGAAGCCCAGCTCGAACTGCTGACCAGCGCGGCGATGGTCAAGCGACTGGCGCGCGAATAGCGGCGCTCAGCGCCGCGCCAGCACCGGCGCCAGCGCGACGCCGGTGTGGCTGCCCGCGGCGACGATCTCTTCCGGCGTGCCCGCGGCGACGACGCGCCCGCCGCCGTCGCCGCCTTCCGGGCCGAGGTCGATCACCCAGTCGGCTTCGGCGATCACGTCCAGATCGTGCTCGATCACGACCACGCTGTGGCCGCCGTCGACCAGCCGGTGCAGCACGCGCGATAGTTTCTCCACGTCGGCCATGTGCAGGCCCACCGTCGGCTCGTCGAGCACGTAGAGCGTGTGCGGCGGCTTCTGGCCGCGGCGCGTGAGGTCGTCGCGCACCTTCACGAGTTCGCTCACCAGCTTGATGCGCTGCGCCTCACCGCCGGAAAGCGTCGGCGAAGCCTGGCCCAGCGTCAGGTAACCCAGGCCCACGTCCTTCAGCAGTTGCAGCGGGTGGCTGATGGAGGTCAGCGCGGCGAAGAAGTCGACCGCTTCGTCGACCTCCATCTTCAGCACGTCGCCAATACTCTTGCCGCGCCACGTGACGGCCAGCGTCTCGGCGTTGAAGCGCTGGCCGTGGCAGGTGTCGCAGGGCACCTTCACGTCGGGCAGGAAGCTCATCGCGATCGTGCGCAGGCCCTGCCCTTCGCAGTCGGGGCAACGGCCGCCGGCGGCGCCGCCGATGTTGAAGCTGAAGCGCCCCGGCCCGTAGCCGCGCGCGCGCGCCTCCAACGTCTCGGCGAACAACTTGCGTATCGTGTCCCAGAAGCCGATGTAGGTGGCCGGGCATGAGCGCGGTGTCTTGCCGATCGGTGTCTGGTCGACTTCGAGCACGCGGTCTATGGGCTGGTAGCCGCTCACGCTTGCGCAGCCGACCCACGCCGGATGCGCACCGGCGGCGATCTTGTCGCGCCCGGCCTTGGTCGCGCGCTGCGCCACGGCGGCGTGCACGTTGGTCAGCAGCACGTCGCGCGCCAGCGTGCTCTTGCCCGAGCCGCTGACGCCGGTCACCGCGACCAGGCGCGCGATCGGCACGCTGACGTCGAGTTGCTGCAGGTTGTGCAGGCTGGCGCCGCGAATACTGAGCCACGCACCACCCTCACCCCAACCCTCTCCCGCCGAGGAGGGCGAGGGAGCACGCCCCCTCGCCCCGCGTGTGGGGAGAGGGTCGGGGTGAGGGGTCACCGCGCGCCGCGCCTGCAGCGGGTGCAGCGGCGGGTGGGCGAGGAAGCGCCCGGTCAGCGACTCGGGGTGGCGTGCGAGATCGGCCACCGTACCTTGCGCTACCAGCGCGCCACCGCGCTTGCCGGCGCCGGGGCCGATGTCGATGATGTGGTCGGCGCGGCGAATCGTGTCTTCGTCATGCTCGACGACGACCAGCGTGTTGCCCTTGTCGCTGAGCGACTTCAGCGCGCCGAGCAGGATCTGGTTGTCGCGCGGGTGCAGGCCGATGGTGGGTTCGTCGAGCACGTAGCACACACCCTGCAGGTTGCTGCCGAGCTGCGCCGCGAGGCGGATGCGCTGCGCCTCGCCGCCGCTGAGGGTCGGCGCGGCGCGGTCCAGCGTCAGGTAGCCGAGGCCCACCTCCTGCAGGAACTCGAGCCGGTTGCGGATCTCGGTGACCACGTCGCGCGCGATGCCCGTCTCGCGCACGCTGAGCGCACCGGCGCGCTGCAGCGTGCGTATCCACGCACCCGCGTCAGCCACAGATAACGCAGCGACCGCGCTGATCGCCCGGCCGTCGAACGTGACCGAGCGCGAACTCGGGTTCAGCCGCGTGCCTTCGCACACCGGGCACGGTGCGTCGACGACGCCTTCGACCTCCATCTCCTCCGACGGGAAGCTCTGCTCGCGGCCCTTGTCGTCGTCCGCGCGTATCGAGTCGTCGTAGGCCTTGCGTTGCTCGCGCGTGAGCGCGAGGCCGGTGCCGACGCAGCTCTTGCACCAGCCGTGCTTGCTGTTGTAGCTGAACATGCGCGGGTCGAGCTCGGGGTAGCTGGTGCCGCAGGTCGGGCAGGCGCGCTTGGTCGAGAAGACCGTCACCGCGCCGATCCCTGCCGTCGATGTGGCGGCCTTCATCGCCGCGGCAAGCCCGTCCAGCGGAGTCAGCAGGTGCATCACGCCCTTGCCGATCTCCAGCGTGGTCGCCAGAAGCGCGCGCAGCTCGGCCTCGCGCTCGGCACTGACGACGATGTCGCCGACCGGCAACTCCAGCGTGTGTTCCTTGAATCGATCCAGCCGCGGCCACGGGTCGACGCGCAGGAACTCTCCGTCGACGCGCAAATGCGTGTGGCCGCGCGCCTTGGCCCACTTCGCGAGGTCGGTGTAGACGCCCTTGCGGTTCACCACCAGCGGTGCGAGCAGGCCGACGTGCTGGCCCTTGTGATCGCGCAGCAATTGCGCGGCGATGCTCTCGGCGCTTTGCGGACGCACCGGCGAGCCGTCCTTGGTGCAGTGTTGGACGCCGAGCTTCACGTAGAGCAGGCGCAGGAAGTGCCAGACCTCGGTCGTCGTCGCGACCGTGCTCTTGCGCCCGCCGCGCGAGAGGCGCTGCTCGATCGCGACCGTCGGCGGGATGCCGTACACCGCATCCACCTCGGGCCGCCCCGCCGGCTGCACGATGCTGCGCGCATAGGCGTTCAGCGATTCGAGGTAGCGCCGCTGGCCCTCGTTAAACAGAATGTCGAACGCGAGCGTGCTCTTGCCCGAGCCGCTGACGCCGGTGATGACGCTGAACTTGCCGCGCGGAATGTCGACGTCGAGCGAGCGCAGGTTGTGCTCGCGCGCGTTGACGATTCGGATGGCTCCCTCTCCCTCCGGGAGAGGGCCGGGGGTGAGGGCGCGGCGGCGAGCCAGCAGTGTTGTCTGCAGCGGCTCTCCCTCACCCCAACCCTCTCCCGGAGGGAGAGGGAGTCGCTCCTCGACTCGATGCGCGTGCAGCGTGTGTTCGTAGTCGCGCAGCGCCTTGCCGGTGTGCGAAGTCGCGTGCGCCTTCACGTCATCGGGCGTGCCGAAGCAGACCAGCTCGCCGCCCGCCTCGCCGCCTTCGGGGCCGAGATCGATCACCCAATCGGCGGCGCGGATCACGTCGAGGTTGTGTTCGATGACGATCAGCGAATGCCCTGCGGCGAGCAGCTTGCGCAGCGCGCGCATCAGCTTGGCGATGTCGTCGAAGTGCAGGCCGGTGGTCGGCTCGTCGAACATGAACAAGCGGCCCTTGCGAGCCACGTTCTGCCGTGAAGCTGTGCTCTCCTGCGCCGTCTCGGCGAGGAAGCCTGCCAGCTTGAGGCGCTGTGCCTCGCCGCCGGAGAGCGTCGGCACCGGCTGGCCGAGCTTCACGTATTCGAGGCCGACATCCACGATGGGCTGCAGCACGCGCAGCACGTCGCGATCGTCGCGGAACAGTTGCACCGCTTCGCTGACCGTCAGCTCCAGCACGTCGGCAACGCTGAGGTGGCGCAGCGCCGACCGCTGGGCCGCCCCGAGGCCGGCGGCGCCCCCTCGGGGGGCCGCGAGCGCAGCGAGCTTGGGGGGTTCGTCCCGGTCGGGCAGACGCCGGTCGATCTTCACGTCGAGGATCTCGGCGCGATAGCGGCGGCCGTCGCAGTCGGGGCAGCGCAGGTAGACGTCGGAGAGGAACTGCATCTCGACGTGCTCGAAGCCCGAGCCGCCGCAGGTCGCGCAGCGCCCGTCGCCGGCATTGAAGCTGAACATGCCGGCGCCGTAGCCGCGGGCAAGCGCGAGCGGCGCCTGCGCGAAGAGCTTGCGAATTTCGTCGAAAGCGCCGACATAGCTGGCCGGGTTCGAGCGCGCCGTCTTGCCGATCGGCGACTGGTCGACGAACACCGCGTCGGTCAGCCAGTCGGCACCGAGCAGTGCGTCGTGCGCGCCCGGCGTCTCGGTCGGCTTGCCGAAGTGGCGCGCGAGTGCGGGGTACAACACGTCCTGCATCAGCGTCGACTTGCCGGACCCCGAAACGCCGGTCACGCAGACGAGGCGCTGCAGTGGGAACTCGACCGTGATGTTCTTCAGGTTGTGTTCGCGCACGCCTAGGGCGATCAGGCGCGGCGTGCCGGCGTCAACGAGGCGCGTCAGCCCGATGCCGACCTGCTTGCGCGCGCCGAGGTAGTCGCCGGTCAGCGTCGCCGCGTTGCGCGCCGCGTCGGGCGTGCCGTCGAACACGATCTGCCCGCCGCGCTCGCCGGGGCCGGGGCCCATGTCGATCAGGCGGTCGGCAGCCAGCATCACGGCCGGGTCGTGTTCGACGACGACCAGCGTGTTGCCGGCGTCGCGCAGGCGGTGCATGGCTAGGGCGATGCGGTTCATGTCGCGCGGGTGCAGGCCGATGCTCGGCTCGTCGAGCACGAACATGGTGTTGACGAGCGAGGTACCTAACGCCGTTGTCAAGTTGATCCGCTGCACCTCGCCGCCGCTGAGCGTGCGGCTCTGGCGGTCGAGCGTGAGGTAGCCGATGCCGACGTCGCACAGGTACTTGAGGCGCGTGCGGATTTCATCGAGCAAGAGCTTCAGAGCGTCATCGAGCAGCGTCGTCGGCAGGCTCAAGGCCTCGAAGAAGCGGCGCAGGCGATCGATGGGCAACTGCATCAGGTCGTGGATCGACAGCCCCGGCAGCGCCTCGAGTTGGGCCCGCGTCCATGGCACGCCGACCGCCAGCAGCCGACCCGAGGGCGCCATCGCCAGGTCGGCATCGGCGTTCGAGCCAAGCCGCCAGAGCAGCGCTTCGAGCTTGAGCCGCGCGCCGCCGCAGGCCGGGCAGGTCGTGTAGCTGCGGTACTTCGACAGCAGCACGCGGATGTGCATCTTGTAGGCCTTGCTCTCCAGGTAGCCGAAGAAGCGCGCGATGCCGTACCACTGTTTGTTCCAGTTGCCCTTCCAGTTCGGCGAGCCGGCTATGACCCAGTCGCGCTGGGCCTGCGTGAGCCGACTCCACGGCGTGTCGCGCGGAATGCCGGCTTCGCCGGCGTAGCTCAGCAGATCGGCCTGGATCTCCTTCCATGCCGGCGTCTGTATGGTCTTGATGACACCGCTGCGCAGCGTCTTGCGTTCGTCCGCAATGACGAGGCCCCAGTCGACGCCGATCACGCGGCCGAAGCCGCGGCAGGTCTCGCACGCACCGACGGCCGAGTTGAAGCTGAACAGCGCCGGCTGCGGGTCGGCGTAGCGCAGGTCGCTCTCCGGGCAGTGCAGGCCGGTCGAGAAGCGCCACAGCACGGGCTCAGTGCCTTCGTCGCCCAGCACGTAGACATTGACCCGCCCGCTGCCCCGCTTGAGTGCCACTTCGATCGCCTCAATGGCACGCGCCTTCTCGATGCCCTGCACGCGAAAGCGATCCGCCACCACGTCGAGCAGCTTGCGCGGCCCGGTGGGCGAAGCCACCTCGCGCTCGGCCTGCACGCGCGTGAAGCCGCTGGCGCTCAGCCACTGCGTCACCTCGTCGGCCGAGGTGTTCGCGGGCAACTCGACCGGGAAGGTGACGACCAGACGTCGATCATCGGCTGCGGTTCGTGCCATCAACTCGGCGTAGATCGATTCGGCGCTGTCGTGCCGCACGGCGTGCGCGGTCTGGCGATCGAACAGTTGCGCGGCGCGCGCGAAGAGCAGCTTCAGGTGGTCGTTGAGCTCGGTCATCGTGCCGACCGTGCTGCGCGAGCTGCGCACCGGGTTGGTCTGGTCGATGGCGATCGCCGGCGGAACGCCGTCGACGCGGTCGACCGCCGGGCGGTCCATGCGATCGAGGAACTGCCGCGCGTAGGCGCTGAAAGTCTCGACGTAGCGCCGCTGCCCCTCGGCGTACAGCGTGTCGAAGACCAGGCTCGACTTGCCCGAGCCGCTCGGCCCGGTGACGACCGTCATCTCGCCGGTGCGGATGTCGAGGTCGAGGTTCTTGAGGTTGTGCTGGCGCGCGCCGCGAATGCGGATGAGGCCGGACATTTGGGCGCTTTCGGAGGGCGGGAGCCAAGCATTTTAGGTTCCCCGCCTGTGATCTGCGCGCGCAAGGCCAATGCCGCGCCAGCCCTTGGTCGGGGTGCCGATCAGTCGCCCGGCCTGGCGGCGAGGAATCGCTCGACCAGTGCCAGCTGATCCGGCACGTTGAGCGCCGGCGCGTGGCCGCAGCCGGCGATGGTCGCGACCACCGCGCGCGGGCCGCGCTGGCGCATCGCGTCGGCGGTTTCGGCGAGCAACAGGTCCGATCCCTCGCCGCGCAAGCACAGCACCGGAACGTCCAGGCTGTCCCACTCGGCCCAGCGCTCGTAGTCGTTCGGATAACGCTCGAACTGTTGCGCCATGGCCGGGTCGTAGTGCGGCGTCACGCGGCCGTCGGGCAGGCGCCGGACCGAGGTCTCGGTCAGGCGCCGCCACTGCGCGTCGGTGAGAAAACCGTAGGGCTTGTAGACCATGCGGAAGTAGGCTTCGAGTTCGCTCACCGTTGCGAACGCCGCCGGCTTGCCGGCATAGGCGCGAATGCGCGCGATCGCCGTTGCGGCCAGTTGCGGCCCGTTGTCGTTCAGCACCAGGCGCGCGATGCGGCCGCGCAGCAGCGTCGCCGCGGCGACGAGGCCGATCGAGCCCCCCATCGACGTGCCGACCCACTGCACGCGATCGAGCCGCAGCTGGTTCAGCAGCGACTGCGCCAGGCGGACGTAGAAGTCGAGGCAATACTCGTTCGCGGGATCGGGGCTCCACTCGCTCAGGCCGCGCCCGATGGTGTCGGGGCAGATCACGCGAAAGCGCGGCGACAGGTGCTGCGCCAGGTCGTCCATGTCACGGCAGGTGCGCGCCAGACCGTGCCAGGCGATCACCGTCTCGGCATTGCCGGCGCCCCATTCGGTGTAGTGGATTTCGCGCCCTTCGCAGCGCAGGTAGTGCGAAGTGACTGTCATCGCGGGCCTCTTTGCTTGGCGTGGCTCAGCGCGCGCAACCGCCCGACGACGCCGGTCGGGAAGTGGTAGACCGAGAGCACGAACAGAATCCCCAGCCAGAGCATCCAGCGGTCCGGCGAGACGACTTGCGACAGCACCGGGATGCCTTCGACCGCCGACGCGCCGAGCTTCATCAGGTCTTGCAGGTAGCTCTGCGCGAGCAGGAACAGCACGCTACCGACGACCGCGCCGTAAATCGTTCCCATGCCGCCGATGACCACGATCAGCAGCACGTCGAGCATGATCTCGAACGACAGCGTGGTGTCCGGCCCGTTGTAGCGCAGCCAGAGCGCGAGCAGGCAGCCGGCGAGCGTCGCAAAGGCCGCCGAGAGCACGCTCGACAGCGTGCGGTAGACCACCGTGCGGTAGCCGATCGCCTCGGCGCGAAAGTCGTTCTCGCGGATCGCCTGCAGCACGCGGCCGAACGGCGAGTTGACGATGCGCAGCAGCGCCAGGATGAGCGCCAGCGCGGCGAAGAACAGCAGGTAGTAGGCGACGAAGCGGCCGTCGATGCTGGCGCCGAGGAAGGGCGCGTCGAGGTATTGCGTGCCGGGCTGCAGCGCCTCGGGCACCTTGAACGTGAGGCCGTCCTCGCCGCCGGTGAAGTCGGACAACTGCGAGGCCAGGGTCAGGAACGCCGAAGCGACGGCGAGCGTGATCATCGCGAAGAAGATCGCCTTCACGCGCAGGCTGAAAAGGCCGATCAGCAGCGACAGCAGCAACGACGCGACCAGCGCCGCCGCGACGCCCGCCGCCACCGCGCCCCAGGTCGCCCCGAAGCGCGTGCTCGCGATGGCGACGCCGTAGGCGCCGATGCCGAAGAACATCGTGTGCGCGAAGCTGACGATGCCGGTGTAGCCGAGCAGCAGGTCGAAGCTCGCCACCAGCACCGCGAAGACGAGGATCTTGGCGGCAACGTTGAGCGCCTTGGTGCCCGGGAACAGGAAGGGCGTGAGCGCGAGGCCGATCACGATCGCGATCAGCAGCAGCGCCAACCAGCGGTTGCGCGGCAGGTCGTGCGAGAGCAAGGTCTTGAGCATGTCAGGCCTCCCGCCGGGCCGCCCCCAGGGAGGCCTGCGCCTCCCTGGGGGGCCGCGAACGAAGTGAGCTTGGGGTCCCATATCTACCGATTCGCCACCGGATAGAGACCCTGCGGCCGCCACAGCAGCACCGCCACCATCAACCCGATGTTCGAGAACATTGCCACCTTGGGCGCCAGAAAGCCGGTGTAGTTGGCCATCAGCCCGACCAGCAGCGCGCCGACGAAGCAGCCTAGCGTCGAGCCCAGCCCGCCGATGATGATGACGATGAAGATCAGCACGTTGACCTGCGCGCCCATCTGCGGCACCACGTTCTGCTGGTACAGGCCCCACAGCGTGCCGCCCATGCCGGCCAGCGCCGAGCCGGCGACGAAGACGCCGACGAACAGGCGCCGGATACGGTAGCCCAGGCTTTCGACCATCTCGCGGTCCTGCACGCCGGCGCGGATCAGCAAGCCGATCTTGGTGCGGTTCAGCGTGAACAGCATCGCCAGCAGCACCACAGCGCCGATCAGCACCGCGAGCAGGCGAAACTTCTCGACCGCCGCATCGCCGAAGATCAGCGAACCGCGCAGCGCCGTCGGCAGCGGCAGCGGAATCTGCGCCGGGCCCCAGATGACCTTGATCAGTTCCTCGCCGATGATCATGCCGCCCATCGTGATCAGGATCTGCTTCAGGTGCTGGCCGTAGACCGGCCTCACGAGGACGCGCTCGAAGGCCCAGCCGACCGCGCCGGCAACTGCCATCGCGACCAGCATCGCCGGGAAGATCGCGGCCAGGTTGCGCCACAGGCTCTCGCTCGCCGTCCAGTCACCCATCGCGCCGAGCACGCTGGTGGCGACGAAAGCGCCGAGGGCGATGAACACGCCGTGACCGAAGTTGAGCACGTCCATCAGCCCGAACACCAGCGTCAGGCCGGAGGCGATGATGAAGATGATCATCCCCATCGCGAGGCCAGCGACGGTGAGCGTGAGCCAGGTCGAGGGCGAGCCGATCAGCGGCCACGCGCACAGCGCCAGCGCGGGCAGCAGCGCGAGCGGAACAAGGTCGAAGCTCGCTTTGGGGATTGCCGCGGCGATGGCTGCCCCCTCACTTGCAGTGCGCGCCCGGGCCTGCATGCCCGGGCCGTTCCGCGGGTGAGCCGCATGCGGCTCAGGCTCCCCGCTCCACCCCCCGCCCTCTCCCCGCTTGCGGGGAAAGGGAGTGCCGGCGCCCTCTCCCGCGACGGCGGGAGAGGGTTGGGGTGAGGGTCGACCAGCGGGCAACGTGCTCATTGATGCGCTCCCAAGGCCAGGCCGAGCAGGCGGTGCTGCAATTCCTCGTCGTCGACCATTTCCGCCATCGCGCCGCGGTGGACGACGCGGCCGTCGTCCATCACCGCCACCGTGTCGCCGAGCGCGCGCGCCATGCCGAAGTTCTGCTCGACGAGCAGCACGGTCGTCTGCGTCGACTTGAGTTCGCGCAGCACGGCGATCAGGTTGGCGACGATGGCTGGCGCCAGGCCCTTGCTCGGCTCGTCGATCAGCAGCAGCCGGCGCGGCTCGACCATCGCGCGCGCGATGGCGAGCATCTGCTTTTGCCCGCCCGAGAGCTTGCCAGCCGGGTAGAGCCAGAACTTCTTGAGTGCCGGGAACATCGCAAACAACCATTCGAGGCGCTGGGTGTCGATGTCGTCCACGGTGCGCGCGCCGCGCGCCGCGAGCAGCAGGTTCTCGCGCACCGTGAGGTCGCTGAAGATGCCCATGCTCTCGGGCACGTAGGCGATGCCGAGCCGCGCGATCTCGGGCGTCGTCAACTGGCGCTCTTTGCCGCCGATCGCCTGGCCGTCGAACTGCACGCTGCCGCTGGACGCCGCCCACAAGCCCATGATGGTTCGCAGCGTGGTCGTTTTGCCAGCGCCGTTGCGGCCGAGCAGCATCGTCACCTGGCCGGCCGGCACGTCGAAGTCGACGCCGTGCAGGATGTGGTAGGCGCCGATATGCGTGTGCACGCCTTCGAGCTTGAGCATGGACGAGCTCATGCCGGCTCCGCTGCCGCCATGCCGAGGTAGGCTTGCTGCACGACCGGCGACGCGATCACCGCCGCCGGTTCGCCGTCGGCGACGAGCTGGCCGTTGTGGAGCACGATGATGCGGTCGGCTAACTCTCGAACCACGTCCATCTTGTGCTCGACGAGGAGGATGGTCTTGTCGCGCTGCGACTTCAGCGCGCGGATCAAGTCGAGGATCACCGGCACGTCATCGACGCTCATACCGGCCGTGGGTTCGTCGAACATGTAGACACTGGGGTCTAGCGCCATCAGCATCGCCACTTCGAGCTTGCGCTGGTCGCCATGCGGCAGGCTGCTCGCGCTCGCGCCGGCGCGGTCACCGAGCTTCACGCGTTCGATGAGCGCCTGTGCGCGGTCCAGCGTCTCGCGCTGGCTCAGCCACACCGACCACAGGTTGATCCCTTCCTTGCGCTGCGACTGCACGGCCAGGCGCACGTTCTCGAGCACCGTGAGGTTGGGGAACAACTGCGTCAACTGAAAGGCCCGGCCGAGGCCGCGATGCGTGCGCGCGGGCGTGGCTTCGTTCGTGATGTCGATGCCGTTCAAGAGCACCTTGCCCTCGCTCGCCCGCAACTGCCCCGAGATGAGGTTGAAGTAGGTCGTCTTGCCCGCGCCGTTGGGGCCGACGATGGCCGTCAGCGTGCCCGGCGCGAACGCGCACGTCACGTGATCGACCGCAACGTGGCCGCCGAAGCGGATGGTGAGATCCTGGGTTTCAAGCATGGTGCTCTGCCCCCTCTCCCGCTGGCGGGAGAGGGCTGGGGTTAGGGTGTGCCGAAGCCCCCTCACCCCCTCCCTCTTCCCGCAGGGGAGAGGGGGTAGGCGAGGAAGTCAGCGCTTGTTTTTTACCGGAACGTTCATCTCTTCCGGCTTGATCTCGTGCACAAGCTCGGGCACGCCCCAGGCGAACGCCGGGTCGACCTTGATCTTGAAGTGGTACATGCTTTGCATCGCCTGGTGGTCTTCGACGCGGAAGGTCATCTTGCCCTTGGGCGTCTCGAAGCTCATGCCTTCCATGGCCTTGATGAGCGGCTCGGTCGCGGTGTCGCCCTTGGTCTTCTTCAGCGCTTCGACGATCGCAATGCCCGCGGCCATGCCGCCGGCGGTGAAGAAGTCGGGCGGGGCCTTGTACTGCTTGTAGTGGTTGGCCACCAGCCACTCGTTGACCGGGTTCTTAGGAATGCCGAAGTAGTAGTAGGTTGCGCCCTCCATGCCCGGGAACTGCTTGTAGGCGGCCATCGCAGGCAGGATGTTGCCGCCGGTCGCGATCTCGATGTTGTAGCGCTTGAGGTCGAGGTCGGCGATCTTGAATGGGTTGCCGGCACCGGCCCAGATGATCCAGATGACCTTGCGGCCGGGCTGGTCCTTGAGCTTGTCGATCAGGCGCTGCGCACCCGCGGTGAAGTCGGTCGTCGCGGCGGGCAGGTACTCCTCGTGCACGAGCTTGGCCTTGCTCAGCGCGTCCTTGAAGGCCTTCACGCCATCGCGCCCGAACGCGTTGTCTTGCGCCAATGTGGCGATCACGGTGCCCGCCTTGTCTTGCGCCACCGCATTCGAGATCGCGTCCTGCGAACTGTTGCGGCCGGTGCGGAAGATGTACTTGTTCCACTTGTCGCCAGTGATCGAATCAGCCACCGCAGGCTCGACGAGCAGGATCTTCTTGTACTCCTCGGCCACCGGCAGCATGGCCAGCGCGACGCCCGAAGACGTCGGCCCAACGGCGAGGTCCACCTTGTCGTCGCCGTAGGCCGCGGCGAGCAGGCTCTTGCCCACGTCGGGCTTGCCCTGGTCGTCCTTCTCGATCACGACGAGCTTCTTGCCGGCCACCGTCATCGTGCCACCGGTCGCGTAATCAAGACCCATCTGCAAGCCGACGGCGGTCTGCTTGCCGTAGGCCTCGAGCGGCCCGGTCTTGCTGTAGACGTGGGCGATCTTGATTTCCTTGGTCTGTGCCCCGGCGGCCCCGCTCATCACAGCAGCTACGGCAGCAGCGCACAGGGTTGTGGCACTGAGAAATCGCTTCATTCAAAGTCTCCTGAAGTAGACCCGGCGCGTCGCACTTGGCTGGGCTGTGACGGTCCAGCGTGCAAGGCGCGTGCCATATCGCACCAACTAAGCGCAAACCCTGATTTAACTCCGGGATTTCCGGCTAAAGCTCCATCAACGGCGCTGATCAACGGCCGCCAGAAAGTGAAATGCCTGTTTTATATACATTGCGCGCTCAATGGCATTG
Source organism: uncultured bacterium (assembly GCA_903830565.1). Taxonomy (GTDB): domain Bacteria; phylum Pseudomonadota; class Gammaproteobacteria; order Burkholderiales; family Burkholderiaceae_C; genus CAIKUF01. Next base: position 6,797 of record CAIKUF010000239.1, on the reverse strand, counting down.
CAAAAGGTGTATGTTGGTCAGTCAGTGTACGACTTTAAGGCAATGCCCTGCTTTGCCCGTTCTCGCCGAAGTAGTCAGCCTCGGGCTGATAGCTGAAGCTGCCGTACGTGTTCACGGGGTATCGCCGTCCACGATCCGCGCGCGGCGCGCGCTCATTGCGTATTTCGGCGCATCGTGACCGCCCGTTTCGGCATCGTGACCGCCGAATTCGGGAGCGTGACCGATCATTTCGGTGACGTGACCGGCGGGCGCTTGGTACTCGCCTGAAAGCGGTCGCCGGCCTGTCAAGTGGGTCGGTGCTGGTGTTGCGTATGAACCACTGCGGCGGCATAGCCTCACGGCCTTTTGGCCGGAGCGCAGATGCCGCAGCAACGAATGGAAATAGGCATGATCAAGGACATCCTCAGACTCAAGTACAGCGCCATGCTGTCGCACGAGGCCTGTCCAGCAAATCGTGTTGCGCAACCGGGAAGAAATTGCTCAGTTTCTGCCACTCGATACGGCGTCCAGGTGATACAAGACTGAAGTAATAAATAGCGACAAGTAGCTGGCACGGGAGGCCACCAAGATGGAAACCGAGGAGGGCGAAGCGCCCGTACTGGTCGACGCACCGACGGGTGTCAGCATTGAGATCGAGGCCGACGCCACGCTGGGGTACGCGTCCATCCAGAACTCTGTTCCCGTCGTGAGGTCGCTGCGGCTGACCAACCACGGCACCGAGTCGCTTGATAACCTGCAAGTGCTCATCACCTGCAACCCGCGGTTCGCCCAGGGTATCAAGCTGAGGTTTGACCGTCTTGGCCCAAGCGAGACGCGCCGGATTTCTCCTGTCGACCTGACGCCAGACCACACCTACCTGGCCGAGTTGCCGGAGTCCGTGACCGCATCGGTCAAGGTCTCGGTGCTCACAGGCACTGAAGAGCTCGCGCACGTAGCGCAGCCCATCGAAGTGCTCGCCTACGACCAGTGGGCCGGGACGCGAGCACTGCCCGAGCTGCTGGCTGCGTTTTGCATGCCGAACAATCCGGCCATCGACGTCCTCATTGGTCAGGCCTCCACGCTGCTGCGCTCGGAACATGCCGAGCTCTCGATGAACGGCTACCAATCCAAGAGCCGTGACGTGGTCTGGAAGCAGGTCTCGGCGCTGTACAGCACGATTTCTGCTCAGACGCTGCAGTACTCCGAACCGCCGGCCTCGTTCGGTACTGACGGCCAGAAAATTCGCACGCCGGAGCGAGTTCTCGAAACCCGCGTGGCGACCTGCTTGGACCTTGCGATGCTCTTCGCCTCCTGCCTGGAGCAGGCGGGCCTGCGAGCCGTTGTTCTGATGAAGGAGGGCCACGCTTGGGTTGGAGTCTGGCTGCACTCGGCGTGTTTTCTTGACCCGCTCACCGACGACGTCCAGGCGGTCCGCAAGCGAGTGGACAGCGGCGAGTTCCTGGTCTTCGAAACCACAGGCGTTGCCCAGCACCATAGCTACCGACCGTCGCTTCGCATTGCCGTGGAGCAGGGACATGCGCACCTACTGGAGGAGAACACCTTCCGGTATGCAGTCGACATACACCGCGCTCGCGAGCTGCAAATCAAGCCGCTCCCTTCGCGGAAGGCACAGATGAAACGGGCCGAGACCGACACCGCGGAAGTGCCGGCTGCAATCGAGCCCACCCCGCACTTACCCCCGTTGGACCCTGAGTTCCTAACGCCGCTTGACCTGCCAACCGAGGACACACCTGAGGGACGGCTGTCGAGGTGGAAGTCGAAGCTGCTCGACCTGACGCTGCGGAACCGGCTACTGAACTACAAGCCGACGAAATCGACATTGCAGTTCGTAGCGCCAGACCTGGCGAGCCTGGAAGACGCACTTTCCGAAGGCTCGGAGTTCAAGATTCGGCCGCTGCCTAGCCTCATGGAAGGCACGGACCCTCGCATGGCGCAGGTCCATACCAACCGCGGTGGCCGAACGCCTATCGACGACATGGCTGTCGAAGCCCTTGCCAATAGGGAGCTGCTAGCAAGGGTGCCGGCGGAAGCACTCGACGGCAATTTGCTTTCCATCTTCAGCGCCGCGCGCACTGGTCTGGAGGAAGGCGGCGCCAACACTCTATACATGGCCATAGGACTGCTGCGCTGGACCGAGGCTGAAAAGTCCGATGCTGCTCACTCGGCGCCCATCCTCTTGGTGCCAGTATCACTGCAGCGTCAGTCGGTTCGCAGTGGCTTCCGACTCAGCCGGCACGACGACGAGGCGATAGTCAATCCGACGCTGTTGCAGCTTCTCAAGAGCAGTTTCGAGATGCGCATCGCAGGCCTTGAGACCGTGCATTCAGATGATAAGGGCATCGACGTCGCCAAGGTACTTCAAGCCTTCCGACTTGCGGTACGCGAGATTCCGAAGTGGGAGGTCTTGGAGCAAGCCCACCTCGGCATCTTCTCGTTCACCAAGTACCTGATGTGGAAGGACCTTCAAGACCGCACAGAACAGCTGAAGGCCAACCGAGTCGTCAAACATCTCATCGACAACCCTGGCCAAGCCTTCGCGCGTGAATACAAGGATGACGCCTTTGACAGCCTGGACGACACGCATCGCCCTCAGGATATCCTGGCGCCGCTGCTCGCTGATTCCTCGCAGATCAAAGCCATCTGCGTCGTTGACTCGGGCCGTGACCTTGTCCTTGAAGGACCGCCGGGCACAGGCAAGAGCCAGACCATCACGAACCTGATAGCGCACACGCTAGCCAAGGGCAAGACGGTGCTCTTCGTCTCGGAGAAGCTCGCTGCGCTTGAGGTCGTCCATAGGCGCCTGGTGGCCATCAACCTGGGACCGTTTTGCCTGGAGCTGCACTCGTCCAAGGCAAAGAAGTCCGAGGTGCTGCAGCAACTTGGCAAAGCCCTGGACATCACTGGCCAGCGCACCGCGAATGAGTGGGCGAGAGAAGCAGAACGATTGGGCCAGCTGCGCCAAGAGCTGAACAGCCTTGTGGAGTCCCTGCACCGGGGACACCCGAGCGGCCTGACCGTATACGAAGCTGTCGGCACCTGCATCGAGCACACCGGTGAAGAGCCTTCTGCCATGCCCTGGGCTGATGCCCTGACCCATGATGAAGAGCAGCTCGACAAGCTGCGTGAGACGGCTCGCCGGATGGCCGCCTTGGCTGGCGCACTCGGAGCGCTTCACGGGCACGCCCTTACGTTGATTGGCAAGGGCGACTGGGCGCCGACTTGGCAGGACGAGTTGCTTTCAAGTGCGCAGGCGCTTGAGCTGGCAATTCACTCGCTTCGAGAGAAGTCGCAAGCCGTGGGTGGACGCATCGGGCACCCTGCATCGGGCCTGAGCCTTGAGGCATATGCGTCTCTGGACCAACTCGCTGATGTTCTGCTTGCAGCGCCCAGGATACCGATGGGTCTGGCACGTCAGGCGCACGACATCAACGTGCGCGCCCGTATCCACTCGCTCGCAAAGCATGGCGTGGCGCGCAACGGCCACTGGGAACGAGTTGGCCCCGGCTGGAGCTTGCCGCTAGCCAAGCTGAACGCGACTGAGCTGCAGGCGCAGTGGTCGCAGGCCTCGACCGCTTGGTGGCCCAAGAGCTTCTTCGCCAAGCGGGCCGTGAAAGTACGGTTGGGCAGCTTTCGGACTGACAACAAGCCGCCATCGGACTCGGATGTGCAGACGATGCTGGCACCGCTGGCCGACGTCAACGAAGAAGACCAGGTGCTGCGGACGATGCATGCCGACGCAGAGGCATTGCTTCAGGACGCGTACTCCGGCATCAAGACGGATTGGGCAGGTTTGGCAAGCCATGAGGACTGGGCCAAGCGATTCTCAGATGCGGTGACGCTCGTGGCCGGTACCGACACCGAGCAGCTCTCACGACTGCGCTCCTCGCTCCAACCCCTGGTCGCGGAGAACCGGGTTGCACTTGCACCAAATGGCCAAGTGGGGCTAGCCCTACTCGGTTACAGGGATGCCTGGCGTGAGGTCAGGCAGCTGCTGGATGTCATCGACGCGGCCGCGCAGCCTGTGGCTCCGCTCCAAGGCCCCGCTGGTTCCGATGGGGCACTTGAGCGTGTCCTAGGCGTCCTTGCTGGCTGGCTCAGTGCGAAGCGCTTCATTCAGCCGTGGTGCCTTTGGCGAAACGTGCGCGACCAAGCCGTAGCCCAGGGTCTGCATGGTCTGGTGGTGACACTTGAACGCGGAACGGTCGCTCTGGCTGACGTCGCGTCGCACTTTGAGTTCAGCTATCGACACTGGTGGGTCAAGAGGACCATCGACAATGACCCCGTGCTGCGCACCTTTTCCAGCGCCGACCATGAGCGGAAGATTCGTGAGTTCAGGCAGGCCGACGAACGCTTCCAGAAACTCACTGAGAAGTACATTGCCGCGACGCTCTCCGGGCGCATCCCAGCGGCGTCTGGCGTGGTCGTTGGCGCCGACACGGAGCTGGGCCGTCTGCGCCGAGAGTTGCAGAAGCAAAGGCGCCACATGCCTGTGCGACAGTTAGTTCAGGGCTTGCCAACGCTGCTCCCAAAGCTCAAGCCGTGCCTGCTAATGTCGCCGCTGTCAGTGGCCCAATATCTGGACGCCGGCTACGCGCAGTTCGACCTCGTCGTCTTCGACGAGGCCTCACAGATTCCGGTATGGGACGCAGTTGGGGCTATTGCCCGAGGCAAACAGCTGGCCGTGGTTGGCGACCCAAAACAGTTGCCTCCGACCAACTTCTTCAACAAGTCAACGGACTCCGACGGCGCCGACTCGGGCGAGGAGCAGGTCGAAGACCTGGAGAGCATCCTGGACGAGTGTCTGGGTGCCGGGATGAACCGGCTGAGCCTGCAGTGGCACTACCGCAGCCGCCACGAGAGCCTCATTACCTTCAGCAACGTCAACTACTACGAATCGAAGCTGGTCACGTTCCCGTCGCCCGTCACCGATGACATGGCTGTTCGCTTTGAACGCGTGCACGGTGTCTACGACCGGGGCGGCAGCCGCACTAACCGTGTCGAGGCGGAAGCCATAGTCAAAGGTATCGAGGCGCACTACCTCGATGGTGCTAAGAAGCACCTGACGCTCGGCGTCGTAACCTTCAACCAGCCGCAACAGGCGCTCATCGAGACGCTGCTCGATGCGCGACGCAGGACAAGTCAATCGCTGGACCGTGCCATTGCCGCAAGCTCCCACGAACCGCTCTTCATCAAGAACCTGGAGAACGTGCAGGGTGACGAGCGCGACGTCATCTTCTTCTCAGTAACCTTCGGTCCGGACGCTTCGGGCAAGACCACGATGAACTTCGGTCCCCTGAACGGCGAAGGCGGCCACAGGCGTCTGAACGTGGCCATCTCGCGGGCCCGAGAAGCTGTCGTCGTCTACGGCACGCTCATGCCGGAGCAGATTGACCTTGCGAAGGTCAGAGCCGCGGGCGTGCGTGACCTCAAGCACTACCTGGAGTTCGCCCTCAAAGGGCTACGCGCCCTTGCGGAACATAGTTCGCCGACGGGTCTTGAACCAGACAGCCCCTTCGAGAGCGCTGTCATCAAGGTGCTGCGCGACCGCGGTTGGTCTGTGCACCCGCAAGTTGGCTGTTCCGGCTACCGCATCGACATTGGGGTTGTCGACCCGCGGGCTCCAGGTAGATACCTTGTCGGCATCGAATGCGACGGCCGCTCGTACCACTCTGGCGCCACTGCGAGAGACCGTGACCGACTCCGGCAGCACGTGCTGGAGGGCCTTGGTTGGCGCATCCACAGAATCTGGTCAACGAACTGGTGGATGAACCCCGAGGGCGAAATTGATGCTGTCTGCAGCCTGCTGCAGGAACTCCTCGTCGACGCTAAAGACACAGAAGATGCGACGCCGCCTCCTGACGATGCTGTGGCCGCGGAGCATGTTGAAGGCTACGATTCGGAAACTGCACCGACCACTGAACCCAGTGCTACAGCAGAGACCGCTGGAACTGCTCCCGGCACGGCGAGCCTAGAACAGTCGATGCGCGTCTTCGAGCCGGCGAGGTTGCCGTCCGGTGACCACGTCGAGTTCTACGAGTACGGCTCGTCGCTGCGACTGACTGAACATCTCCGGCTCGCCGTGGACGCCGAGGGTCCCATCCTGGACACAGCTCTGTTCCGGCGTGTCGCACGAGCCTGGGGACTGGAACGGACCGGGTCGAGGATTGTTGAGCGCCTGGTGCATCGCGTCCCTGCGGACATTCCGCGTACGGTCGAAGGCGGCAAGACCTTCTACTGGCCCTCAGGTTCGGACCCGACGGTTTGGAATGACTGCCGCGTGGCCGACGCCAACCAGGCGTCGCGCAGGCACGTTGACGAGGTATGCCTTGAGGAGATTTCCGCGCTTGTGCTTCACGTCCTGAATCACACAGGGTCGTCCTCGCGGCCGGACGTCGCGCGCTCCGTCTGTCGTCTCTTAGGCATGGCGCGAACGCCCGCAGACTCAGAGGCGCGCATCGGAAAGGCCATAGAAAGGCTGGCAGAAAGAGACACAGTCAGCGAAGCCGAAGGCGTTGTACGGTTCTCAGCATAGGTGACCTTTGGACTTGGAATTGGGGCGACGCGTGATTCCCGGACGGTTGACTTGGAGAGCGCAATCATTCTCGTGCAAGTCAACTGGGCGTCCTGGGGGTTAGGTCTCAATACTGTTAGTTTAGACCATGCCTATCCGGTTGCTTGCCAAATGACCTGACTCGGACTATCTTCGGGCTGTGGATCCGCGCGGCTTTCCGACCACCCTGCCAGAATTCCAGCGTGTCTTCCCCAGCGACGCTGCCTGCGCCGCCTATCTGGAAAAG
>CAIKUF010000238.1 GCA_903830565.1 uncultured bacterium | reverse complement strand
GCCGGGGTCGGCCTGGCTGGACATGTTCTGGCCGATCTTTGGCGCCGGCGTGATCGTCGGCGCGCTGCTGTCGGCGCGCTGGCACGTCCGCGGCGACCTGCGCTTCGTGCTCGCCGCATGCTACGTCGTTCAGGCGTTAGGCATCGCGGTCGGCGTGTGGAGTCCGACGCTGGCGGGCTTCGCCTTCGGTAGCCTGCTGCTCGGGCTGCCGTTTACCGCGATCACCTTCTTCGCGATGCGCGAGGCGCGGCGCCTGCGGCCCGCCGCGCCGGCCAGCGCGATGGGTCTGCTGACCGCGCTCTACGGCATCGGCCAGATTGTCGGCCCGCCGCTGGTGGCCTGGCTTCTCAAGCGCAGCCCGAGCCCGGGGCAGGGCTTCGCGCTTTCGCTGCAGGTGGCGGCCGCGGCGCTGGTTGCCGGAGCGGCGGTCTACGTGTCGATGGTGCGCGCCTATCCGCGCGCCCGGGTCGCCGCGAACTGAGTTCCTACAATCGCACTTCCTTTGCTCGCCCCGAGTTGCGCACCATGGCCGTCAACCTCCCCACCCCGAACCCGCGCGACCTCCATCCGGTGCCCGGCGTCAGGCTCGGCATCGCCGAGGCCGGCGTGCGAAAGGCAGGCCGGCGCGACCTCACCGTCGTCACGCTTGCCGAGGGCACGCAGATCGCCGCGGTGTTCACGCAGAACCGCTTCTGCGCCGCGCCGGTGCAGGTCTGCCGCAAGCATCTCGCCGCCGAGGCAGGTATTCGCGCGCTGGTCATCAACACCGGCAATGCCAACGCAGGCACTGGCGACGACGGGCTCGCGCGCGCCGGGGCCACGTGCTCCGCACTCGCGCAGCAACTCGGCCTCGCAGCGACGCAGGTGCTTCCATTTTCGACCGGCGTGGTCATGGAGGCGCTGCCCGTCGAGCGCATCGTCGCAGGCCTGCCGGCTGCGCTGGCCGACCTCGCCGAAGACCATTGGTTGCAGGCTGCCGAGGCGATCATGACCACCGACACCGTGCCCAAGGCCGCGTCGCGCCAGGTCACGATCGACGGCCGCACCGTTACCGTCACCGGCATCAGCAAGGGCGCCGGGATGATCCGCCCGGCGATGGCGACCATGCTCGGCTTCGTCGCCACCGACGCCGCTGTCGAGCCGGCGCTGCTGCGCGCGCTGGTAGCCGAGGCCGCCGACCGTTCGTTCAACCGCATTACCATCGACGGCGATACGTCGACCAACGATTCGTTCGTACTCATCGCGAGCGGACAGGCCGGCAACGCGCCGATCGCGCAATTCGACAGCGCCGACGGCGCGCTGCTGCGCGACACCGTGATTGCAGTCGCCGAGCAGCTCGCGCAGGCCATCGTTCGCGACGGCGAGGGCGCGACCAAGTTCATCACCGTGCAGGTCGACGGCGGGCGCAGCGCCGCCGAGTGCCGCCAGGTCGCGTATTCGATCGCGCATTCGCCGCTCGTCAAGACGGCGTTCTTCGCCAGCGACCCCAACCTCGGCCGCATCCTCGCCGCGGTCGGCTACGCCGGCATCGCCGACCTCGACCAGGCGCTGATCGCCCTGCATCTGGACGACGTGCCGGTCGTCGTGCGCGGCGGCCGCAACCCGGCCTACCGCGAAGAAGACGGCCAGCGCGTGATGAAGCAAAGCGAGATCACGGTGCGCGTCAGCCTCGGCCGCGGCAGCGAGCAGGCCACGGTGTGGACCTGCGATCTGAGCTACGACTACGTGAAGATCAACGCCGACTACCGCTCGTAGATCGCAGCGCCAAAGCGTCGGTTGCGCGCCACGCTTTGCACGCCCTGCGCACGCCCTGCGCTTGAGCAGAGGCAACACTCGCTGCTAGCATCGCTGCCTCGTTCGTGAAAGAGCAGCGCATGAAACCACGCCATCCGATTCGCACCCACGCCGCCGCGCGCGGTGGGCTGTGCATCGGTGCCCGGGTGGTGCCGCTGCCGGCAGTCAGTCCGCTGACCGCCCACCGATCCGGCTTCCGCCTCGGCGGCATGTCGGGTCCGATTTAGCTCTCCCAGCGCCACGCCGCCAGCCGGTCGCCGCTGTGAGAACACAGCGGAAGGACCGGTCTATTTCTTTCGCTGCCGTTGTCGTAGAGCGCCGAGGCCCACGAGGCCGGCGGCGAGCCAGAGTCCCACCGGAGCCTGGCGAAGAGGGGGAGAGGTCCGTGAGCAAGTACCTGTTGCGAGTCCCGATGTGGAACTTCCTGTGGCGACGCCTGCCAGTCGGGTTGCGACGCGGCTTCACGTTGCCCGCCGACGACCTGCTGCGCGACGCCACCTACCGCCGCCTGTGGATCTCGATCCTGATCAGCTCCTTCGGCGGCCAGGTCACGATGCTCGCGCTGCCGCTGACGGCCGCCGTGCTGCTGCACGCGACGCCGACGCAGATGGGCCTCCTGACCTTCACCGAGATCCTGCCCTTCGTACTGTTCTCGCTGCCATCGGGCGTGTGGCTGGACCGCGTGCGCAAGCTCCCGGTATACGTTGTCGGCGAGACCTGCCTCGCGTTCGTCGTCGCCAGCGTGCCGCTGGCGTGGGCGATGGGCTGGCTGTCCATGCTCTGGATGTACGTCGTCGGCTTCGTGATCGGCACCGTCTACACGACGGCCGGCTCGGCGGCGCAGATCGTGCTGACGCAGGTCGTTGCGCGCGAACGCCTTGTCGAGGCGCATGCGAAGAACGCGCTCGCGAGCTCGGGCGCCGAGGTCGCCGGGCCTGGCCTGGCCGGCGTGCTGATCAAGGCGCTGGGCGCGCCGCTCGCGTTGCTGACCGATGCGTTGCTATTGCTGGTCTCGGCCGCCATCCTGCGCGGGATTCGCGTCGACGAGCAGCGCCTGCCGCGCGCCGACGCGCACTTCTGGCGCGACCTCGCAGCCGGCGTGCGCTTCGTGCGCAGCCAGCGCCTGCTGGTCTCGCTGGCGCTGACGGTGGGCGGCTGGCAGATGTGCCACAACGCGGCACTGGTCGTGCTGATCCTCTTTGCGACGCGCACGCTCGGTCTCGCCGAGCAGGCCGTGGGCCTGAGCTTCGTCGGCATGGGCGTCGGCACCGTGCTCGCCAGCCTGTTCGGCAACCGCATCTCGCGCCGCCAGGGGCCGGGGCCATGCCTGCTGCTCGGCATTGCGCTGTGCGGCGTCGGCTGGCTCGCGCTCTCGCTGGCGCCGGTCAACGCCTGGGGCGTCGCGATCTTCGCGCTGATGCTGTTCTGCTTCGGCTTCGGCGCCGTGCTCATCTTCATCAACTTCCTCGCCTTGCGGCAGGCGGTGACGCCAGAGCCGCTGCTGGGGCGGATGACGAGCACGATGCGCTGGCTGATCCTGCTGCCCGCCGGACCCGGCGCGCTGATCGGCGGCTGGCTGGGCGAGCATCACGGCCTGCGCGCGTCGCTCGCGTTCGCCGGCGGCGCCGCGGTGCTGCTCGCGTTCGCGGCCTGGCGCCACCCGGTGATACGCAGCGTGCGTGCGCTGCCCAAGCCGGAGGCGACGGACGACCTGCTGGGCGGCGAAGCGAGCGTGTGCCTAACGCCATAAATTGTGTGATCCCGAAGGAGCGACGATGGACCCGCTGCTGATCGACGTGCCCGAGCGCATCGAGACCGAACGCCTGCTGCTGCGCTGCCCGCAGCCGGGCGACGGCCCGGTGCTGAACGCCGCGGTGCGCGATTCGCTGGCCGAGCTGCGGCCATGGATGCCGTGGGCGCAGGTGGAGCCGCCGCTGGACGAGTCGGAGACCTACTGCCGGCGCATGCACGCGCGCTTTGGGTTGCGCGAGGATCTGCCGATGCTGATCTTCGCGCGAGACGGGGCGGCGGGCGAAGGCGCGCTGCTCGGCGCCTGCGGCATGCATCGCATCGACTGGAACGTGCCGCGCTTCGAGATCGGCTACTGGCGGCGCAGCGGGCATGGCGTGAAAGGCGTGATCGGCGAGGCCGTGCATGCGCTGAACCGCCTCGCGTTCGACCGCCTCGGCGCGCAGCGGGTGGAAATTCGCATGGACGCCGGCAATGCACGCAGCGCGCGCGTCGCCGAGCGGGCCGGGTTCACCTTCGAAGGCTTGCTGCGGCAGGATTCGCGCGCCCCGGGCGGCGAGCTGCGCGACACGCGCGTCTACTCGCGGGTGCGTGGCGTCGAAGAGGTCGACGTAGCCTAACGTCTAAAGCGCGCCGTCTTGGCGTGCGATCAGGCGAGCACGCCGTCGCGTGCGGCAGCGGGCGAGAAGCGATCGACCGCGTCGGTGATGATGCCGTCGATGCCGAGCTGCAGCAGGCGCGCGGCCTCGTCGGCGTCGTTGACCGTGTAGCACAGCGCGCGCACTCCGGCGCCGTGCAGGCGCGCGATCACCGCGGCGTCCATCACCGTATGGACGGTGACGACCGCGACGCACTCCAGCGCCGCGGCGAGATCGAACCAGTCTCCGTCCAGGCTCGCGAGCAGCAGCGCGCGCGGCAGTTGCGGGGCGGCCTCGCGCGCCGCGGCGAGCGAAGCGGGCTCGAACGAGCTGAGCAACGGCGGCACCGCCAGGCATTGCCACAAGCGCGCTGCTTCGCCGGCGACGACGCGGCCGGTCTCGGCTTCCTGGCCGAGCGTCGGCTTGATCTCGATGTTGAGGTGAAAGCCGTTGCGGATGACGAACGTGGCGATGGCGTCGAAGCTAGCGATCGGTTCGCCCGCGAAGCCGCGGCTGTGCCAGGCGCCGGCGTCGACGCGCGAGAGCTCGCTCCATGCACGCTTGCCGGCGACGCCGCGCTCGGGCGTCGTGCGCTGCAGCTTGTCGTCGTGAAGCAGGAAGGGCACGCCGTCCGCGCTGAGTTTGACGTCGCACTCGAACGCACGGTAGCCGTGGCTCGCGCCGACGCGAAAGGCTGCCAGGGTGTTCTCCGGCGCCAGCTTGCCGGCGCCGCGGTGAGCGATCCAGAGGGGGTAGGGCCAATGCTTCATGTCGCGGTCCAGATCACTCGATGCGCGCCTGCGTCTGCGGGTCGAACCAGTGCAGGTGCTCGGGGGTGACGTGCAGCGTCACGGTGTCGCCGACCTGGGGCGGCGCCAGGCTGCTGTCGACGCGCAACGTGAATGCGGCGTCGCCGATGCGCGCGTGCACCAGGCGCTCTGCGCCGAGCATCTCCACCAACTCGACCTGCATCGCCCACCCCGGCCCGCCCGACGATGCCAGGCCGCCGTGCTCGGGACGCAGGCCGAGGATCAACTCGCCCGCGCGCGGCGCGGGCTGCGAGAGCAGCAGGCTCTGGCCGCCGACGACGAAGCGCAAACCGTCGGCTCGGCCGCTGAGCAGGTTCATCGGCGGTGAGCCGATGAAGCCGGCGACGAAAGTCGTGGCCGGGCGCGCATAGACCTCCTCGGGCGCGCCGAACTGTTCCATGCGGCCGGCGTTCATGACGATCATGCGCTGCGCGAGCGTCATCGCCTCGACCTGGTCGTGGGTCACGAAGAGCGAGGTCACGCCGAGTTCGGCGTGCAGCTTCCTGATCTCGATCCGCGTCTGCGCGCGCAGCTTGGCGTCGAGGTTGGACAGTGGCTCGTCGAACAGGAACACCTGCGGCTCGCGCACGATCGCGCGCCCCATTGCCACGCGCTGGCGCTGGCCGCCCGAGAGTTCTCGCGGTTTGCGCGTCAGCAGGGCGCCGAGCTCCAGGATCTTCGCCGCCTTGTCGACGCGGGCCTTGATTTGCGCAACCGGCACCTTGGCGATCTTCAGGCCGTAGGCCATGTTGTCGAACACGCTCATGTGCGGGTAGAGCGCGTAGTTCTGGAACACCATCGCGATGTCGCGTTCGGACGGCTCGATGTTGTTGACGACGCGCCCGCCGATGGCGATCTCGCCCCCGGTGATCTCCTCCAGCCCGGCCACCATGCGCAGCAGCGTGGACTTGCCGCAGCCCGATGGGCCGACGATGACGACGAACTCGCCGTCGCCGATCTCGGCATCCACGCCGTGGATGACCTGGTTCGCCTTCGGCCCGTTGCCGTAGCGCTTGACGACCTCGCGTAGTGAGATGGCTGCCATGCTTTGAGTTCTACTTTTCGGTATCGACCAGGCCCTTGACGAACCAGCGCTGCATGGTCAGCACGACGATGGCGGGCGGGATCATGGCCAGGATGGCGGTGGCCATGACGACGTTCCACTCCGTCGCCGCATCGCCGCCGGAAATCATCCGCCGGATGCCCATCACCACCGGGTACATGCTCTCATCGGTGGTCACGAGCAGCGGCCACAGGTACTGGTTCCAGCCGTAGATGAACTGGATCACGAACAGCGCCGCGATCGAGGTCGCCGAGAGCGGGAACAAGATGTCCTTGAAGAAGCGTATCGGCCCCGCGCCGTCGATGCGCGCGGCCTCGGCGAGCTCGTCGGGAACGGTGAGGAAGAACTGGCGAAAGAGGAAGGTCGCCGTTGCCGACGCGATCAGCGGCACCGTGAGGCCCGCGTAGGTGTTGAGCATGTGCAGGTCGGAGACGACCTGGTAGGTCGGGAAGATGCGCACCTCCACCGGCAGCATCAGCGTCACGAAGATCATCCAGAAGACGAGGCTGCGAAACGGGAAGCGGAAGTAGACGACCGCGAACGCCGACAGCATCGAGATCGATATCTTGCCGATCGCGATCACGAGCGCGCTGATGAGGCTGATCATCATCATCGGCGCCACCGGCGCGATGCGGCTGCCGTACTCGGTGTCGCCGCCGAACAGCGCAACGCGGTAGCTCGTCAGCAGGTTGTCGCCGGGCAGCAGCGACATCGGCACGTTCTGTACGATCTGCGCCGCGGTCTGCGTCGATGCGATGAAGGTCACATAGACTGGAAAGGCGACGATCAGCACACCGAGCACGAGCACCACGTGCGCAAGCAGGTCGAGGGCGGGGCGGCGTTCAACCATGATGCGTGCGGCTATCCATCAGTATTGGACCTTCTTCTCGACGTAACGAAACTGCACCACCGTCAGTGCAATCACGATGACCATCAGCACCGCCGATTGCGCCGCCGAGCCGCCGAGGTCCAGCGCCTTGAAGCCGTCGAAATAGAGCTTGTAGACGAGGATCGCGGTGTCCTTGCCCGGCCCGCCTTGGGTCGAGGAATCGACAATCGCGAAGGTGTCGAAGAAGGCGTAGATGATGTTGATCACGAGCAGGAAGAACATCGTCGGCGAGAGCAGAGGGAAGATGATGGTCCAGAAGCGGCGCCACGGCCGCGCGCCGTCGATCGCCGCCGCCTCGATGAGCGACTTGGGCACCGACTGCAGGCCGGCGAGGAAGAACAGGAAGTTGTACGAGATCTGCTTCCACACGGCGGCCGCGACGATCAGCGTCATCGCCTGGTTGCCGTTGAGCAGGTGGTTCCACTCGATGCCGAAGCGACGCAGCGCAAAGCTGACGATGCCGATCGACGGCGCGAACATGAACAGCCACAGCACGCCGGCCACTGCCGGCGCGACGGCGTAGGGCCAGACGAGAAGCGTCTTGTAGAGCGTCGCGCCGCGCACCACGTGGTCGGCCATCACCGCGAGCAGCAGCGAGATCGTGAGCCCTATCGTCGCCACCAGCACCGAGAAGATCGCCGTCGTGCGAAACGACGCCAGGTAGCTCGGGTCGTTGAAGAGGCGCGTGAAGTTTTCGAGGCCGACGAACTCGGTCGACGCGCCGAAGGCGTCCTGCATCAGCACGCTCTGGTAGATCGTCTGCCCGGCAGGAACGAAGAAGAACACCAGAACGACGGCCATCTGCGGCGCGATCAACGCCCAGGGCAGCCACCAGCTCTTGAAGCGGACCCGCTTCTCCATTGCCACGAGCCAGTCCTTCTCGCTACGCAGTCTTACGAAACCCGCGACACCATCCAATGCCCGAACGGTCTACGAACCCTAGCCTCAGGCCTCAATACTGATCGCGTAGGCCCGTCATTCCCGCGAAGGCGGGAATCCACTGCCGACACAATTCTGGATTCCCGCCTTCGCGGGAATGACAAGCCGAACCTTGTTGCCTCAGCCCTTGTTCGCCTTCTCGAAACGCTCGAGCTGCTCGTTGCCACGCTGGATGGCGGCGTCCAGGCCTTCCTTGGGCGCTTTCTTGCCGCTCCAGACCTGCTCCAGCTCCTCGTCGATGATGGCGCGGACCTGCACGAAGTTGCCGAGGCGGATGCCGCGCGACTTGTCGGTCGTCTTGCGGATCATCTGGTTCGGTGCCACATCGGTGCCCGGGTTCTTCTTGTAGAAGCCCGACTTCTCGGTCAGCTCGAACGAGGCGATGGTGACCGGCAGGTAACCT
>CAIKUF010000237.1 GCA_903830565.1 uncultured bacterium | reverse complement strand
TTCAATTCAGTGCTCGGCCTGGCTATAGACGCCCTGCCACCAACCTACGAGCAGTTGTATTCCGGGATGTGG
Source organism: uncultured bacterium (assembly GCA_903830565.1). Taxonomy (GTDB): domain Bacteria; phylum Pseudomonadota; class Gammaproteobacteria; order Burkholderiales; family Burkholderiaceae_C; genus CAIKUF01. The sequence continues at coordinate 1,963 of CAIKUF010000237.1, read as the reverse complement.
GTTCATCCGCGCGTGTGACGGTTTGGCAAGCAACCGGATAGGCATGGATCGAAGAGGTTTGAAGGCGGCGGCGTGTCCCGGAGTGCGGGTGCGACGCCCGCTCAAGCGATCTGCTCAATACTGTCCACCGTCGCATCGGCACCGGCCTCGGCCACCGGCCGGCCGTGGTTGTAGCCGTAGGTCACGAGCACCACTGGGCAGCCCGCAGCGCGCGCGGCTTGGGTGTCGTTACTCGAATCCCCGATCATCAGCGTCTGCGCGGGCGCAGAGCCCAGCGCCTCGCAGGTCTTGACGAGCGGCAGCGGGTCGGGCTTGCGGCGCTCGAAGGCGTCGCCACCGAAGACCTGCTCGAAGTAGCGCGCCAGCCCCTTCGCTTGCAGCAGCGCTACGGCGAACGCGGTCGGCTTGTTGGTCAGGCAGGCGAGCTTGAGGCCGCGCGCCGCGAGCATGTCCAGCCCCGCTTGAACGCCCGGATAGACCGTCGAGTGCTGCCCGTTCACGATGCGGTAGTGGTGCTGGTAGCGCGCCATCGCGCCGTCGTACAGGCCGGCGTCGGCACCGACGTGCGCGAGCGTGCTGCGGATCAGGTGCTCCGAGCCCTTGCCGACGGTGAGCATGACGAAGCCGCGGTCCACGTCCGGCAGATCGAACTCGGCCAGCATCGCCGACAGCGCGAAGACAAAGTCGGGGGCGGTGTCGACCATGGTCCCGTCGAGATCGACGATCGCGGCGCGAAGGCCGGGTGCGCTCAAGTTAGGCAGACAAGGCCTCGCGAACAAAATCGAGCCGGTCTTGCCCGAAGAACATGGCGTCGCCGACGAAGAAGGTCGGTGCGCCGAAGACGCCGCGGGCGACCGCCTCCTCGGTGTTGGCCACGAGCTGCGCCTTCACCTCGGGCTCGGCGGCTAGCGCGGCGATGTGCGCCGGGTCGAACCCGCCATCCCGCAGCACCTGCGCCAACACCTCGGCGTCGCCGAGCTTGCGCGGCTCGCGCCACATCGCGTTGAAGATCACATCGAGGTAGCGCGCGAAGGCTTCGGGCTCGCGCAGTTGCAGGCCCACGGCACCACGCATCATGGCCAGCGTGTTGATCGGGAAGTGCGGGTTGAACGCGAACGGCACGCCGTAGCGGCGCGCCCAGCGCTGCATGTCGCCGAACATCCAGCGCCCCTTGGCAGGGACGGTGACCGGGCTCGCGTTGCCGGTCGCCTTGAACACGCCGCCGAGCAGCATCGGCCGCCAGGCGATCTGCGCCCCGCACTCGGCGGCGATGGCCGGCAGTTGCGTGTAAGCCAGGTAGGTCGTCGGGCTGCCGACGTCGAAGAAGAATTCCACGGTCTTGCTCATCGTCGTCTCCTCACCAGTGTTCGCTCCACGGCCGAAGGTCGAGTTCCTGCGTCCACGCGCTGCGCTGCTGGCGGTGCAGTTGCCAGTAGGCCTCGGCGATCGCGTCCGGGTTCAGGATGCCGTCGCTCGCCTTGAGCGCATAGCGCTCGGGGAGATTCTCGGCGATGAACTGCGTATCGATCGCGCCGTCGATGACGGCGTGCGCAACGTGAATGCCCTGCGGCCCGAGCTCGCGCGCCAGGCTTTGCGCCAGCGCGCGCAGCGCGTGCTTGGCGCCGGCGAAGGCGCAAAAGCCCGCGCCGCCGCGAAGGCTCGCCGTCGCGCCGGTGAAGATGATCGTCCCGCGGCCGCGCGGCAGCATCGCCTTGGCGACCTCGCGCCCGACGAGAAAGCCCGACAGCGCGGCCATCTCCCACACCTTGCGGTAGACGCGCTCGGTCGTCTCGGTGACCTTGAAGCGCACGTTGGCGCCGATGTTGAACACCGCGACTTCGATGGGCGCGATCTCGCGCTCGATGCGCTCGACGAGGGCGACGACCTCGTCCTCCTTGCGCGCGTCGGCCACGAAACCGTGCGCCTGCCCGCCTTCCTCGCGGATGCGCGCGACCAGCGGTTC
>CAIKUF010000236.1 GCA_903830565.1 uncultured bacterium | reverse complement strand
TCTATGGCGTGATGTGCTCCATCGTGCGCACCGTGCACCGCATCCAGACCCGGCTCTCGATGCACGCGTCGGAGCTCACGAACTACATCTTCAAGCAGCACGGCCGCTACTGAGAGGGCCGGGCAGGCCGCCCAACGGCGGTTCGAGGTGGCAGTGACGAAGCAGCGCGCTGTCGGCGAAGAGCGCCTGCGGCGAACCATCGGCCTCGATGCGGCCGTGGTGCATCACGACGACGCGCGCGCAGACCTCAAGCGCCAGATCGAGATCGTGGGTGGCGATCACGCGCGTCTGCGTGAGGGACTTCAGCAACTCGATCAGGCGCCGACGTCCGGCCGGGTCCAGCCCCGACGACGGCTCGTCGAGGACGAGGATCGAAGGCCGCATCGCCAGCACGCCGGCGATGGCGACGGCACGCTTTTCGCCGCCCGAGAGTCGGTAGGGCGCGCGACCGGCGAGGTGTAGGGCATCGACCGCTTCGAGGGCCACGTGCACGCGAGCGTCGATCTCCTGCGGCGACAGTCCCTGGTTCGACGGGCCGAAGGCGACGTCGTCCTGCACCGTGGGCATGAAGAGCTGGTCGTCGGCATCCTGAAACACGAAGCCCACTTCGCGGCGAACCTGTGCGAGCGTGCCTCGCGCCACCGTCACGCCGTCGATGCACACCTCGCCGCTGCTCGCCAGCAAGAGCCCGTTCAGATGCAGCAGCAAGGTCGACTTGCCGGCACCGTTGGCGCCGACCACGGCGACCGACTCGCCGCTCTCGACGCGCAAGTCGACGCCGCGCAGTGCCGGCGTGCCATCGGCGTAGGCGTGGGCGAGTGCGCGCAGTTCGATGGCCGCGGTGCTCATTGCGCTATCGCGCCGATCAGAGCGCCCAGCGCGCGCGGCAGGTCGATCGCCCGCGCGCTGACGAAGAACGCGCACCAGCCGGCGACGAAGAGAGTGTCGGCGCGCTTGCATTGCCTGCGATCGGCGAGCCGCAACGCGCCGTCGAAGCCGCGCGCGAGCATGGCCTGGTGGATGCGCTGCGCCCTCTCGAACGCACGCAGCAGCAACTGCCCCAGCAGCGACGCGTAGACGGCCAGGCTCATGCGCGAATGCTCTGCGGCGCGCAGGCTGCGCGCGGTAGTCATGCGCTCGGCCTCGCCCGCGAGCACGAAGGTGTAGCGGTACAGGAACATGAGTTGCACCGTGAACACGCGCGCCACGCCGAGGCGCGCAAGTGCAGAGCACAGCGCCGGCATGCCGGTGCCGGCGACGAGCACCAGGGCGGCACTGACGGTCAACCCGAAGCGCAGCACGATGGCCGTGAAAGAAACCCAGCCGCCGCTGATCGGCATGCCGGCCACGTCCAGCATGGTCGCGCGATCGAACAGCGGATTGAAGATGCCGACCATCAGCGCGAACGGCGACGCCAGCACCAGCGCGCGCCGCAACAAGGGCAGCGGCACTTCGCCCTGGGCGGCGAGCACGGTCGGGTACAGCGCGAGCGGCATCAACGCGGCAACGCTATAGCGATCGAACGAGAGCACGCAGACGATGAAGGCCAGCGTGGCAACGAGCTTGGCCCGTGGGTCCACGCGCGCGAGAGCCGTCTCGCGGGAAGCCAGCGCATCGAGCGTGCGCAGGTCGTCAAGCGCGCGAGCGATAGTGCTCATGACATGCGCCCGCGTGCCGCGCCCCCGCGTGGCCTGGGCCTCACCGGTCAGGCGCGCGCGCGGCGCCTGCGGCGCAGGGCCCAGCCCACGGCGAGGATGAGCGCCAGCGTCGTCGTCCCGCCGACCACGCCGGCGAGCGAGGTGCCGGGCTTCACGTCCGGCCAAGTCTCACGCAGCGGTGACGGCGAAGCCGCGGCGAAGGAGGGCAAGCCGTAGCCTGCGAACCAGGCGGTGCGGCCTTGCAGGTTCGCCAAGCGGGCGTGCAGCCCGGGTTGCGTCGGCGACGCGAGCTCGCCGCCCGCGGCGCGCGCGACCGACCATTCGAGCCCATCGGGTTGCGTCGACGCAAACCACGACACCACGCCGCCCGTGAGGAGTGCCGCCAAGGCGAGGCCGGTCAGCAGCGTCCGGACCGAGCCGGCTGCGAACGACCCGCTCAGCAGATCGGGTCGCGTGCGGCGCAGGAACAGCACGATGGCGCCAGTGGCCAGGCCTTCGACGATGCCGATCGCCAGATGAATGGGCAGCATCAGCGCGAGGAAAGTCTTGAGCGGCAGGCTCGAAATGCCCGACAGCGCGGTCTGCATGACGACGCCGATGGCGCCGAGCTGCAGGCCGATGATGGCCGCGGCCATGGCTGCAAGCACGACGCGCCGGTTCGATGGCCGCGGACCAGCCAGTGGCCGATAGATCAGCGGGTAGGCCACGAGGCATGGCAGCACGCCGAGGTTGAACATATTGGCGCCCAGCGCCAGCAGGCCGCCGTCGGCGAAGAAGAGGGCCTGCACCGTCAGCACGGAGGCAATGACGACGAACGCCGCGTGCGGGCCAAGCAGAATGGCCAGCAGCAACCCGCCGCCCAGATGCCCGCTCGAGCCCGTGCCCGGTATCGTGAAGTTGATCATCTGGGCGGCGAACACGAAGGCGCCGAGCATGCCCATCAGCGGCACCAGGCGATCGTCGGCGCGTGCGCCGACGCGGCGCGACGCGACGGCGAGCGCGACCCCGGACGCCAGCCACATCGCGCCGCCCGTGCCCGGTGAAAGCAGTGCATCGGCCATGTGCATTCAGGTGTCCTCCATCGACCGCGCCGGTGCGGTCACGACACGCCGAGTATCACAAGAATATGAAGAAGTGCAAAGTATTCACATCAAGGGCGACGCATTTGGCGGCCGACTGTGCGCTGCTCGCGGCCGCTGCTCGTGTATGGTTTGCGACTTCGAAGGGGCTGGACATGGAACGCTTCACCATCTCGCTGGACGACAAGCTGGCGCACGAGTTCGACCACTGGATCGCCGATCGCGGCTACGCGACGCGCTCCGAAGCCGTGCGCGACCTTCTGCGCGGCGAACTCGAGCGCACGTTGCAGCATGAGGACGCGTCGCTGCACTGCATCGCCTGCCTGTCCTACGTCTTCAACCACCATGAGCGCGACTTGATGGAGCGCATCACCGAACTGCAGCACGACCACCACGACCTGACGGTGTCGACGATGCACGCGCACCTGGATCACGATCATTGCCTGGAGACCGTGATCCTGCGCGGGCCGACGCACGAGGTTCGCCGCTTCGCCGACGCCGTCAGCGCCGAGCGCGGCGTGCACCACGGCAAGCTCAACCTGATCAGCATGGAAGAGCACCAGCCGCATCGCCATGGGCGCGGCGCCAAGCAGGTACCTCACGTGCACCTGAAGCCGGCGACCTGAGCGTTGCGCGCCCAGGGACAAGCTCTTAGCTGAGCAGGATCGCGACGCACAGCAGCGTCGAGAAGAGGATCTGGAACTTGGCCGTCCGCGCCAGCAGCGGGTTGAAGCTGGGTCCGGGCGTCTCGCGCCAGAAGGTGCGAACGAGCGAAATGCCCATCGGAAGCGCCAGCAGGGCTACAGCCAATGCCATGCCGAGCTGGGTCTGTTGCGCGAGCAAGGGCAGCAGGGCGAACGGTGCCATCATCAGCGCCGCGTACTCCCAGCGGCTGAAAGTTCGCCCGAGGCACACCGCGAGGGTTCGCTTGCCGACCTGGATGTCGGGGTCGAGGTCGCGGTAGTTGTTGACGACCAGCACCGCCGCGGCCGGAAGGCCGACCATCGTCGCCGCGATCAGCACGCCGGGGCTGAGGGTGAGCGTCTGCAGGTAGTAGCTGCCACCCACGGCAACGAGGCCGAAGAAGAACCACACGACGAAGTCGCCGAAGGGCGTGTACGAGATCGGCCGCGGACCGCCCGCATACGCCATCGCCGCCGCGGCCGACGCGATGCCGGCAACCAGAATCGGCCAGCCGCCGCGCCAGGCGAGGATCAGCCCGATCACGGTGGCCACGCCAAAGCAGACGCGCGAGGCGGTGCGCACCTGGCGTGGCGTGAGCAGGCCGAGCGCGGTCGCACGCGGCAGGCCGAGACGCCCGGCGCGGTCGGTGCCGCGCTGGAAGTCGCTGACGTCGTTGTCGAGGTTGGTGCCGGTCTGCAGCAGCAGCGCGCCGAGCATCGACAGCAGCATCAGCGCAACGTCGATGCGCCCGGTCTCATTCCACACCAGCGCGCAGCCGACCAGCACCGGGTTGATGGCGATCATCAAGGTGTGCGGCCGCGACGCGACAACCCAGGCGCGCAGCGCCGACACCGAGCCCGGCTCCGGCGCCGCCGAGCCGTTTTGCATATGGATTGCGCTGTCTTCCATGGCTTCCTTCATTGGCTTGCCGGGCCCGCCGCAGCGGCTGCGGGCAGTCTAACCACGGGCGTCCCGATTGACGCCAACGAGGCCAAGACCGAACAGCAAGCCCTGCATTGTGCTTGACGTGGGTCAATCAGCGTCCGCCGGCCCGTCCCTAGAGTCGCCCGAGGACAGACCCGGGCCTGTGGCCGGGGGGCGCGCCCGTGCCGCGACAGTGGCCCGTTTGCGTATCTGCTCCGCATGAGCGGGCGATGGGAACACGTCGATGAGTCCTCTTGGAATGAGCCTCCTGATGCTGCTGGCCTTTGCCGGCTTTGCCTGGCTGAGCTGGCGCAAGCTGCAGATCGTGCTCGCCTTGCAGCCCGAGCCGCGCTGGGACCATCCCTGGCAGCGCCTGAGCAGCGTCGTCGTCAACGGCCTCTTGCAGAGCCGAATGATCGCGCGCGAATGGCGCCCGGGGCTGATGCACGCGGCCATCTTCCTCGGCTTCATGTCGCTGCTGCTGCGCAAGCTGCAGTTGCTCGCCATCGGCTACCGCGAATACGCGACCTTCCCCGAAGTGCTGGGTCCGTTCGCCGGGATCAAGGATCTGGTCGAGCTCGGCGTCATCGTGGCGGTGCTGTACGCGTTCTACCGCCGTTTCGTCTCCAAGCCCGAGCGGCTCGAGCCCAACGGCGAAGCGGTGCTCGTGCTGTCGCTGATCCTGACCATCATGCTGACCGACATCCTGCTCGACGGCTTTCGCTTCACGCTGCTGTCGAAGACCGTGTCCGGCATCGGCAGCGAGCGCGAGTACGCCTTCCTCGGCAATGCGGTGGCGAATGCCTTTTCGGGTTTCAGCCCGGCGGCTCTGCAGGCCGGCTACGTGATCTCGTACTGGCTACAGATGGTGGTCGTGTTCTCGTTCCTCGTGCTGCTGCCGGTGGGCGAGCACTTCCACATCGTCACCGCCTTGCCGACGCTCTACTTCCGCCGCGGCCGGCCCGCCAACCGAGTGCCTACGGTCGACATCGAACGCCTGATGAATGCCACCGACGAGGCCGACATGAAGGCCGGCGTGCGCACCGCGCTCGACCTGAACTGGAAGGAAGGCCTCGACGCCTTCACCTGCACCGAATGCGGTCGCTGCAAGGATGCGTGCCCGACCCACCTCACCGGCAAGCCGCTGTCGCTCAAGATCGTCAACGACGCCGTCAAGCACCACCTCCTCGAGCAGCGCGAGACGATCGTCGCCAAGGACCCGAAGAACGAGTTGCCGGCACTTGTCGGCGGCATCATCAGCCAGGACACGCTGTGGGCGTGCACGAGCTGCGGCTATTGCGAGGCGGCGTGCCCGATCGAGCTCGAGCACCTGGACAAGTTCTTCCGCATGCGCCAGCACCAGGTGATGATCGAAGGCGAGTTCCCGCACGAGCTGAAGAAGGTCTTCGAGGCCTGGGAGGTGCAGGGCAACGCGTGGGGCATCTCGTCCGACGAGCGCGGCGACTGGGCGCGCGGGATCGATGTGCCAGTCGTCTCGTCGGCGGAGGAAGTCGCCGGGCTCGACTACCTGTTCTACGTCGGCTCGGCGATGTCGTTCGACCCGCGCGGGCAGAAGATCGCGCGCGCTTTCGTCGCGATCGTCAAGGCGGCGGGCGTGAAGTTCGCCATCCTCGGCCCGCGCGAAGGCTCGACCGGCGAATGCGCGAGGCGGCTCGGCAACGAGGTGCTGTTCCAGCAGCTTGCGCAGACTCTCGTCGAAACATTGAACGAGGTCGGCGCGACGCGCATCGTCACCTGCGACCCGCACGCGCTGAACTCGCTGCGCAACGAGTACCCCGAGTTCAACGGCCGCTACGAGGTCGTTCACCACACGCGCCTGATCGCCGATCTGCTGGAACAGGGGCGCGTTCGAGTCAAGCCGTCGCTGGAGCGCGTGATCTATCACGACCCCTGCTACCTCGGCCGCCACAATGGCGAATTCGACGCGCCGCGCGCCGTGCTGGCGCGGCTGTGCAGCGACCAACTGCTCGAATTCGAGCTCACGCGCGAGAAGGCGATGTGCTGCGGCGCCGGTGGCGGTCGCATGTGGATGGAGGAAAACCTGGGCACGCGCATCAATGTGATGCGCGTCGAGCAGGCGCTCGTCGCGTCGCCGAAGACGATCGCGACCGCGTGCCCGTATTGCGCGGTGATGGTGGGCGATGGCCTGGCCGCCGTGCAAACGAGCGGCGAGACGCAGTCGCGCGACATCGCAGAGCTGGTCGCCCAGGCGCTGGTGGCCTAGTACTGCGACCCAGAGATATCGAAACATGAAAACGCGTCTTCGCACCGACGGCGGCGTTGCAAATCCTCGCGATACCTCTGGGTATCGCTGCGGTTTGCGCCTTGCCCTCGGAACGAAGCCATCGCTTTCAATTTGTTCCGATATCTCTGGGTCGCAGTACTAGGGCTCTTAACCCAAACCTAACCGAGCAATGTCCTTCGATGGCGCTGCCGTGCGTCATCCGAGCGACAATACAAACTTGATAAATGCTTGTCGGGCTCGCGTGCCGGCTGCTGCATCCCGCTGTCCATCGCCCCGTCGCACGCGCTCTGAATCGACTGAGCGGAGCCCGCCCGCACCACTGAATTGACTTCTCCAGCCATGGCTTCCTCTGACCCTGCGGTCGCGACGTCGTCCGACACCCAGGCGCCTACGCTCAGCGCAGCCTTGCTCGGATGCAAGCGCGGCGAGAGGCCGCTCTTTCGCTCGCTGAACCTCGCCTTGTGCCCCGGCAGCGTGGTCTGGCTGCGCGGGCGCAACGGGCGCGGCAAGACCAGCCTGCTGCGGCTGCTCGCCGGTGTGGCGACTCCCGCCCATGGCGCCGTGCTGTGCGACGGCCAGCCCTTGCCCAAGCTGGGCGCCGAGTGGCGCCGCCGCCTGCTCTACATCGCGCATGCCAACGCGCTCAAGGAAGACCTGACGGTTGCCGAGTCGCTGCGCTTCTTGGCGACGCTGCACGGCCGCACGCCGTCAGACGCCGATATTTCGGCGGCGCTGTCGCGCCTGGGCGTCGAGCGTCTGCGCAACGCACCGGTGCGCACGCTGAGTCAGGGTCAGCGGCGTCGCTCCTCGCTGGCGCGGCTGGCGCTGGCGCACCCGCCCTCGGTCTGGCTGCTCGACGAACCCTTCGACGCCCTCGACGACGAAGGCGTGCGCGCCCTGCAGGGGCTGCTCACCGAGCAGACGCGCGCCGGCGGCAGCGTGCTGCTCACCAGCCACCAGGAAGTGACCTTGCGCGACCCCGTGCCGCAGGTGCTGAACCTCGATGACTTCGCGATCGCCGCATGAGGGCGCTCTTTCTCGCCGTCCTCCTGCGCGACCTGCGCCTGGCCGCGCGGCGGCGCATCGACGCGCTGCTGCCGCTGGTGTTCTTCATCGTCGCGGTCAGCCTGTTCCCACTCGGCGTCGGCCCGGAGACGCAGACGCTGCGCCACATCGCGCCGGGCGTGGTCTGGGTCTGTGCACTTCTTGCCACCATGCTGTCGGTGCAGCATCTCTACGCTGCCGACCAGGCCGACGGCTCGCTAGAGCAGATGCTGCTCGCGCCGCAGTCGGCGGTTATCATCGCCGCGGCCAAGAGCGTCGCGCACTGGCTGATCAACGGCCTGCCGCTGATCGTCGTCGCGCCGCTGGTGGGCATCCTGTTCGACCTCTCCGGCGTGGCGCTGCTGTCGCTGGTCATCGGCCTCGTTCTCGGCACGCCGACGCTGAGCCTGCTCGGCGGGCTCGGTGCGGCGCTAACGCTCGGCCTCCGCAGCGGCGGCATGCTGCTGATCCTGATTGTGCTGCCGCTGGCCATGCCGGCGCTGATCTTCGGCGCCGGGGCGGTGGTCGCGGTCGAATCGGGGCTGTCGGCGGCAGGGCACTACTCGCTGCTCGGCGCGCTGCTCGTCGCGACCGCGCTCGGCGCGCCGCTGGCCACGGCGGCGGCGCTGCGAATCTCAACCGAATGACACGGAAACCGACGCTTCGATGAACTCCGGCATGCGCCTCTACAACTTCGCCGCGCCTTCGCGCTTTTATGCCCTGGCGGCCAAGATCACGCCGTGGATGTGGGCGCTGACGGCGCTCTTCGGCGTCGCTGGCCTCTACGTCGGTTTCATCATCGCGCCGGTCGACGCGACGCAGGGCAACGCCTACCGCATCATCTTCCTGCACGTGCCGGCGGCGTGGATGTCGATGCTGCTCTACATGGTGATGGCGTTCTGGGCCGCGATCGGCTGGGCCTTCCGCGCCCGCATGGCATCGATCCTGGCGCGCGCGATCGCGCCGACCGGCGCCTTGTTCACCTTCCTCGCGCTGTGGTCGGGCGCGCTGTGGGGGCGGCCGAGCTGGGGTGCATGGTGGGTCTGGGACGCGCGGCTCACGTCCGAGCTGATCCTGCTCTTCCTCTACCTCGGCTACATCGCGCTCGTCGAGGCCATCGACGACCCTCGTCGCGCCGACCAGGCCGGCGCCTTGCTCGCGGTCGTCGGCGCGATCAACGTGCCGGTGATCTATTTCTCGGTGCGCTGGTGGAACACGCTGCACCAGGGCGCGACGATCAGCATGACCGCCGCGCCGAAGATGGCCAGCACCATGCTGACGGCAATGCTATTGATGACCCTGGCATGCTGGGCCTATGCCTTCGCGGTGGTCTTCATTCGCGCGCGGGCCATCATTCTCGAACGTGAACGGCACACCACCTGGGTGTCGGAATTGGCGCTGGCCGCCAAGGGAGCTTGAATATGCAATGGAACAGCGCGTCAGAATTCTTTGCGATGGGGGGCCACGCCCTTTATGTCTGGGGTTCGTATGGGGTCGCGGCCCTGATATTCGTGATGGAGCCCTGGCTCGCGGGACGGCGCCGCGTGCGTGCGCTGAGCGACGCGGCCGCAGTGGAAGTTTGGAAGGAGTCTTGACCATGAAACCCAGGCACAAGCGGTTGGCGATTGCGGGGGGCGTGCTCGCCTCCGTCGGCGCTATCGCCGCACTCGTCTTCAACGCATTCCAGAGCAACTTGGTGTTCTTCTATTCGCCCTCGCAGGTGGCGGCCCATGAAGCGCCGGCCAACCGGACGTTTCGCGTCGGCGGGTTGGTCGAGGAGGGCAGCGTCAAGCGCGATGGGGTGAAGGTCAGCTTCGTCGTCACCGACAAGGCGAAGACGATTCCGGTCAGCTTCCAGGGCATCCTGCCCGACCTCTTCAAGGAGGGCAAGGGGGTGGTCGCCCAGGGCCAGCTCGAGAACGGCGTCTTCGTCGCCCGCGAGGTACTCGCCAAGCACGACGAGAACTACATGCCGCCCGAGGCTGCCGAGGCGCTGAAGAACGCGGCGGCAACCAATGAACGCGCCGCGCGCAGCGTGGTACAGAACACGCCGCCGGTACAGGGAGCGCCGCAATGATCGCAATGATTCCTGAGCTGGGGCACTTTTCGCTCTGGCTGGCACTCGCCACGGCGCTGCTGCTGGGCGTCGTTCCGCTCGCCGGCTCGCTGCGCCAGCGCGACGATTGGATGGTGCTCGCGCGGCCGCTGGCCGGCGTGCTCTGCGCCACCGTCACCATCTCCTTCTTGAGCCTGACGGCGTCGTTCATCCTCAACGACTTCTCGGTGCTGTACGTCGCCAACACCTCCAATAGCGCCTTGCCGCTCGCTTATCGCATCGCCGGCGTCTGGGGCGGCCATGAAGGCTCGCTGCTGCTGTGGGCGATGATGCTGTGCGTGTGGATGGCTGCCGTGGCGCGCTTCAGCCGCCACCTGCCGCTGCCGGTGGTGGCGCGCATCCTGAGCGTGATGGGCTGGGTGGCGGTGGGCTTCTTGCTGTTCACGCTCGCCACCTCGAATCCTTTCGACCGGTTGTTCCCCGCCGCTGCCGACGGGCGCGACCTGAACCCGCTGCTGCAAGACCCGGGCATGGTCATCCACCCGCCGATGCTCTACATGGGCTACGTCGGCTTTTCGGTCGCCTTCGCATTCGCGGTGGCGGCGTTGATCGGTGGCAACCTCGACTCGCAATGGGCGCGCTGGACGCGGCCTTGGACGCTGGCCGCGTGGGCCTTCCTCACCGTCGGCATTGCGCTCGGAAGCTGGTGGGCCTACTACGAGCTGGGCTGGGGCGGCTGGTGGTTCTGGGACCCGGTCGAAAACGCCTCGTTCATGCCGTGGCTGGTCGGCACCGCGCTCATCCACTCGCTGGCGGTGACGGAAAAGCGCGGCGCCTTCAAGTCGTGGACGGTGCTGCTCGCGATCATGGCCTTCTCGCTGTCGCTGCTGGGTACCTTCCTCGTGCGCTCTGGCGTGCTCTCGTCGGTGCACTCGTTCGCCTCCGACCCGCGGCGGGGCCTGTTCATCCTCGCCTTCCTTGTCATCGTGATTGGCAGTTCGCTCACGCTTTATGCCTGGCGCTCGCCGACAGTAGGCCTGGGGGCGCGCTTCTCGCTGCTCTCGCGCGAGACGCTGCTGCTGGGCAACAACGTGATGCTGGTCGTCGCCATGGCGGCGGTGCTGCTCGGCACACTTTACCCGCTGCTGCTGGACGCGCTGGGCCTCGGAAAGATCTCGGTCGGGCCGCCTTATTTCGACACTGTGTTCGTGCCCTTGATGGCGCCGGTCGTGTTCTTGATGGGCGTCGGTCCATTGGCGCGCTGGAAACAGGCCTCGCTGCCCGATCTGGCCAAGCGCCTGCGCTGGGCCGCGGGCGTCGCGATCGTCGCCGCGCTGCTGAGCGGCTGGCTTTCCGGGGGCATCACGTTCGTCGCCACGCTCGGCCTGCTGATGGCCTGGTGGATCGTCGCCAGCGTCGCCACCGATCTGTGGGGCCGCATCCGGCCGCGCGAGGGCGCCGGCCTGGTGGCGCGCGTTGCGCTGCTGCCGCGCGCCACGGTGGGCATGATGGTTGCTCACCTGGGCGTTGCGGTGTTCATCTTCGGCGTCACGCTGGTCAAGAGCTACGAGGTCGAACGCGACGTCAAGATGGGCGTCGGCGACACGACGACGATCGAGAACCTCGTGTTCACGTTCCGCGGCGTGCGCGAGGTCAATGGACCGAACTATCGCGCCGCGCAAGCGACGATCGAAGTCACGCAGGGCGGCGACAAGGTGGCCAGCATGTTGCCCGAGAAGCGCATCTATCGCGTGCAGCGCAACCCGATGACCGAGGCCGCCATCCGCTCCGGCTTCACGCGCGACATCTACGTCTCGCTCGGCGAGCAGGTCGAGGGCGGAGCCTGGATCGTTCGCGTTTACTACAAGCCTTTCGTCAACTGGATCTGGGGCGGCTGCCTGCTCATGGCGCTGGGTGGCGTGCTCGCTGCCACCGACCGCCGTTATCGCAACCGCGCCGCGGCGGTCGATGCCACCATCGCGGCGCCGGTGACGCCGTTGCCGTTGCCGCAGACGGCCGGCGCCAGGTGAAGCAGCAGCCATGAAGAGTCTCAAGTTCCTGATTCCGCTGGTGCTGTTCTTTGCGCTGGCGGTGTTTCTCGCCGTTGGTCTCAAACTCGACCCGCGCGAGGTGCCCTCGCCGTTGATCGGCAAGCCGGCGCCAGCGTTCAAGCTCACGCGCCTGGACGACCCGGCGGCGACGATCTCCCGCGAAGACCTGCTCGGCAAGGTCTGGCTGCTCAACGTGTGGGCCTCGTGGTGCGTCGCCTGCCGCGAAGAGCATCCGGGCCTGGTCGAGTTTGCCAAGCGCAAGGTTGTTCCGATCTATGGCCTGAACTACAAGGACCAGCGCGCCGACGGCATGACCTGGCTCAGCCGCATGGGCAACCCCTACGAGGCCTCGCTGTTCGACGGCGACGGCCGCCTGGGCATCGACTTCGGCGTCTACGGCGTGCCCGAGACCTTCGTCATCGACAAGCAGGGCGTGATCCGCTTCAAGCACATCGGGCCGCTGACGCCGCAGGTGTTGCATGAGCGGATCGAGCCGCTGCTCAAGAAGCTGCAGGCCTGACCATGATGCGACTTGCCACTCTCTTGCGTCACGCGCTGGTGCTCGGCGCACTGCTGCTCGGCGGCGTCGCTGCGGTCCATGCCGGCGAGGCGGCACCGGCCACCGAAGACCCGGTGCTCGAGGCCAAGCTGGTCGACATAGCGTCTGAACTGCGTTGCCTGGTGTGCCAGAACCAGACCATCGCCGACTCGCACGCCGACCTCGCCGTCGACCTGCGCAATCAGGTGCGCGAGATGCTGCGCCGCGGCGACAGCCGCGAGCAGATCATCAACTACATGACCGCCCGTTACGGCGACTTCGTGCTCTACCGCCCGCCGCTCAAGGAAACGACCGCGCTGCTCTGGTTCGGCCCGGCGGTGCTTTTGCTGGGCGGTCTCGCGGTGCTGATCGTCGTGTTGCGGCGTCGCCTGCGCATGCCCGCCGAGAGCTTCGATCCCGACGAAGAAGCGCCGGGTGCAACGCCGAACGGCCCCACGGCCTGAACCCCATGACCGACACCGTACAGTCCCTTCGAGAACAACTTCGCAAGCTGCGCGAGCAGCACGCTTCGGGTGCCATAGGCAACGCCAAGTACGCTGAAAAGCGCACGCCGCTGGAGCGCAAGCTGGCCGATCTGGTGCTCGACGCCGCCGATCCTGGCGCCGGCGCGTCATCGGACGTGGCCTCCTCCGCGCCAGCGCGTGCGAGTGGGCGTTTTCTGGCGCTGCTGGCCGGCGCTGCCGTTCTGATCGCCGCCGCCGGCTATATGTGGACGCGATCGCCCACCGACATGGGGCAGGCCGAGCAGGGCTTTGGCGCCCAGGCCGAAGGCGCGCAGGCTTCGGCGAGCGCGCCGCACTCGCTCGACAGCGAACAGTTCAAGGTGATGGCCGAGCGCCTGGCGGCGCACCTGAAGGAGCAACCCGACGACGCTGCGGGCTGGGTCATGCTGGCCCGCGTGTACATGACGCTCGGGCGCACCGACGACACGCTGGACGCCATCAGCCACGCCGCCAAGCTCAAGCCCGACGACGCCGCCGTCCTGGCCGACTTCGCCGACGCGCTGGCGATGAAGAACGGCCGCAACCTCGACGGTGACCCGACCCGGCTGATCGAGCGCGCGCTCAAGATCGACCCCGACAACCTGAAGGCGCTGACGCTGGCCGGAACCGCGGCCTTCAACCGCGGCGACTTCGCCAAGGCGGCGGAGTATTTCGACCGCGCAGTCAAGGTCGGCCCACCCGACAACCCGATCGTGCAGCAGGCGCAGGGCGCCGCCGCCGAGTCGCGCGAGCGCGGCAAGCTGCCTGCCGCCGCGGCGACGAGCGCGACGCCGCCTTCTGCCTCGACCTCGGCGAGCGTCGGTGCTGGCGGCGCGGTCGCCGGCACGGTGACGCTGGCGCCCGCGCTTGCGGGCCGGGCTGCTCCCGACGACACGGTGTTCATCTTCGCGCGCGCGGCCGAAGGCTCGCGTGTGCCGATCGCGATCGTGCGCAAGCAGGTCAAGGACCTTCCGTTCACGTTCCGTCTCGACGACAGCCTGGCGATGTCTCCCGCGAACCTGATCTCGACTGCCGGACGTGTGGTCGTCGGTGCGCGCGTCAGCAAGTCCGGCCAGGCCATGCCGCAGCCGGGCGACCTCGAAGGCCTGAGCCCGCCGATAGCCGTCGGCAGCGGCAGCGTCGCGGTGGTGATCGCGAACGAAGTGAAATAGTTCTCTTGCCGCGCCGCGCCGGGAGGCGCGCGCCGCAATCTCCTCTCAAGAAATTCCGATTCCCGACCGAAGACGCCTGGGAGCGCGCCGGTGGGCGAGCCGGGCAGCCTGAACGTTTCCCGTGATCGAGCACGGACGGCATTCTTCAACCGAATCGAATGAGAGGAGCGAGCAAATGCGCAACAACCAACCCGTCACCCAGAGGGAATTCGACTATTCCGCCGACACGACCTTGATGTCGACCACCGATCCGAAGGGCCGCATCACCTACTCCAACGCCGCGTTTTCAGCCGTCAGTGGCCTCTCGCAGGAGGAACTCGTGGGCCAGCCGCACAACCTCGTGCGCCACCCCGACATGCCGGCCGTCGCGTTCGCAGACCTTTGGAAGACGGTGCAGGGCGGCAGCTCGTGGACGGCGATCGTGAAGAACCGGCGCAAGAACGGCGACCACTACTGGGTGCGTGCCAACGTGACGCCGGTGCGTCGAAGGGGGCAACTGGTCGGCTACATGTCGGTGCGCACGAAGCCGACGCGCTCCGAGATCGACGCTGCCGATGCGCTCTACGCCGCGATCCGCGAGGGTCGGGCGGGCGCCGTGGCCCTGCACAAGGGGCTCGTCGTTCGCCGTGGCCTGATGGGCTGGACGTCGGCATTGCAGACGATGCCCGTGCGCTGGCGCATTCGCTGCGGCGCGTTGGTCAACCTGGCCGTCGTCGTCGGCGCCTGCGCTGCTGGCGGTGTCGGGCTGGGCGCGCTGGCGATCGTTGCCGGGGGCGCTGCGCTCGGGGCACTGGTCGCGGATGTGTGGCTGGAGCGGCAGATCGCCTCGCCGCTGACCACGATTCTTCGCGTCGCCGAGAACGCCGCCGCGGGGAATGCCGAGAGCGGTGTGGCCATGAACCGCGTCGACGAAATCGGTTTGCTGTTGCGGGCGATTAACCAGGCGGGGCTGAACCTGCGCTCGCTGGTCGACGATGTCAGCGAACAGACCGATGGCCTGCATGTGGCGAGCGGCGAAATCGCCCAGGGCAACAACGATCTGAGCGCGCGGACCGAGCAGACCGCGAGCAGTCTGGAGGAGACCGCGGCGTCGATGGAGCAGCTCGGCTCGACCATCAAGCAGAACGCCGACAACGCGCGCCAGGCCAACACGCTTGCGCTCAGCGCCAGCTCGGTGGCGATCAAGGGCGGCGACGTGGTCGCCAAGGTCGTCGAGACGATGAAGGACATCAACGACAGTTCCAAGCTCATCGCCGACATCATCAGCGTGATCGACGGCATCGCGTTCCAGACCAACATCTTGGCCCTCAACGCTGCCGTGGAGGCAGCGCGGGCGGGCGAACAAGGGCGCGGCTTCGCGGTCGTCGCCTCCGAAGTGCGCAGCCTGGCCGGCCGCAGCGCCGACGCGGCGAAGAAGATCAAGAGCCTGATTTCGGACAGCCTCGAGCGCGTCAAGCAGGGCTCGGCGCTGGTCGATCATGCGGGCGCGACGATGACGGAAATCGTGGCCTCGATCAAGCGCGTGACGGACATCATGGGCGAGATCAGCGCCGCGAGCGCGGAGCAGAGCGCCGGCATGGCCCAGGTGGGTGAGGCGGTGAGCCAGATGGACCAGGCGACGCAGCAGAACGCGGCGCTCGTCGAGCAAAGTGCCGCCGCGGCCGAGAGCCTGAAGAACCAGGCGCGTCAACTCGTGCAGGCGGTCGGCGTGTTCAAGCTCAACCATTCCGAATCGTCGTTCGTCGAGTCGCGCGCGGCAGTCGACGAGGCGGTGCACGGCTGACCGACCGGCCGCGAACCGGTACGTTGCGCGCCGATCCCGCGGCGAGGCGCGCTATTCGATGTTCTGCACCTGCTCGCGCAGTTGCTCGATGGCGACTTTCATCTCGACCGAGATGTTGGTGAGCTCCAGCGCAGCCGCCTTCGAGCCGAGAGTGTTGGCTTCACGCAGCAACTCCTGGATCAGGAAGTCCAGCCGCTTGCCCGCTTCGCCGCCGCGCTCGAGCAGGCGGGCGATCTCGTCCAGGTGCGAGCGCAGCCGGGCCAGCTCCTCGGCGACGTCGATGCGAATCGAGAATGCCGCCGCCTCGTTGAGCGCGCGTTCCTGCAAAGCCTCGCGCGAGATGGTCTGCGCCGCGCCGGTCGCTTCCAGTGCGGCATTCCAACGTTCGACGAAGCGCTGCTGTTGCCGGCGCACGACCGCGGGCACCACCGGTTCGGCCTCGAGCGCGAGCCCGCGCAGGCGGGCCACACGATCGAGCATCACGGCCGCCAGGCGAGCGCCCTCGCGCTCGCGCGCGTCCAGCAGGCCGGCGAGCGCTCGCCGCGCGGCGTCGAGCGCCGACTCGTCCAGCGGCTCGGCGACCGCGGCGCCTTTGCACCATTGCAGCACCTCGTGCACCGAGAGCGGCTTCGCGTCGGGCAGCCAGTTGCGCACCGAATCCTCGATGCGGCCGAGCCGCTGGAGCTGGTCGATCTGCGGTTGCGGCCACGCGGACTCGCTTTCGCCGCGCGTGCAGAGACGCAGCTCAACCTTGCCGCGCCGCAGCGCCCCCGCCACGAGGTCGCGCAGTGCCGGCTCGAGCCCGCGCAGTTCGTCGGGCAGGCGCAGCGACACATCAAGGAAACGCGCGTTGACGGAGCGGATCTCGGCCGTCACTGCGCTGTTCGAGGCGCCGACTCCTGCTGCCGACCCGCCATCAACGGCGCCTTGCGCGGTCACCTGGGCGATGCACGCAGAGGCGCTCGCGTAACCGGTCATGCTGTAGACTGCCATGGAGGTCTCACGCAATCAAAGACGGATTATGGCAAAGGCAAAGCCTTCGCCGCTGCCTGCTGGCACGGTGGTTGGCGGCTACCAGATTATCAAGAAGCTGGCCTCCGGCGGCTTCGGCGTGGTCTACCTTGCCGAGGATGCCGAGCGGCACTCGGTCGCGATCAAGGAATACCTGCCTTCATCGCTCGCCGAGCGCGCGCCGGGCGAGCTGACGCCGCGCGTCAAGCCGGAGAAGCAGCCGCTGTATCGCCTGGGCCTCAAGAGCTTCTTCGAGGAAGGCCGCTCGCTCGCGCAGATCTCGCACCCGAGCGTCGTCTCGGTGCTGAATTTCTTCCGCGAGAACGAGACGGTCTACATGGTAATGAACTACCTGCAGGGCGATACCTTGCAGGACTTCATCGTCGCCGCGCGCGAGCTCAGACGCGACAAGGTCTTTCGCGAGTCGACCGTGCGCTCGCTTTTCGACGAGATCCTGCGCGGGCTGCGCATCGTGCACCAGCACAAGATGCTGCACCTCGATATCAAGCCGGCAAACGTCTTCATCGGCAACGACAACAAGGCGGTGCTGCTCGACTTCGGCGCCGCGCGCGAAGTGCTGAGCAAGGAGGGCAATTTCATCCGCCCGATGTACACGCCCGGCTTTGCCGCGCCCGAGATGTACCGCCGCGACGGCACGCTCGGGCCGTGGACGGACATCTACGCCATCGGCGGCTGCATCTATGCCTGCATGCAGGGCTACCCGCCAAACGACGCACCGCAGCGCATCGAGAAGGACCGGCTCGCGCTGTCGCTCTCGCGTCTGCGCAACGTGTACTCCGACAACCTGATCGAGGTGGCCGAATGGTGCATGTCGCTCGACCCGCTGTCTCGCCCGCAAAGCGTGTTTGCGCTGCAAAAGGAACTTAGCCGCGAGACCGAGCGCCGATACACGAAGCTCAGCTTCAGCGAGCGCTTGAAGCTGCAACTTGAGAATCTCGGCACCAATGCCAAAGCGCAATAGGCGTCGCGCAGCCGCCGATCAGAAGTGACGATCCCATGCGATTCACCGTGTACCAGATCAGCCGCAAGGGCGGCCGCGACAAGAACGAAGACCGCATGGGATATTGCTATACCCGGGACGCGGGTCTGTTCTCGCTCGCCGATGGCATGGGCGGACATCCCGAAGGCGAAGTCGCCTCGCAACTCGCGCTGCAGACGCTCTCGGCATTGTTCCAGCGCGACTCCCGGCCTACGCTGGCCGACCCGATCCGCTTTCTGAACGAATCCATCATCGCGAGTCACCACCAGCTGCTTCGCTATGCGACGCAGAAGTCGCTGCTCGACTCGCCGCGCACGACCATCGTCGCCTGCCTCGTGCAAGGCAACGCCGTCTATTGGGCGCATTGCGGCGACTCACGGCTGTACATGGTTCGCGCCGGCAAGCTCGTCGCCCGCACGCGCGACCACTCGTATACGGAGCTGCAGGATTCGCTGAACCAGATCGTGCCGATGGGCGAGCGCTTCAATCCCAACGTGCTCTTCACCTGCCTGGGCAGCCCGGGCAAGCCGGTGGTCGATTCCTCTGGGCCTCTGCTGCTGCAGAGCGGCGACCGCATGCTGCTGTGCTCCGACGGGCTGTGGGGCAACGTCAGCGACGTCGCGATCACGGATCAACTGGCGCAGCGGCCGCTTGCCGACGCAGTGCCCGAACTCGTCGAGATGGCGCTGCGCAACGGCGGCGCCAAGTGCGACAACGTGACCGCACTGGCGCTCGAGTGGGAACAGGCCGAGAACAGCGACAGCGTGGGCGGCATCTCGACCAGCGCCATCGGCGAGGAAGTGTTCGCCTCGACCATCCAGGCCAGCGTGCTTGGCCAGGACGTGGCGGACGAACTCGACGAGGCCGAGATCGAGCGGTCCATCCGCGAGATCAACGACGCCATCCGGCGTTCGTCGCAGAAGAAGAACTGAGAGCCTGTGAACATATGAATCACACCCGCGTGAGGGTCTGCATCAGGCCCAATCTAGGCGCAAAGCACAGCCGGGGTCGGGCCCCGGCGAAGCTTTGCAACGACGAGTGGGCCTGGTGCAGACCCTCACCCTGCGGGCCGGGGTACCCAAGGGCGCTGGGCCGCGTTGCGCCGCTTGCCCGGGCACCGGCCCGGGCTGCGCGCCGCGCCTTGCCCAGCGCCCTTGGCCACCCCGGTGCGGGTGCGATTCATATGTTCACAGGCTCTGAGGCTCCATGACCACATTCCAGCGCACGCAAGGTCGCGCCGCCCGTGCCCTGCGCCCGATCACGATCGCGCGCCATTACACACGTCATGCCGAGGGCTCGGTGCTCGTCGAATTCGGCGACACCAAGGTGCTGTGCACGGCGTCGGTCGAAGAGAAGGTGCCGCCGCACAAGCGTGGCAGTGGCGAGGGCTGGGTGACCGCGGAGTATGGCATGCTGCCGCGGGCGACGCACACGCGCAGCGACCGCGAGGCGGCGCGCGGCAAGCAGAGTGGCCGCACGCAGGAGATCCAGCGCCTGATCGGGCGCTCGTTGCGCTGCGTGTTCGATCTGCGCCTGCTCGGCGAACGCACGATCTCGCTCGACTGCGACGTGATTCAGGCTGACGGCGGCACGCGCACGGCGGCGATCACCGGCGCATTCGTCGCCGCCCACGACGCGGTGAGCTGGCTGCGCGAGAAGGGCCTCATCACCACCTCGCCGATACGAGACTTCGTGGCCGCGGTGTCGGTGGGCATCGTGCAGGGAACGCCGCTGCTCGACCTCGAGTACATCGAAGACTCGGCCTGCGACACCGACATGAATGTGGTGATGACCGCCTCGGGCGGCTTCATCGAGTTGCAGGGCACGGCCGAAGGCGCCGCGTTCACGCGCGACGAGCTGAACGCGCTGACGATGCTCGCCGAGCAGGGCATTCGCGAACTCATCCAGGCACAGAAGGCGGCGCTCGGTTGACGATTCCGCGATGCAGCCGGCTGCACCAATGGCCAGGCTCGGGTTCGGTAGAGCGGCGTACGGCAGTTCAGGTACACCCAATGTCTGTATGCGGCCCGTTGCGGTCGTTCGCGCGCGCCGGCTCTGCCGCACGCGAATGTCGGCGCGCGATCGGGACGACGGGGCGCTCTGCTGCGCTCGTGTCCCCCGGCCCGGTCTCTGACCGGGCCTCCTCCTTTACCTCGCTGCGCAGAACGCCCCGCCGTCCCGATCCGATGCAGCGCTCGCTGTTG
>CAIKUF010000235.1 GCA_903830565.1 uncultured bacterium | reverse complement strand
GCCATTCACAGCATCGGGAGGTCAGCACAGCCAAGTCAAGAACTACACTTATCCACAGCCGAACCTCTCAAGGTCGGCTTCCACCCCTGGCTCAATATTCGGTCGGCACGGTGGCTCAAATTTGGATCGGCGCCGACACCCTATAGGTAGTCGCCCCTGCAAAACCTCTGCAACCTGCATGAATGCTGGAAAGTCGGGGTAAACGAGGTGAACCGAAACTCCCGGGAATCGTTATCTGATGAGGCGATTCTTGAGGGATTTCAGTGATGAGCACACCGGACTTCTTCCGTTCCAGACTGGACGCGATGATCGACCTGCGCCACCCGTTGGCGGTGTTGGCAAGCCAACTGCCGTGGGATCGGATCGAGAAGGCACTGGCCCCGAAGTTCGAGCATCAGATTCGTCCGGTCAGGCAGGAGATCGCGACCGACCTTCTGGGCGAGCACGAGGTGGAGTTCGGCGGTGGGCTGAGCAACGCCGGTCGGCCGCGCTTGTCGATACGCCTGATGGCCAGCCTGCTGTACCTGAAGAACTCGTTCAACCTCAGCGATGAGGAACTCTGCGAGCGCTGGAGCGAGAACGTGGTGTGGCAGTTCTTCAGCGGCGTGGAGTGCTACGAGCCCCGCCTGCCTTGCGACGCGACGCAGATCGGGCGCTTTCGCCGCGCCATCGGCGAGGAGGGGCTGGAGCAACTGCTCAAGTCCACGATCGAGACGGCCATCGAGATCAAGGCCATCAAGCCCGCCGAGCTCGAGCGCGTGATCGTCGATACCACGGTGCAGGAGAAGGCCATCGCGTATCCGGTGGACAGCCGGCTGCTGGAGATCGCGCGCCACAAGGTAGTCAGCGCCGCCAAGCGCGCTGGCATTGCGCTGAAGCAGACCTTCGCGAAGGAAGGCAAGCAGCTCAGGCGCAAGGCTGGCGGCTACGCGCACGCCAAGCAGTTTCGACGCCTGAAGAAGACCGTCAAGCGCCAGCGCACGATCCTCGGGGTGGTGATGCGCGAAGTGCAACGCAAGCTCGATGCGCAGAGCCAGGCCGTTGCCGCAGGCGGGCAGCCTGAGCGCGAGCCGTCGGGGTCAATTGCGCTGGGCGATCTGAAGATGTGGCTGGGGCGTGCCCAGCGCATCCGCGCGCAGCAGCGCCACGACAAGAACAAGCTGTACGCGCTGCACGCCCCCGAGGTTGAATGCATCGGCAAGGGCAAGGCCAGGAAGCCCTACGAGTTCGGCGTCAAGGTCAGCCTGGCCGTCACGCACAAGCAAGGGCTGATGGTGGGCGCCCGAAGCTTCCCCGGCAACCCCTTCGACGGCCACATCCTGTCCGCGCAGCTGGAGCAAACCACCAATCTTCTGCAAGACCTGGGGCGCAGCCCGCTGCAGGCCATCGTGGACCTGGGGTTTCGCGGCGCGGACGCCGATAACCCCGGCGTCCAGATCATCCACCGCGGCAAGTACAAGACGCTGACGAGCGAGCAACGCCGCTGGCTCAAGCGCCGGCAGGCCATCGAGCCGATGATCGGCCACACCAAGAGCGACAACCGCATGGACCGCTGCTGGCTGCAAGGTGCGCTGGGTGACGCACTGCATGCGCTAAGTTGCGCGGCGGGCTACAACATCCGCTGGTTGCTGCGGGCCATCGTCCGTCTGGCCGCCAAGCGGCCTTCTTACGCCTTGATCGAATTGGTCTTGTGGGCGCGAATCAGCGGCGTGTGCCTTGTCCGTGTCCTGCTCGGCGCCATGGGTTCAATGCGGGGCACCATCGGTCGGCTCATTGGCATGCAACTTCCACCGTTCGGCCGCGCCCTTCAACTTGGCTGGGGTGGATACTGAAATTTGCAGGGCCGACTACATACTCGCAGTCACGCTGAGCCTAAAAACCGGTCAAGTGGGGCAGAGGTCACGGATTCAGGAAGGAAGTCATGAAGACGATTCAGCAACGGTGACTCGGCGTTGAGGCCATCGACGGGTCGAAGGCGGACATTGGCCGACGACGAATGCCGTTTGCGAGCCGTCGCCGCCCCGCTGCCGTCCTTTCCAATTTCAAGAACCCGCCGCCAAGTCAGTGAACCGATCGATTTCTATCCCGCCCTGCGGGAAGTGCAGCCACCGAAGGCAACCTCATGGACCTGACAGACACCGCCGTCATCAAGCAGCACCTGATCGACCCCGAGGTCTGCATACGCTGCAACACCTGCGAGTCGATCTGCCCGGTGCAGGCGATCTCGCACGACGCGCGCAATTACGCCGTCGACGCCCTGAAGTGCAAGCTGTGCCTGTCGTGCATCTCGCCCTGCCCGACCGGGTCGATCGACAACTGGCGCACGATGCCGCGCGCGAAGGCCTACTCGGTCGCCGAGCAGTTCTCGTGGGATGAGCTGCCGGTCGAACTCAGCCCCGAGCAACTCGCCGCCGAAGGCGTCGCGGCCGACGCCGCGCCTAACGCCGAAAGCGCGGTGCGGGCAGCGCCCGCCGACGCCAGCGGCGCCGCCGTGTTCAACGCCGCGGCCTGCGGCGCCACGGTGCCGCCGTGGTCGGCCGCGCACCCGTACACCAACCTGCACGGGACCAGGAACCCGATCGCCGCCACCGTCGCCGGCAACGTGCGCGTGACCGAGGTCGGGCGCGAGTACGACACCCACCACGTCGTGCTCAGCTTCGGCACCCAGCCGTTCCCGGTGCTCGAAGGGCAGTCAATCGGTATCCTGCCGCCAGGCAACGACGAGCAGGGCCGGCCGCACCACGCGCGCCAGTACTCGGTCGCCAGCCCGCGCAACGGCGAGCGGCCGGGCTACAACAACCTCTCGCTGACGGTCAAGCGTGTGCTGCAGGATCACCAGGGCGCTCCCGTGCGCGGCGTGGCGAGCAACTACCTGTGCGACCTCAAGGTCGGCGACAAGGTGCAGGTCGTCGGCCCCTTCGGCGCCAGCTTCCTGATGCCCAACCACCCGCGCTCGAACATCGTGATGATCTGCACCGGCACCGGCAGCGCGCCGATGCGAGCGATGACCGAGTGGCGGCGACGGCTGCAAGCGCAAGCAAGCGCCGGGCCGTCCCAAGCTTTCTTGACCCCCCCGGGGGGTGGACGCGGCCCGGCCGCGGCCTGGGGGCCGACATCAGGCAAGTTTGAAGGCGGCAAGCTGATGCTCTTCTTCGGCGCGCGAACGAAGGAAGATCTGCCCTACTTTGGACCCTTGCAGAACCTGCCGAAGGACTTCATCGACATCAGTTTCGCGTTCTCGCGCACGCCCGGCCAGCCCAAGCGCTACGTGCAGGACGCGATGCGCGAACGCGCCGCCGACCTCGGTGCGCTGCTCGCCGACCCCGACACCTTCATCTACGTCTGTGGCTTGAAGAGCATGGAAGAAGGCGTCGTCCTCGCGCTGCGCGACGCGGCGCAGCAGGCCGGGCTGGCGTGGGAGGCGCTCGGCCAGGCGCTAAAGACGCAGGGGCGGCTGCACCTCGAGACCTACTGACGGCGCTCACGCGCGCTTGGGCGAGATTGCACCGCTGCGCCCGAACAGCTTTCGCAGCCGCTCGCGCAGCCAGGAGTGCGCCGGGTCGCTAGCGGCGCTCTGGTGCCAGACCATGCGCACGCTGTAGCGCGGCCCGTGGCCGGGCAGTTCCCACACGCGAACGGCGAAGCGCGGGGCGAGCGATTCGGCGAACATCTGCGGGACGATGGCCATGAGGTCGGTGCAGGTCACGAGCTCGGGCAGCGCGCCGTAGTGGCGCGCGCGCACCACCGCGCGGTCGTTCAACTTCAGACGGCCCAGCATCGCCTCGACGCTGCCGTGAAAGGTCGCCGTCGGCGCCGCCACGGCGAGCGTCGCGTGCGCGAGCTGCTGCGTGCTCAGCGTCTTGCCCGGGCGACCGACGGCGGGCTTCCACTGGCTGCCCGTGATGGCGACGAAGCGCTCGTGGAACAGCGTCTCGCTGGCGATGCCGCTGTGCTCGGGCAGGAGGATGCCGATCGCGAGGTCGATGTCGCGCGCCTCCAGCGCGGCGCTGACCTGCGACGCGTCGACGGCGACATTCGACACCTGGCTGTGCGGCGACTCGCTGCGCAGCGCCTGCGCGAGCGGAGGCAGGAACATCATTTCGCCCAGGTCCGACAACGACAGCCGCCAATGCACGCGCCCGCTCGCCGGCTCGAAGGTCTCGCCGTCGGCCAGTGCCGCTTCGAGCGCGCGCAGTTGCGTCGTCACCGCCGGGGCGATGCGCTGCGCGAGGCGCGTCGGGTGCAGGCCGGTGGGCGAGCGCACGAACAGCGCGTCGTCGAAGGTGCGCCGCAGCCGCGCCAGCGCGTTGCTCGTCGCCGGCTGCGACAGCGCGAGCTGGCGCCCGGCTTCGGTGACCGAGCCGCTGCGGTAAATGGCGCACAGCACGCGCAGCAGGTTGAGGTCGAGTTGGCGGAAGTTCATATCTGCATTGTGAATGGCCCTGATTCCGACAATCAATTCGACGAATCCGAGCGCAAGGACTAGATTCGCACTCAGTGCACCCGCCAGAGGTGCCGCGCAAGGAGACAGCGCGTGCTCGAGATCATCATCCAGGGCCGGGGCGGCCAGGGCGCCCAGACGGCGGGCAACCTGCTCGCGATGGCCTTCTTCGCCCAGGGCCGGCAGGTGCAGTGCTTCGCCAGCTACGGCGGCGCGCGCCGCGGCACACCGGTCAGCTCCACCCTGCGCGTCGACGACAAGCCGGTACGCGTGCGCTGCGACATCGAGCGCGCCGACGCCATCCTTTGCTTCGACGCCAGCCTGCTCGAAGGCCGGCTGCTCGCCACCGCGCACGCCGGCACGGTGATCGTCGTCAACTCGGCGCGCAGCGCCGAGGAGTTCGCGCAGTCGCTGCCCGGCTACCGGGTGATCCCGGTCGACGGCCTCGCGATCGCGCGCCGCAACGGCCTCGGGCGCATCGTCAACTCGGCCCTGCTCGGCGCACTGGCGCGAGCAATCGCGGCGCCATCGCTCGACGTGCTGGAGCGCACGCTGGTCGACGAGGCGCCCAAGCTGCTGGGCGAGAACATCGCCGCCTGCGAAGAGGGCTACCGCTGGGTCGACGCGCAGGTGGTGCAGGCATGAACGCGCGGCTTCCCGCGAGCCGAGCGCGGGCCGCCCCAAGCCGGCCCGCGCTGGCCGCGAGACGCGGCCAGCGCTCATGGCGTCCAAGCCGGCGCAGGCCGGCTTGGAGCCGCGCCATTCGCTCCCCTCGGGGGACCGACTGATGTACTCGTCGGGCGAGGGGCTGACATGATCCCCACCGCTTGGACCACGGCCAGTACGGCGGCCATCAAAACCGGCACCTGGCGCGCAGCGCTGGCGCAGCACATCCACGCGCCTTCGCCGTGCCACGGCGCCTGCCCGGTGGGCGGCGACATCGCCGAGTGGATCGGCCAGGCACGCGCCGGCGACTTCCATGGCGCGTGGCAGACGCTCACCCGCCACAACCCCTTCCCGGCCATCGCCGGGCGCATCTGCCACCACCCGTGCGAGGTCGCATGCAACCGCGCCGGCTACGACGAACCGCTCGCGATCTGCAAGCTCGAACGCTTTGTCGGCGATCTCGCGCTGGAGAAGGGCTGGGCGTTTGCGCCGCCCGAGCTCCAGCACAGCGAACGCATCGCCGTCGTCGGCGGCGGCCCGTCGGGGCTGTCGGCGGCGTACCAGTTGCGCCGCCGCGGCTACGCGGTCACGGTCTTCGAGTCGCAGCCCGAACTCGGCGGCCTGATGCGCTACGGCATTCCCGCCTACCGGCTCTCGCGCACCGTGCTGGACGGCGAGATCGCGCGCATTCTGGCCCTGGGCATCAACGTGCACTGCGGGCAGACGCTATCCACGCCGGAGGCCTTCGCGCAATGGCGCGCCGAGTTCGACGCCGTCTACGTTGCCCTAGGCGCTCGGCGACAAAAGCGGCTGCCGCAGCTCGACTACAGCCGGCCGTGGGTCACAGGCGGCGCGGACTATCTGGCCCGCACCAGCATCGGCGCGCCACCCGCGCTCGGCAAGCGCGTGGTCGTGATCGGCGGCGGCAGCGCCGCGCTCGATGTTGCGCGCAGCGCGCGCCGCGCGGGGCACGAGGTCACGATTCTTGCGCTCGAACCCGAGAGCAAGCTGCCCGCGCAGCGCGAAGAGGTCGTCGAGGCGCTCGAGGAAGGCATTGCGCTGGTCGATGCAGCCATGCTGCGCGGCGTTGCCCACGCAGGCACTGGCGAATTGCGGCTGGACTGCGTCGCGGTGCAATTCGAGGCCGGCGCGCAGCGCGGGCAGTTCACGGTGACACCCATCGCCGGCAGCGAATTCGCCCTCGAAGCCGACGCCATCGTCAGCTCGATCGGCCAGGACCCGGAGCTCGCGCCGCTGGCCGCTACGCTGGCGACCGAAGGCGCGCTGCTCAAGACCGACGCCTGTGGCGCCACCAGCGCCGAAGGCGTCTGGGCCGGCGGCGACGTCGCCAGCATGGCCCGCTTCGTGACCGAGGCCGTCGGCATGGGCGAGCTCGCGGCGCGGGGCATAACCCGCGAATTGAGCCGATCAAGCGTCGGTGTGGTCAACGCCGCGCCGACGCTGGACGGCGAACCGTTGGTGCGCCTGGCCGCCATCAACCTGCATTACCACCCGGCGCAGGCGCGCGCGAGCGAGCGGCGGGTCGCCGTCGACGAGCGCCTGGCGCGGCAAGGCGAGGTGCAACTCGGCCTCGACATCGCGCAGGCCTTGAGCGAAACCGTGCGCTGCTTCTCGTGCGGCACGTGCACCCACTGCGACAACTGCGTCACCTACTGCCCCGACCTCGCCGTACGTCCCGCGGGCGACGGCTACGTGGTGCTGACCGACTACTGCAAGGGCTGCGGCGTCTGTGTCAAGGAGTGCCCGACCGGCTCGATGAAGATGCTGGAGGAAGTGCGATGAGCCGTGCAGACAAGCCCGTGCTGCTGACCGGCAACCATGCGGTGGCCTGGGCTGCGCGCCTGGCGCGGCCGAAGGTAGTGCCGGTCTACCCGATCACCCCGCAGACGCCGGTGCTCGAAAAGCTCACCGACTTCCAGGCCGCGGGCGAGTTCGACGCCGAGATCATCACGCCGGAATCCGAGCACTCGGTGATGTCGGCCTGCATCCCGGCCTCGCTGGCAGGCGTGCGCGTGTTCACCGCCACCGCGTCGCAGGGCCTGTTGCTGATGCACGAACTGCTGCACTACGCAAGCGGCGCGCGGGCGCCGATCGTGATGGCCAACGTCAACCGCACGGTTGCCTCGCCGTGGGCGTTCTGGCCCGACCAGACCGACAGCCTCGCGCAGCGCGACACCGGCTGGATCCAGTACTACGTTGAGACCGCGCAAGAGGCGCTGGACACCGTGATCCAGGCCTTTCGCGTCGCCGAGCAGGTGCTGCTGCCGGCGCTGGTCAACCTCGATGCGTTCTACGTCTCGCACTCGCTCGAGCCGGTGAGCGTTCCTGCGCAGGCGCTCGTCGACGACTATCTGCCGCCGTTCGCGCCCGTGCAGCGGCTCGACACCGCCGCGCCGTCGGGCTGGGGCAACGTGGTGACGCAGGACATGTACTACCGCCACCGGCAGGGCATCGAGGCCGCGATGGGCCGCGTGCCCGAGCTCGCCGCCCAGGCCGACCGCGACTGGGCGACGCGCACCGGGCGCAGCTTCGGCGTCGTCGAGCGCTACCGCTGCGACGGCGCGGGCACGGTCGTCGTCAGCATGGGCAGCCTGTGCGGCACGACGCGCGATGCGGTGGATGCGATGCGCGATCGAGGGCTTGCCGTCGGCCTGCTCAAGCTGCGGCTCTTTCGGCCGCTGCCGGTGCAGGCGCTGCGCGCCGCGCTGGCGGGCGTGGCGAACGTGGTCGTGCTCGACCGCAACCATTCGCCCGGCGCCGGCGGCGTGCTGCACCAGGAGCTTCGCGCGGCGCTGTACGGTATGGCGGGTGCACCTCAGATTCACGGTTATCTGGCCGGGGTCGGCGGCGTCAACGTCTCGCCCGAGATGATCGAAGCGTTCGTGCGCCGGGCACAGGGCACGCCGGCACTGGCCGAATCCGAGTGGGTATGAATGACGACCCCAAGCTCACTGCGTTCGCTGCCCCCGAGGGGCGCTCAGTCGGCTTGGGAACGGCCCGGCGCTGAATGAGGTAGCGCACATGCAGACAATCTCATTGCCCCAGCGTCCACCGGAAGAGGACTTGCTGTGCTCGGGCCATGCGGCCTGCCCCGGGTGCGTCGAGCCGCTGACGGTGCGTCACATCCTCAGCGTGCTCGGGCCCGACACGATGGCCGTGGTGCCGCCCTCTTGCATGGCCATCATCGCCGGCCCGCAGCCCTTCAGTTCGCTGCGCATTCCGGTCTACCAGCCGACGCTCGAAGCGAGCGCCGCCGCCGCGTCGGGGCTGCGGCGGGCGCTGGACGCGCAAGGCAAGCCGGACACGCAAGTCATCGTCCTAGCCGGCGACGGCGGCACCTACGACATCGGCTTTCAGTGCCTGTCGTCGGCGGCCGAGCGCAACGAGAACATCCTCTACTTCTGCCTCGACAACGAGGGCTACATGAACACCGGTGCGCAGAAGTCGTCGTCGACGCCGCACTTCGCGCGCACCGGCTCGACGCCCGCGGGCAAGACCACGCGCAAGAAGAACATGAGCGAGATCCTGGCCGCGCACGGCGTGCCCTACGTCGCGACGGCGAGCATCGGCCACCTGGCCGACTTGAAGCGCAAGGTCGAGAAGGCCAAGGCGCTGCGCGGCCTGCGCTTCATCTCGTTGCTCATCCCTTGCCTGGACGGCTGGGGCCTCGCTGACGACGGCGCGCTCGCGGCGGCGCGCCACGCCGTGGAGTGCGGCGCCTTCCCGCTCTACGAGATCGAGGACGGCGAGCGCTACACGCTCAACCACGCCCAGCGCACGCGGCCGGTGGCCGAGTACCTCGCGCTGCAGCGGCGATACCGCCACCTGCCTGCGGCCGACATTGCGACGCTGCAGGCCGAAGTCGACGACGGCTGGGCGAGACTCTTGCGTCGCGTCGCCGACAGCGCGCCCGCAACAGCGTCGTGCTAGCCCTTCGCCGCCCCCGCCGCGCGCGCCTGCTGGCGCTCGATCAGGCGCAGCATGGTCGCCAGAGTGATCGAGCTGAAGGTGGCCTTCGCGTTCTCGTCGATCTCGGACAGCACGGCGCCCAGCGCCAGATCGACCGGCGTCGGCCCGCGCGACATTTCGCGCTCGGCGGCCGAAGGCGCGAACTCCTCGAACAGCTGGATGATGTCCATCAGCGTCAGCCGGCGCGCGTTGCCGGTGAACTGGTAGCCGCCGCCGGCGCCGCGCACCGACTCGACCATGCCGGTGCGCGCAAGCTCGGCCAGCACCTTCGCCAGGTGGTGCGGCGAGACGCCGTACTTGTCGGCGATCTCGGCCGCGGCGATGTGGCGCGCCGGTTCGCTCGCGAACTCGAGCACGCTGTACAGCGCGAGCAGGGTGTTCTTCTGCAGCCTCATCGCGGCATCCGCTGTGGCTCAGTCAAGGTCCATCTCCAGCGACATCAGCGGCCCGGCCATCAGGCCCTGGCTGCGGAAGAACGACAGGATCAGCGTGTTGTCGCGCGCCAGCATCGTGCGCAGCTTGGTCACCCCGGCGCTGCGAAAACGCGCGCTAATGGCCTGCAGCAACTGGGTGCCGACGCCACCCAGGCGCGCCTGCGGGTCGACGTCGATCGCGAACACCCAACCGCAGGGCGGCGAGCCGAATTCCCAGTCGCGCACCTCGCCGATCACGAAGCCGACCACGCGAGCGTTCGCGCGCGCCACCAGAAAGTGCCGCTCGGCGCTTTCGCCGGCGCCGTAGCGACGGTAGACCGAAGCCCAGTACTTGCGCTTCTCGATCCCGGTCACGGTGGCGTCGATGGCGATCACCTGGTCCAAGTCGGCGCGCCGCGCGGGGCGCACTTCGAACGCGTTGCCGGGCTCAGGACAAACCCTGGGTCGCGGCTCGCCGGCCCGCTCGGGAGCATGTGCGGAGGTCATGGGCACCTTGTGAGCCAGATCAAACAATATCCTGCATTCCGGTACCAGAATGAGTTTATAGGGCGAAGTCTATCCGTTTCTGCCGGGCGCAACGACCCTTCTTGCCGGACTTTGTTCGAATCTTTGAGACACCCGCGCACGAGCGCCGCGGACGGCCGCAAGCGGCAGCCCCGCCAAGCCCCGTGAGCGCGCAACACATCGAAGCCACGAAAGGACAGCGCATGAAGAGCACCTTGCAAGCCGGCGTCACCGGCAGCGCGAGTTTCGTCGTCGACCGCGAACGCACGATCGACTTCATGGGCGAGAAGGCGCGCGTCTACGCAACGCCGATGCTGGTGCGCGACATCGAGATCGTGTGCCGCGAGTTGCTTCTCGCGCACCTCGACGCAGGCGAGGATTCGGTCGGCACGCGTGTCGAGCTCGACCACACGGGCGCGACGCTGATGGGCATGCGCGTCGACCTCGCCGTCACGATCTCCGCTATCAACGGCCGCGCGGTGACCTTCGACGTCACGGGCCGCGACAGCGTCGAGCCGATCTGCCGCTGCCAACACCAGCGCTTCATCGTCGACATCGCGAAGACCGAGCAGCGACTCTCGGCGAAAGCGCAGAAGGCGGGGCTGACATGAGCGATTCGCCGAGCCGCCTCAAGACGAGCGAACGCCCCCTCGGGGGGCAGCGCGGTACGCGCTTGGGGGCTCCATGACTGCGATATCGGCACGTACCGAACACGTGCCGACCTACTGCTACCAGTGCGTCGCCGGGCCCGACCTGCTGACGGTGAAGGTGGTGGACGGCGTGGCGACCGAGGTCGAACCGAACTTCTGCGCGTCCGAAATTCATCCCGGCGGCGGCAAGGTCTGCGTCAAGGCCTATGGCCTCGTGCAAAAGACCTACAACCCGAACCGGGTGCTAACGCCGATGAAGCGCACCAACGCGGTCAAGGGGCGCGACCAGGACCCTGGCTTCGTCGCCATCTCGTGGGACGAGGCGCTGGACCTGATCGCGACGCGTCTGAAGGAGGTGCGCGCCGAGGGCCTCCGCGACGAGTCCGGCTATCCGCGCGTCGCGGCCAGCTTCGGCGGCGGCGGAACGCCGCAGTCGTACATGGGCACCTTCCCCGCCTTCCTCTCGGCGTGGGGCGCGGTCGACATGGGCTTTGGCTCGGGCCAGGGCGTCAAGTGCTACCACTCCGAGCACCTGTACGGCGAGTTCTGGCACCGCGCGTTCATCGTCGCCGCCGACACGCCGCTGTGCAATTACCTGATCTCGTGCGGCTCGAACATCGAAGCCTCGGGCGGCGTGATCGGCGTCTGGCGCCACGCCAAGGCGCGCGTGCGCGGCATGAAGAGGGTGCAGGTCGAGCCCCATCTTTCGGTGACCGGCGCCTGCTCCGCGCAGTGGGTGCCGATCAAGCCGAAGACCGACGCCGCCTTCCTCTACGCGCTGATCCACGTGCTGCTGCACGAAGTGCCGCGCGAACGGCTCGACCTGCCCTTCCTCGCGTCGCGCACCGCGTCGCCCTACCTCGTCGGCCCGAACGGCTACTACCTGCGCGATCGTGCCACCCGCAAGCCGCTGGTGTGGGACCTCGCCACCGCCAGCGCCCGCGTGCACGACAGCGCCGGGCTGCAGGAGGCGATCGAGGGCAGCTACGAAGTCGATGCGATCGAGATCGGCCCCGACCAGGACGTGCTGGCCGACGGCCTGTTGCTCGGCACGACGGCCTTCACGCGCCTCGTCGAGCACATGCGGCCCTACTCGCCCGAATTCGCGCAGCCGATCTGCGACGTGCCGGCGGCGCACATGCGCCGCATCGCGAACGAGTTCATAGCCCACGCCTGCGTTGGCGAGACGATCGAGATCGACGGCCACACGCTGCCCTATCGCCCGGTCGCGGTCACACTCGGCAAGACCGTCAACAACGGCTGGGGCGGCTTCGAATGCTGCTGGGCGCGCACGCTGCTGGCGACGCTGGTCGGCGGGCTCGAAGTGCCGGGCGGCACGATCGGCACCACGGTACGCCTGACGCGGCCGATGGCGGAGCGGCTGGAGGCCGTGAAGCCCGGGCCCGACGGCTTCATGAACTATCCGCTCAATCCGACCGACAAGGCGCACTGGTCGGCCGCGCCGAACATCCGCAACGCCTACCGCACGATGATCCCGCTGGCCGCCGACGGCCCGTGGAGCCAGGCCCTGGGGCCGACGCACTTCTCGTGGCTGTTCCTCGAGGAAACGCCCAAGGGGCTGCCGCGCGTCACTGTGCCGGACGTGTGGTTCCTCTATCGCACCAATCCGGCGATCTCGTTCTGGGACACGAAGGCGATCGGCGAGAAGATGGCCAAGTTCCCGTTCGTCGTCGCTTTCGCCTACACGCGCGACGAGACGAATCACTTCGCCGACATCCTGCTGCCCGAGGCGACCGACCTCGAAAGCCTGCAACTGATCCGCGTCGGCGGCACCAAGTACCAGGAGAGCTTCTGGGACCATCAGGGCTTCGCGCTACGGCAACCGGCGGTCGCCGCTCGCGGCGAGGCGCGCGACTTCACCGACATCGCGACCGAGCTGGCACGGCGCACCGGTCTGAGCGCGGGCTACTACGAGGCCATCAACAAGGGCGCCGGCAGCGTGCCCCTGAACGGCATTCATGGCGACTTCTCGCTCGACCCCCAGCGCGAGCACAGCCGTGAAGAAATCTGGAACGCCGTCTGCCAGGCCGCCAGCGCCGAGGTGACCGATGGCGCCGAGGCGCGTGGCCTCGACTGGTGGAAGAAGCACGGCCTCGCGACGCGGCCCTTCGCACACATCGACTGGTACCTGCTGCCGACGCTGGTCGAGCGCGGCCTGCGCTTCGAGCTGCCCTACCAGGAGCGGCTGATGCGCGTCGGCGCCGAGCTCGGGCGCCGGCTGCACGAGCACGACATGCACTGGTGGGACGCGCAGCTCGAGGAATACCAGGCAATGCCGGTCTGGAAGAACTTCCCCGCGCTGTGGGAGGCGATCATCGGCCAGACCGGCGGCAACGCGGGCGACTACCCGTTCTGGCTGCTCACCGCGCGCAGCATGCAGTACTCGTGGGGTGCGAACGTCGGCATGCAGATGATCCACGAGGTGGCCGACAACGTCGCCGGTCATCGCGGCGTGATCATCAACAGCGGCGCCGCCGCGCGGCTCGGCATCGCCGACGGCGATGCGATCGAGATCTCGACCCCCAAGCGCAGCGTTCACGGCCGCGCTGTGCTGCGTCAGGGCATCCGCCCGGACACGCTGCTCCTCATTGGCCAGTTCGACCATTGGGCGACGCCGCTGGCGCGCGACTTCGGCGTGCCGAGCATGAACTCGCTGGCCACGATGTCGCTGGCGCAGACCGATGCCACCGGCTCGGGCGCCGACATCGTGCGCGTCAAGATCGCCCCTGCCAGCGCAGCGGGCCGAGCGCCGGGCCGCCCCAAGCCGGCCCGTTCGCTCCCCTCGGGGGACCGGCCGAGGTACTCGTCGGACGAGGGGCCGTCATGACCCACTGGACGATGATCGCCGACCTGCGCCGCTGCGTCGGCTGCCAGACCTGCACCGCGTCGTGCAAGCACGCCAACGCCACGCCGCCCGGCGTGCAGTGGCGGCGCGTGATCGACATGGAGTTCGGCGACTACCCCGACGTGCAGCGCGCCTTCGTTCCGGTCGGCTGCCAGCATTGCGAAGACCCGCCGTGCATGCACGTGTGCCCGACGACGGCGACCAGGAAACGCGCCGACGGCATCGTCACCATCGACTACGACCTGTGCATCGGCTGCTCATACTGCGCCGTCGCCTGCCCCTACCAGGCGCGCTACAAGACAGACCACGCGAGCTACGCCTACGGGCCGGAAATCGCGAGCGAGACCCAGCGCATCGACAAGGGGCGCCTGGGCGTGGCCACCAAGTGCACCTTCTGCGTCGACCGCATCGACGCCGGCCTCGCCAAGGGCCTGACCCCCGGCGTCGACCCCGAGGCGACGCCGGCGTGCGTGAACGCCTGCATCTCGCTTGCGCTGAACTTCGGCGACCGGGACGACCCGCAGAGCAAGGTCTCGCAATTGCTGGCCGAGAACCAGCACTTCCGCATGCACGAGGATCTCGGCACCTCGCCCAATTTCTTCTACCTCTGGGACAAGGAGCCGAAATGAACCCCCAAGCTCGCAGGAGCTCGCTGCCCCCCAAGGGGGCTGCGCGCCGCGGCTCCAAGTCCGCCTGCGCGGACTTGGACGGCAAGCAGGATGACTGCGTCTCGCGGGCAGCGCTCGCCCTCCTTGAGGCGACTCGGCGGAGGGCGGCATGAGCTTTGGCCCGAACCCCTGGCAGCAGAGAAGCTGGGACTGGCGCGCCGCCGGCAACTTCATCTGCGGCGGTGCCGGCGGCGGCTTGATCGTCTTCGCAGCCGTCTCCGGCGCGCAAGGCCTGGCGTTGACGGCGCTGCTGCTCGGCGGCGTGGCGCTGGTCGGCATGGGCCTCGCCTGCGTCTGGCTCGAACTCGGCCGTCCGCTGCGCGCACTGAACGTGTTCTTCAACCCGCGCACCTCGTGGATGACGCGCGAGGCCTTCGTCGCCACGCTCTTGATGCCGGTCGCGCTCGCGGCCGCGTTCGGGCTGCTGCCCGGTCTGCAATGGCTGGCCGCGGCGCTTGCGCTCGCCTTCGTCTACTGCCAGAGCCGCATGCTGGGTGGCGCCAAGGGCATCCCGGCCTGGCGCGAGCCGCTCGCGGTGCCGCTGCTGCTGCTCACCGGCCTCACTGAAGGCGCGGGCCTGGGCTTGCTGGCGCTGGCCGGGCCGGCGAGCACAAGGCCGCTGCTGCTCGTGCTCGTCGGCGCGCTCGTGCTCGGGCGGCTGCTGGTCTGGCGCGCCTATCGCAAGCGCCTAGGCGCGCGGGCTGCACCGCGTGCGCTGGAGGCCCTGGACGCTGCCGGCCGGGCGCTGCAGATCGTCGGCGCGCTGCTGCCGCTGGCGGTGCTGGCGCTCGTCGCGAGCGGCCTGATCGGTGGTGCGTTCGCCGCGCTGCTACTGGCACTGGCCGGCCTGCTGGCGGCCGGCGCAGGCGCCTGGTTCAAGTTCACGCTCGTCACGCGCGCCGGCTTCAACCAGGGCTTCGCGCTCACGCACCTGCCGGTGCGCGGCGTGCCTCGCTGACCCCGCGCTCGCTGGGGCAATACCACGGGAGACACCATGGAAACGATGACCCGGAATTCGGTCGGCAGCGGCCGCCACCTGCACCCGGCGCAAGAGACGATGCCGCGCGAGCAGCTCGCCGCGCTGCAGCTCGAGCGCCTGCGCAGCAGCGTTCGCAACGCCTACGACAACGTGCCCATGCACCGTGCGCGCATGGATGCCGCGGGCATCGCGCCGGACGACATCCGCACGCTCGCCGACGTGCAGCGCCTGCACTTCACCGTCAAGACCGACCTGCGCGACCACTATCCCTACGGCATGTTCGCGCGCCCCCTAAGCGACCTCGTGCGCCTGCACGCGTCGTCGGGCACGACCGGCAAGCCGACCGTCGTCGGCTACACGAAGGACGACATTTCGAACTGGGCTGACCTGATGGCGCGCTCGATGGTCTCGGCCGGCGCGAGGGCGGGCGACGTCGTCCACAACGCCTACGGTTACGGCCTCTTCACCGGCGGCCTGGGCGCGCACTACGGCGCCGAGCGCCTGGGCGCGGTCGTGGTGCCGATGTCGGGCGGCTCGACCGAACGCCAGGTGGCGCTGATCATGGACTTCGGCGCCCGCGTGCTGTGCGCGACGCCTTCCTACGCGCTGGCGATCGCCGAGGTCGCCGAGTCGCAGGGGGTCGATCTGCGCCAGAGCGCGCTCGAAGTGGGCCTCTTCGGTGCCGAGCCGTGGAGCGACGCCATCCGCGCCGAGGTCGAGGCGCGCCTGGGCCTGAAGGCGGTCGACGTCTACGGCCTGTCGGAGATCATGGGCCCGGGCGTGGCCTGCGAGTGCGAATGCCGGCGCGGCCTGCACGGCTGGGAGGACCATTTCCTGTTCGAGGTGATCGACCCCGAGACCGGGCGCGTGCTGCCCGAAGGCGAGGCCGGCGAGCTCGTCATCACGACGCTCACCAAGCAGGCGCTGCCGATGCTGCGCTACCGCACGCGCGACATCACGCGCCTGGACAGCACGCGCTGCGACTGCGGGCGCACCCATGTGCGCATCCTGCGCATCACCGGGCGCAACGACGACATGCTGATCATCCGCGGCGTCAACGTCTACCCGTCGCAGATCGAGGCCGTGCTGATCGGCCGGCCGCACATCGCGCCGCATTACCAGATCGTCGTCGAACGCAAGGGCAGCCTGGACGAGGTGAGCGTCGAAGTCGAGGTCCTGCCCGGCGTGCCGGAGGACCGCTATGGCGCCGTCGCGCACGACGTGGGGCACCACATCAAGTCGATGATCGGCGTCACCGCCGACGTGATCGTCAAGCCGCCGGGCGCGATTCCGCGCTCGCAGGGCAAGGCCGTGCGCGTGCGGGACTTGAGGCCGAAATAGGCCATGCGATGAAGCCTACCCAAGCCGACCCGGCAGCCCCAACTAACACCACCGCATGCCTGAAATCAGCCGCTTCCTGGGGATCATCATCGCGATGTACTACCGCGACCACGCCCCACCGCACTTCCACGCGATCTAGGGCGACTTCGAGGTGACCGTCGAGATTGCCTCGGCCCGAGTGAACGGAGACTTTCCGAAGAGAGCGCTTGCGCATGTACTCGAATGGAGTAGCCTGCACCGGGAAGAACTCTTGGATACTTGGACGCTGGCTCGCGCCAGCCGTCCGCTTCCGCGCATCGAACCTCTGGAGTAATTCACATGCTGCCACGAGTCATTCAAGCCCACCACGTCGCCGGGCACACCATTTGGCTTCGCTTCAGCGATGGCGCCGAAGGCGAAGTCGATCTTTCGAGCGAAATCCACGGCGAGGTGTTCGAGCCTCTGAAAGACCTGGAATACTTCCGCAAGCTTCAGCTTGACCCCGAGCTTCGAACCGTGGTCTGGCCAAACGGCGCCGACTTTGCACCGGAGTTCCTGCGTTCATCGCTTCGGGTGGCGGCCTGAGGCGCAGCCTGCAACATGCGTAAACGCCTCCTGCGGCTCAACGTCAACGGCCGCGAACGCGAGGACGCGGCGGCCGAGAACGCGCTGCTGCTCGACTATCTGCGCGACACCGTCGGCCTCACGGGCACCAAGCAGGGCTGCGACGGCGGCGAGTGCGGCGCCTGCACCGTGCTCATCGACGACCAGCCGCGCCTCGCCTGCATCACGCTCGCCGCGAGCTGCGAGGGCCGGCGCATCGAGACCATCGAAGCCCTCTCGAGCGACGGCCACATGAGCCGGCTGCAACAGGCCTTCCACGAGAAGCTCGGCACGCAGTGCGGCTTTTGCACGCCGGGGATGATCATGGCCGCCGAGGCGCTGCTGCGGCGCAAGGCGAACCCGAGCGTGGACGAGATCCGCGAGGCCTTGTCGGGCAACCTGTGCCGCTGCACGGGTTACGTGAAGATCATCGAATCGGTGCAAGCCGCCGCCGGGGGCCGCGCATGAAACCGGGCCACGTCTCGCTGCGCCATGGCGCCGCGCCGGCCACGCGCTCGGTCGGCGAACGCACGCCGCTGGTCGACGGCATCGACAAGGTCACCGGCCGCGCGCGCTACACGGCCGACCTGCCGCTCGGCCCGACGCTGGTCGGCAAGATACTGCGCTCGCCCGTCGCCCACGGCATCATCCACGCCATCGATACCGACAAGGCGCGCGCCATTCCCGGCGTGCGCGCGGTCGTCACGGGCGAGGATTTCTCCGGCCCCTACGGCGTGATCCCGATTGCGCAGAACGAGTACCCGCTGGCGCGCGGCAAGGTGCGCTACCGCGGCGAGCCCTTGGTGGCGGTGGTCGCCGTCGACGAGGCGACGGCCGAAGCGGCGCTGCGTGCGATCACGTTCGACATCGAGGCCCTGCCGGCGTATTTCACCGCCGCCGACGCGCGCGCCGAGGGCGCGACGCCCTTGCACGAGAGCAAGCCGG
This sequence comes from uncultured bacterium, assembly GCA_903830565.1. Lineage (GTDB taxonomy): Bacteria > Pseudomonadota > Gammaproteobacteria > Burkholderiales > Burkholderiaceae_C > CAIKUF01. The sequence continues at coordinate 4,636 of CAIKUF010000235.1, read as the reverse complement.
GCAACGTCGAGCGCAAGGTCGAGCAGGACTTCGGCGACGTCGACGCCGAGTTCGCCGCCTCCGATCTGGTGATGGAGCGCAGCTACGAAGGCAACGAGGTCTACCACGGCCAGATCGAGCTCGACGCCAGCATCGCCGAGTGGGAGCCCGAGCGCGAGCGCCTGACCGTGCACACGGTGACTCAGGTGCCCTACTACCTGCACCTGATGCTGGCGCAGACGCTGGGCCTGGACGAAGCGCAGGTGCGCGTCGTCAAGCCCTTCATCGGCGGCGGCTTCGGCCACCGCGTCGAGCCGCTCAATTTCGAGATGATCACGGCCTTGCTGGCGCGCGCAGCGAACGGCCGCGTCAAGCTCGAACTCACGCGCGAGGAGACCTTCATCACCCATCGCGGCCGCCCGGCGACCGAGATGCGGGTGAAGATCGGCATGAAGGCCGACGGGCAGATCACGGCCATCGACGCCGAGGTCGTGCAGCGCGGCGGCGCCTACGCCGGCTACGGCCTGGTGACGATCCTGTATGCCGGTGCGCTGCTGCATGCGCTGTACAAGGTCGGCGCGTCGCGCTATCGCGGCTACCGCGTCTACACCAACCTGCCGCCCTGCGGCGCGATGCGCGGCCACGGCGCGGTGCAGGTGCGATTTGCATTCGAGGCCTTGCTCGACGAAATGGCCGAGCGCCTCGGGCTCGACCCGTTCGCGGTGCGACGCGCAAACCTGCTCCCAGAGATTCCGTATCGCACGCTGAACGACCTGCAGGTGAACTCCTACGGCTTGCCGGCGTGCATCGACGCGGTCGAGAAGGCCTCGGGCTGGAACGAGCGGCGCGGCAAGCTGGCGCAGCGGCCGGGGCTGCGGCGCGGGCTGGGCATGGCCTGCTCGCACTACGTCAGCGGTTCAGCCAAGCCAGTGCACTGGAGCGGCGAGCCGCACGCGGTGATCAACCTCAAGCTCGATTTCGACGGCGGCATCACCGTGCTCACCGGCGCGTCGGACATCGGCCAGGGTTCGTCGACGTTGATCACGCAGATCGTCGCCGAAGTGCTGCTGCTGCCGATGGCGCGCATCCGCCTCGTGTCCACCGACAGCGCGCTGACACCCAAGGACAACGGCTCGTATTCGTCGCGCGTCTCGTTCATGGTCGGCAACGCCGCGCTGAATGCCGCGCAGGCCATGAAGCACCTGCTGATCGATGCCGCGGCGCGACGGCTGAAGGTCGGCGCCGAAGCCATCGAATGGGCCGGCGAGAGCTGCGGCGTGATCGGCACCGGCGAGAAGCTCGACTGGGCGCAGGTGGTGCAGGAGGCGCTGGTCGACTCCGGCACGCTGACGGTGAAAGGCACGTGGTCGACACCGCCCGAAACGCAGGGCGGCAAGTTCCGCGGTGCGGCGGTGGGTTCGTCGGCGGGCTTTAGCTACGGCGCGCAGGTGGTCGAGGTCGAAGTCGACGAGGACACCGGCCGGGTCACGGTCGCGAAAGTGTGGGTCGCCCACGACTGCGGGCGCGCCATCAACCCGCTCGCCGTCGAAGGCCAGGTTCAGGGCGCGATCTGGATGGGCATGGGCCAGGCCTTGTCCGAAGAGACGCAGTACCACGAGGGCCTGCCCTTGCGGGCTAACCTGCTCGATTCGCGCATCCCGACGATCGTCGAGTCGCCGCCGATCGAGGTCTTCCTGATCGAGAGCATGGACCCGCTCGGGCCCTTCGGCGCGAAGGAGGCGAGCGAGGGCGGGCTGCACGGCTTCCCGCCCGCGCTGTGCAACGCGATCCACGACGCGATCGGCATCCGCCTGACCGAGCTGCCGGCGACGCCCGACCGCGTTCTCGAAGCGATCACGGCCAAGAAGCGCGGCGAGCGGCTGCGCGCGCAGCGCGGTGAAGCATCGACACGAGGGGCATGACATGGAACGCATGCCCGAGTTCGAACTCAAGCGCGCGACGACCCTGGCCGAGGCGGTGACATGGCTCGGCGCCGCGGGCGGCGCCAAGCTGCTCGCTGGCGGCACCGACCTGATACCGAACCTGCGGCGCGGCATCGAACCCGCGCGTGTGTTCGTCGACCTTGCCGGCGTGCCCGGCCTCGCCGAAATTGCACTTGACGCCGGCGCGCTGACGCTCGGCCCGCGCGTGACGCTGGCCCGGCTGGCCGGCGATGCAGTCATTGCCCGCGAGTTCCCGGCCCTCGCCGAAGCCGCGCGCGCGATCGCCGGCCCCGGCCACCGCAGCGCGGCCACGCTGGCCGGCAACCTGTGCCTGGACACGCGCTGCATCTACTACAACCAGAGCGAGTGGTGGCGTGCCGCGAACGGGTATTGCCTCAAGCGCGGCGGCACGGTCTGCCACGTCGCGCCGCAGGGCAAACGCTGCCACGCCGCATTCAGCGGCGACCTGGCGCCGACGTTGCTGGTGCGCGGGGCCGAGGTCGATCTCGTCAGCACGCGCGGCACGCGGCGCATCGCGCTGGCCGAGCTCTACCGCGACGACGGCGCGGCCCACCTGGCGCTGGCGCGGGACGAAGTCCTCACCTGCGTTCGCGTGCCCGCCGCGCCGCCGAACCTGCGCTCGGCCTACCGCAAGGCCCGCACGCGCGGGGCGATGGACTTTCCTTTGGCTGGCGTGGCAGTCGGACTCTCGGTGCACGAAGGTATGCTTGACGCGTTGCGCGTCGCGATCACCGGCACCAATTCGAACCCGATTCTCCTCGCCGGTTGCGACGAATTCGTCGGCAGAAGTGTCGACGCCGGGCTGTTGGCGCAGCTCGGCAAACTCGTTCAGAAGCAGGTCAGCCCGATGCGCAGCACTGTGACTCAGTCCAACTACCGGCGCCAGGTCGCCGCCGTGCTCGCGCAGCGCCTGGTGCGCGAGCTCAGCGGCGCCTGCGCCTGACACAACGCTAGCCCATCGGCTCACCCATGTACACCATCTCCCGGCACGAAGTCTTCTCCGAGAACTCCTTCCTGTGGGAGGTCGATGCACCCGATGTCGCAAACGCGGCCGAACCCGGGCATTTCGTCATGCTGCGGCTGCGCGAAGGCGGCGAGCGCATCCCGCTGACCGTGGCCGACTACGACCGCCAGCGCGGCACGGTGACCGTCGTCGTGCAGGCGCTCGGCAAGACGACGCGCGAGATGCGCGACGACTTCGAGAGCGGCGACACCTTCGACGACTTCGTCGGCCCGCTCGGCCTGCCGCAACACGTCGGCCATGTGGGCCACGTCGTGCTGGTCGGCGGGGGCCTGGGCGTGGCGCCGATCTTCCCGCAACTGCGCGCGTTCAAGCAGGCCGGCAACCGCACGACCTGCATCGTCGGCTTTCGCAACCAGGAACTGATCTTCTGGGCCGACAAGCTCGCAAAGTGGTGCGACGAGCTCGTGATCTGCACCGACGACGGCAGCGCCGGCCGGCCAGGCTTCGTGACGGCGGCGCTGAAAGACGTGCTCGACGCCGGCAAGCCCGAGCTCGTGGTCGCGATCGGCCCGATGCCGATGATGCACGCCTGCGTCGAGACGACGCGGCCCTACGGCGTGAAGACCATGGTGTCGCTGAACACCATCATGGTCGACGGCACCGGGATGTGCGGCTCGTGCCGCGTCAGCGTCGGCGGCGAGGTCAAGTTCGCCTGCGTCGACGGGCCGGACTTCGACGGCCACAAGGTCGACTTCCGGGAACTGCTCGCGCGCCAGAAGCGCTTCAAGAAGCAGGAGACGCAGGCCAACGACGATGCCGCGCACATCTGCAACCTCGAACAGAAGCTGATCAAGGAAGGCAAGCGCACCTACAAGAAGTACTCGGCGCTCGAGCGCCATCAGGTCAAGATGCCCGAGCGCGATGCGCAAGAGCGCGCCGGCAATTTCACCGAGGTCAACCTCGGCTACAGCGTCGCCTCGGCGATGCGCGAAGCCGAGCGCTGCATCCAGTGCGCGAAGCCGACCTGCATCGACGGCTGCCCGGTCGCGATCGACATTCCGCGCTTCATCCGCCACCTGCTCGTGCGCGACCTGCCGGGCGCCGTGGCGGCCATCCACGAGTCGAGCATCTTCCCGTCGGTATGCGGGCGCGTCTGCCCGCAGGAGAGCCAGTGCGAGGCGCAGTGCGTGCTCATCAAGGCGAAGATGGAGCCGGTCGCCATCGGCCGCCTGGAACGCTTCGTCGGCGACAACGCGCCCGCGGAAAAGGTCGTTCCGCCGCGCTTCGAAAAGTCGCTCGGCAAGGTGGCCGTTGTCGGCTCCGGGCCGGGCGGCCTCGCCGCAGCGGCCGACCTCGTCAAGTACGGCGCCGAAGTCACTGTCTACGAGGCACTGCACGTGGTCGGCGGCGTGCTGCGCTATGGCATCCCATCGTTTCGGCTGCCGCGCGACATCATCGACCGCGAAGTCAAGCGTCTGCAGGACTGCGGCGTCAAGTTCGAGACCAACAAGGTGATCGGCAAGACCTTTACCGTCGCGCAGTTGACCGACGCCATGGGCTTCGATGCAGTGTTCGTCGCCGCCGGCGCGGGCGCGCCGGCCTTCCTCGGCATCCCGGGCGAGTTCGCCGGCCAGGTCTTTTCGGCCAACGAGTTCCTGACCCGCGTGAACCTGATGGGGGGCGACCAGTTCCCCTACCTCGACACGCCGATCGGCATGGGCGACAGCGT
>CAIKUF010000234.1 GCA_903830565.1 uncultured bacterium | reverse complement strand
GGCAACGGCCCCGGAACCAACGCGGCCGGCAACGCCAGCCTGGCCGATGCGCAGACCGGCACACGCACGAGCCTTGCCGCCGCCATCGGCGCGGCGCAGTCGCAGCAGGCCAACGCCGGCAACGGCCCCGGAACCAACGCGGCCGGCAACGCCAACCTGGCCGATGCGCAGACCGGCACGCTCGCCAGCCAGGGCGCCAATGTCGGCAACGCGCAAACGCAGCAGGCCAACGCAGGCAACGCGCCCTCCACCGCCACCGCCGGCAACGCCGGCCTCGCCGATGCGCAGACCGGCACGCTCGTCGCCCGCAGCGCCGACGCCGCGGCCGCGCAAACCCGAACCGCCAGCGTCCTCGGCGGCGCCACGGCGCCCACCACCACCCCGGCCCGCTATGCCCCGCCCACCGTGCTGCGTGTCGCGGCCACCGGCAGCGGCGAACGCGCGCGCGACGTGATCCTCACGGTGGTGCCGCGCCTGTCGGTACCCACGAACAGCCTGTTCGTCATTCACCCCGGGCCGGGCTGGAACTATCTCGTCGAGACCGACCCGCGCTTCACCAACGGCAAGACCTTCCTGAGCAGCGACTACTTCCTGACCCAACTCGCCATCGACCCCGAGCGTACCCTCAAGCGCTACGGCGACGGCTTCACCGAGCAGCAACTCGTCAACGACCAGGTGCTCACGCTGACCGGGCGGCGCTTCCTCAGCGGCTACAGCAACACGCAGGACGAATACACGGCGCTGATGAACGCCGGCGTCGTCTTCGCGCGCCAGTACCAGCTCGCCCCCGGCATCGCCCTCACCGCCGAGCAGATGTCCCTGCTCACGACCGACATCGTCTGGCTGACCACGCAGCGCGTCACCCTGGCCGACGGGTCGGTGCAAGAGGTGCTCGTGCCCGAGGTCTACATCCGCCGCCCGCAAGACCAAGACCTGAGCGTGAGCGGCGCGCTCATCGCCGGCAGCAACGTCTACATCCAGAGCCCGGACGACCTGGCCAACAGCGGCACCATCCAGGGCGACCGCGTGACCCTCCTGGCCGGCAACGACCTCCTCAACCAGGGGACGGTGCGCGGCATGGACATCTACGCCCGCGCCGACCGCGACCTCTCGAACCTGGGCGCCAGCATCATCGGCAACGGCACCCAAAGCACGGTCGCCCTGGTCGCCGGGCGCGACATCGTGCTGCAAACCCTCACGCAGACCAGCATCAATGCCGAAGGCACGAGCAGCCGCACGAATGTCGACCGCATCGCCACCGTGCAAGGCGGCAACGTGAGCTTTGGCGCCGCGCGCGACATCGTCGCCCAAGGCGCGAACGTGCAAGCCGGGCAAGACCTGCAACTGGCCGCCGGGCGCAACATCGACGTGAGCGCGGTGCAAGGCAGTTTCAGCATCGACGCCCAGAGCGGCCGCACCGGCCCGCTGGGCAGCACCGGCTACATCAAAGAGTCCGCTACCACCCAGCAGCTCAGCACGCTTGGCGCCGGCAACAACCTCGCCGTCGTCGCAGGCGGCGACCTGACCCTTTAAGGCGCCAGCGTCACCGCCGCCAACGACGCCTATCTGCAAGGCGCGAACGTCACTGTCGAAGCCGTCAAGACGAGCCAGAGCATGGACATCCAGACCGTGCAAAAGCGCTCCTTCAACCACGCGGCTGCGGCTGACGAAGCCTTGGCCGGCGGCAGCATCGCCGCGGGCAACAACCTCGCCGTGGTCGCGACCGGCCAACTCGGCGCCGACGGCCAACCCATCGCCGGCAGCGGCAACATCACCGCCACCGGCGCGAATCTGACCGCCACCGCCGGCCAACTCGCCCTCGTCGCCAACAACGACGTGACCGTGCAGGCCGCGAGCACCGAGCACACCAGCCTGGCGCAGAGCTACTACAGCAGCAAGAAAGGCCTGCCCGGCATCGTCACCATCCAGTCGCAAAGCCAGAGCGCGCAGAGCGCGAGCACAAGCCAGGTCGAAGCCAGCAACCTCAGCGGCAACAGCGTGCTCATCCAGGCCGGCAACGCCGCTGCCGGCACGGGCGACATCAGACTCGTCGCCAGCAACATCAGCTCGACCGGCGCGACCAATCTTGCCGCCGGGCGCGACGTGCTCATCGACACCATGGAACAAGACGCCAGCCAGCGCGCGCAAGCCAGCAGCAGCAAGAGCGTGGAACTGGGCATCCACCAGGTCAACCAGATCGCGACCCAGGGTGCCAAGGTGGGGATGGAACTGGCCGACCCCTTCCTGGGCAGCAAGCTGCCGCCGCCGGGCTTTGGATACTCCAGCGCCAAGAGCAGCCAGAGCAGCGGCAGCAGCACGCAGGCCGTCGGCTCGTCGATCAGCGCCGACACGCTCACCGTGGCCGCCGGGCGCGACGCGCTGATCCGCGGCAGCACGGTCGTCGCCACGGGCGACATGGCGATTGCCGCCGGGCGCAACCTGGAGATCCTCTCCAGCAACAACCGGCAGACCGCGCAAGACAGCCAGGACAAGAGCAAGAACGGCCTCTTCGGCAGCGGCGGCCTTGGCGTGACCATGGGCACGCAATCGCAGTTCGCGGCCAACCAGCAAAAAAGTGAGACCGCCAGCGCCAGCCAAGTCGCCAGCCTCACCGGCAACATCGACCTGCAAGCCGGCAAAGCCTACCGACAGACCGGCAGCCAGGTACTCACCCTGGCCGACCCGGCCAGCGTCAATGCGGGGGACATCGCCATCCGCGCCAAGACGGTGCAGATCGACCCCGCGACCGACAAGCTGGCCAACGCCCAGCAACAGCGCTTCAGCCAGAGCGGGGTGACGCTGGCGATCAGCAACCCGCTGATCACCGCGCTGCAAACCGGGCAGCAAGCCGCGCAGAACATGGGCCGCACCCAAGGCGACGCCCGGCTGCAAGCGCTGGCCGCGGCGACGGTGGCGATGAGCGTCGCGCAAGCCG
>CAIKUF010000233.1 GCA_903830565.1 uncultured bacterium | reverse complement strand
CGGTGCCGATCAGTTCGCTCAAGAGCTACATGGGCCACACGCTGGGCGCCTGCGGCGCGCTCGAGGCCTGGATGACCATCGAGAGGATGCGCAGCGGCTGGTTCGCGCCGACGATCAACCTCGACCGCGTCGACCCCAAGTGCGCCGCGCTCGACCACATCAGCGGCGTCGGGCGCGAGATAGCGACCGACCACGTCATGAGCAACAACTTCGCCTTCGGCGGCATCAACACCTCGCTGGTCTTTCGCCGTTGGCGGGAGTGAGGCCTCGCCGACCACCGGACTCGACAAGGAGAGAGCGCATGAAGAGAGCCTGGGTCTTGGCAATGATCGCCACGGCATTGGCTGGGCCACCCGCGGCGGCCGAAAGCGTTGTCCACCTGCCGTTCGCGACGTTGCTCGATTCACCCGAGGCGCGGTCCAAGCTCGACGGGTCGGTTCAGTTCTTCCTAGCCGGGCAGGCCACGCCGAACATTGTGGAACGCAAGGGCGAAGGCGTGACGAACAAGAAGACCAACGGCTTCAACAAGGACGTCACCACTGGCTGCCAGTGGGCCGCGTTGTCCGCGCTGATCGCGCTGCAGCAGTCAGCCAAGCAATTGGGTGCAAACGCAGTCGTCGACATCGTGAGCTACTACAAGAAGAACACGTTCTCCAGCGCCACCGAGTACGAATGTCATGACGGTGCTTTCGTCACCGGCGTGGCACTCAAAGGCATCTACGCCAAAGTTGTGAAGTAGCCTGTTCAACAACCCGAGGAGTCAAGCGCATGAGGAAGTCCGTGGTTCTTTGCTTGGTGGCCGCGGCCATGGCCGTTCCCGCCATGGCGCGCAATACCGAATACAAGTTGCCCTTGGCCGATGTGCTGCAAAGCCCCGAGGCGAAGGCACGGCTGGACGACTCGGTAAAGTTCTACTTCGGTGAAAAGTCGATGCCGGCGGGCGCAGAGCCAAAAGGTTTCGACGTGATCAGTCGCATTTCCAATGCGGCCAAGTTACGCGCGCGCGCGGCCGCCAATAGTTTTGGCGGAGGTCCGCCTCCGATCAACAGCGGAAGGGCCACCAGCCAGCAGACCGACGACATCGACGATTGCAAGATTGCAGCGCTGGATTTGTTGGTTGAAATGCAGCGCAAGGCAAAGCAAGTGGGCGCGAATGCGGTGGTCGACTTCGTGAGCTACTATAGAAATGTCACGTTCTCGAGTGCCACCGAGTACGAGTGCCACGCGGGCGGAACCGGCAGCCACATTACGTTCAAGGCCACTTACTCAGTTCTGCCCAAGAGCTAGTTTGCTCAGCCGGCCGGCTCGCGCCTTTGCGAGTCGTGGAGAGTGTTGTCGTGAACGCGAACAGACGTCAGCCCTCAGACGGGAATCGAATGAAACCTCTCGCCAAGACCTTATGCCTGTTCGGCTCACTGTCCATCGGCATGCCCGTGATGGCAGACGGTGTCGTAGTGCTCGAAACGCCGGTGACCTACGAAGTCGGCGCCGGCGTTGTCGCGCCCGTGCGCGAGGAGTGCCATGTCGAGGACTTGCTGGCGCGCCGCGTCGGCGCCGTTCTGAAGAAGCGAAACGGGTCGGGCAGCGGAACGATAGGTGCCGGCACCGCCGCAGCCGACGCCGCGGTGCTGCGTCTGACCATCACCCACGTGTTCGGGGTCGGCGGCGGCGCTTGGAGTGGCCCGAAGGCCATCACCGTGAGGGCCGAATTGTTCGAGGGCAAGGAGCTCAAGCGCCAGCAGAAGGTCAACCGCTGGTCGCTGGGTGGTTTCTGGGGCGGCTTCAAGGGCACATGCTCGATCCTTGACCGGACGGCGAGCGCGCTTGCCAAGGACCTCGGAAAGTGGGCGTTCGACCCGCAATACAAGATGATTGACGATGTTGCTCCGCCGAAGGAAGACGCGAGCGCATCGGCGCCGACGCAGGAGGACGCGCATGAAACAAAGGAATAGGCCGTTCACATCGTGAGACGACTGAGCATTGCCGGGCTTGCTGTCTGTGCCCTGGCGGCCGGGGCAGCCTGCGCGAGCGAACTTGAACAGCCGTTCGCAGACCTGATGCGTATGCCCGAGGCAGCGCAGCGCCTGGATGCCGCGATCAGGCTTCAATTCAGAGGTGAACCCGTGCTCGAGATCGTTGAGCGAAAGGGGCTTGGTACGTCAAAGCACGGCGCTAACGGCCTGGGCAGGAGCATCGAGTCGGGCTGTCGCTGGGCCGCGCTATCGGCGCTTCGCGATCTGCAGGCCGAGGCGCGGCACTACGGCGCCAACGCAGTGGTCGACATACGCAACCCGCCGACCACGGGCGCGCCGCCACCTGCCACTGCCTACAGGTGCCATGCTGGAGCGTTCGCCACCCGCGTCGAGTTGACCGGCGTCTACGCCATCGTGGCGGAGCGTGCCGGGCCTACGCCCGCCGCCGAGACTGCCGAAACGAAGTGACCCAGCCGGCAAGCCTGTGGTGCGGAGGCGTCGGTGAGCAACTGCGCGCTGCCGGCCCCCCGCAGGACTGGCTTTGTACGGCCGAGCAGGAACGCTTGGCCCGCGTGTCCTCGCCGCGTCGGCGAGAGCAGTTCATCGCCGGTCGCTGGCTGGCGCGTCAAACCCTGGTCGCCTCACACGGCGGCAGCCCAGCGGACTGGGAACTCTCAGCCACGCCTGACGCGCCGCCACGAGTCACCAGTGGCCCGATCATCTGTGCCAGAACGATCGGGCTGACGCACAGCGGGAATACCGTCGCCTGCGTGATATCGGATCACCCGCTCGGCATCGACGTCGAACGCCATGACCGGCGCAAGCTTGACGTGGCGCGTCTGGCCGAGGTCGTGCTGAGCGGCGCCGAGCGCGTGTTCTGGCTGGATCTGCCCACGGACATGCGCGACAGCGGATTCCTGGGTTGGTGGACGCTCAAGGAAGCCTGGCTCAAGGCCCAAGGTCGAACGCTAAACCCGGCCACTTTGCGCGGCATCGAGGCGCTGCCCTCGGACAGGGCCGAAGCGAACGCCAGGCTGTGGCGCGAGGACGACTTCACGTTGGCGCTGGTCGGGCTGGATGCGGCTGCCCCGCTGGATGTCGCACGACCCATGCCGCGATGCCAAACGCAATGGTGGACGGTCCGCGAGCGACGCAGCAGCAGCCCGGGTAGCTGAACCGCACTCAGCCCGGCACGAGCGCCGCCAGCATCGCCTGGTTGGCCTCGCGCAGCTTGCGCGTGGCCAGGTCTCGGCACTGCGCAGTTGACGCGTTAGGGATGGCGTCGAAGGCGGTGGCAATCTTCT
>CAIKUF010000232.1 GCA_903830565.1 uncultured bacterium | reverse complement strand
GCGCGGGCGCTGGTGCAAGCCGTGGCGGCGCCCGCGGCGGCGGCGGGGGCCGACCCAGCCGCTGACGCAGGCGCATAGACTCGGGAACCGGAGGGTTCCCGATGAACGCATCGCCCAAGACTTCAAAGCGCACGGCGTGGTTGGCCGGCGCGAGCGGGCTGATCGGCCGCGAACTGCTGCCCTTGCTGCTGCAGGACGGCCGCTATGCGCAGGTCCATGTGCTGCTGCGGCGGGTGGTTCCCGACCTGCCGCACGATGCCCGGGTGGTTGCGCACGTGGTCGACTTCGCCGCCCTGCCGGCTTCGATGCCGGCGACCGACGACATCTACATCGCGCTCGGCACGACGATCAAGGTGGCCGGGTCGCAGACCGCGTTTCGCGCGGTCGACTTCGATGCCGTCGTTCATACGGCACGCGCAGGCCGTGCGGCCGGTGCGAGCCGCCTGGCCGTCGTCTCGGCGCTCGGCGCGGACGTGAATTCGAGCGTGTTCTACAACCGCGTCAAGGGCGAGATGCAGGCCGCGGTCACCGGGCTCGGCTACGAGTCGGTGCAGATTGCGCAGCCTTCGCTCCTGATCGGCGACCGCGAGGCGCTGGGCCAGCCGGCGCGGCCGGGCGAGGTCTGGGCGACGCGGCTGCTCGGCCCCTTCATGGGCCTGGTGCCGGCCAGCGTGCGCCCGATCGCGGCGCGCACGGTGGCCCTGGCGCTGCTGCGCGCGACGGCTGAAGGCAAGAGTGGTGTGCACGTGCTGCACTCGTCGCGGCTGCAGGCGCTCGGCCGCGGGCCGGCGTGAGCGCCGGCTCGAACACCGCACGCGCAGACACCATGCAGATCACCTTCCTCGGCGCTGCCGACACCGTCACCGGATCGCGCCATCTGGTGGAAGCGGAAGGCTCGCGCATCCTGCTCGACTGCGGCCTGTTCCAGGGCTACAAGACGCTGTGCGAACGCAACTGGGCGCGATCATCCGTGCGGCGGTGCACCGGGGCGGCTCGGTGCTGCTGCCGTCGTTTGCCGTCGGCCGAGCGCAGGCGCTGCTGCTGGTGCTGCAGCGGCTGCGCAGTAGCGGCGAGATCCCCGCGGGCCTGCCGCCCTTCGTCGACAGCCCGATGGCGACGCAGGCGACCGCGCTCTACCAGCGCCACGCGAGGCTGCTGCGCATCCGCCCGCGCGAAGCGGCGCGGCTGTGCGACGACGTGACGCTGGTCGCCAAGGCGGCGGAGTCGGAGAAGCTCACCCGCCTGCGCCGGCCGAGCGTGATCGTCTCGGCCAGTGGCATGGCCACCGGCGGGCGCGTGCTGCACCACCTGAAGGCGATGGTGCCGCAGCCGCGCCACCACATCGTGTTCCCGGGCTTTGAGGTCGCGGGGACGCGCGGCGCCAAGCTCGTTGAAGGCGCGCGCGAGGTGAAGATCTTCGGCGAGCACGTCGCGGCCCGGGCCGAGGTCAGCCAGCTCGAGGGCTTCTCGGGTCATGCCGACGCCGACGAACTGCTGCAGTGGCTGCGCGGTTTCGAGGCCGCGCCGGCGCGCACCTTCGTCGTCCACGGCGAGCCGCACGCCGCCGACGCACTGCGCACGCGGGTGCAGGACGAACCCGGCTGGAACGTGCAGGTTCCGGGGCAACTGGAGAGTGTCGCGGTCTGATCGATCGCGAAAGCGTCGCCCAAAGAAAAACCCGGCCGAGGCCGGGTTCTTCGTGGCGGCAAGGGACGCTCAGGCGGCCGGCTTGCTGGCGGCCTTGTCTTTCTTGTGGCTCTTGGTGCTCTTCGTGCTCTTGGTGCTCTTCTTGGCCTTGTCGGCCTTGGGCGCGTCCGCCTTCGGGGCTTCGGCGGCGGCGGGCGCGGCGGCCTTGGCCGGAGCAGCGGCCGGGGCCGGAGCGGCGGTCTGGGCGTAGGCGCCGATGGCGAAGGCCGAGGCGATGAGTGCGGCGATGATCTTGTTCATGGTGTAGTGAATCCTCATGGGTGGTGAATTGCGACTTGCGCACTCCCTTAACGCCCGGCGCGCGCATCGGTTGACCGCTCAGCGGCCCGAAATCCTGCGCTGAGGCACCGCTGAACAAGTCCCACGCGGACGGCGCATCCGCGCTTTGGGCGGTCTGCGGCGTTGCAAATCCTCGCCATAGCCTGGGCTATGGCCGTGGTTTGCGCCTTGCGGCCCATCCCAAACCGAGGCGCACCGCCTCGCAGGGACTTGCTCAGCGTTGCCCTAATGAAAATTTCGGCTGCGGCTGACCAGCCCTTGCAGCAGCGCCGAGTGGTCGACGATCTTCGTGGCCACGAGGTGCATCACCGCATGCTCGGCGCTGCCCTCGCGCTGCCAGGTGCCGTAGACCGTCATCAGCGTCGCGCCGAGCAGGGCCTGGCGCTGCGTTTCGGCCACCCGCGGCCAGACGATCACGTTGACGGCGCCGGTCTCGTCTTCCAGCGTCACGAAGACCGTTCCCTTGGCCGTCTCGGGCCGCTGGCGGTGCGTGACCAGGCCGCTGGCACGGGCCAGGCGGCCGCTCGGGTAGCCGTGCAGCACGGCCGCGGGCTGGACGCGGTAGGCGCCCAGCTCGGCGCGCAGCAGCGCCAGCGGGTGGCGCGCGAGCGTGAGGCCCAGCGCCCGGTAGTCGGCGACCATGTCTTCGGCCTCGCTCGGCGCGGCAAGCCGGGCCGGCGCTTCGGTGACCCGCGCGCCGCGCAGCAGCGCGGTCGGCCGGGTGTCGACGCCAGCCACCGCCCACGCGGCCTGATGGCGGTGGGTGGCATCCGGCCCGAGCAGCGGCTGCAGCGCGCCGGCCTGGGCGAGCGCCTGCAACTCGTGTGCGCCGAGCGCGGCGCGTCGGGCCAGGTCTTCGGGGCTGGCCAGCGGCCCTTCGGTGCGCGCGGCGACGATGCGCTGCGCGGCCGGGCTGCCCAGACCACTGACCTGGTTCAGCCCCAGGCGCACCGCACGCAGGCCGCTGCCCTCGCCTTCGAGCGCCGCCTCGCAGCCGCTCACGAGCACGTCGACCGCGCGCACCTCGACGCCGTGCGCGCGGGCGTCGCGAACGAGCTGCGCCGGGGCGTAAAAGCCCATCGGCTGGCTGTTCAGCAGCGCGGCGAGAAATGCGTCGGGGTGGTGCAGCTTGATCCAGCTGCTGACGTAGGCGAGCAGCGCGAAGCTCGCCGCGTGGCTTTCGGGGAAGCCGTACTCGCCGAAGCCCTCGATCTGCTTGAAGATGGCCTCGGCGAATTCGCGCGCATAGCCCTTCTCGACCATGCGCCCGACCAGCCGCTCGTGGAAGGGGCCGAGGCCGCCCTTGCGCTTCCAGGCCGCCATCGCGCGGCGCAGGCTGTCGGCCTCGCCGGGCGTGAAGTCGGCGGCCAGGATGGCGAGCTGCATCACCTGCTCCTGGAAGATCGGCACGCCGCGCGTGCGCTCCAGCGCCTGGCGCACCTCGGCGCTCGGGTAGACGACCTCGGCCGCCGGCAGCGCGCGGGACTGAAGGTACGGGTGGACCATGCCGCCCTGGATCGGCCCCGGACGAACGATCGCGACTTCGACCACCAGATCGTAGAAGCAGCGCGGCAGCAGGCGCGGCAGCATGCTCATCTGCGCCCGCGACTCGATCTGGAACACGCCGACGGTGTCGGCGCGGCAGATCATGTCGTAGGTCGCCGGATCTTCTGCCGGCACATCCTGCATTTGGAATGACGACCGCAAGACGCCTTCGGCGGCGGCCTTGCGGGCTGCGCCGGGCCATCGGCCCGTCCCTTCGCCAGGCACAGACAATCCACTGGATTGCTCTGTGTCCAGGCTCAGCCCCGAGGGGAGCGAACCCGGCTTGGGGCGGCCCGGCGCCGGGTTCGGCCCGGCCTTGGCACCAATGAATTCGAGCGCGCGCCGGATCGCGCTCAGCATGCCGAGGGCGAGGATGTCGACCTTGAGCAGGCCTAGCGTGTCGAGATCATCCTTGTCCCACTGGATCACGCTTCGCATCGGCATGCTGGCGTTTTCCACCGGCACCAGCTCCGCCAAGCGGTCGCGGGCGATGACGAAGCCGCCCGGGTGCTGGCTCAGGTGGCGCGGGAAGCCGATCAACTGCTGCGTCAGCTCGGCCCACAGCCGGGTCACCGGTGCGTCGGGGTCCAAACCGTTCTCGCGCAGGCGCTCGGGAGAGATCGTGCGGCCGTCGAACCAGTGCTGGCTCTTCGCGACCGCGTGGATCGCGGCCAGGTCCAGCCCGAGCGCACGGCCCATGTCGCGCAGCGCCGATCGCGGGCGGTAGCTGATGACGACGGCCGTCAGCGCCGCACGGTGGCGGCCGTACTTGCGGTAGATGTACTGGATGACCTCTTCGCGCCGCTGGTGCTCGAAGTCGACGTCGATGTCGGGCGGCTCGTTGCGCTCGGCGCTGATGAAGCGCTCGAAGAGCACGTTCATGCGCGACGGGTCGACCTCGGTGATGCCGAGGCAATAGCAGACCGCCGAATTGGCCGCGCTGCCGCGCCCCTGGCACAGGATGCCCTGCGCGCGCGCCCACTGCACGATGTCGGCGACGGTGAGGAAGTAGGGCTCGTAGGCGAGCTGCGCGATCAGCGCGAGCTCGTGCTCGATCAGCGCACGCACCTCGGCCGGCACACCGCCGGGATAGCGCCCGAGCGCGCCGGCTTCGGTGAGCGCGCGCAGGTGACTCGCCGGCGTGTGACCGTCGGGGACGATCTCGCGCGGGTACTCGTAGCGCAGCTCGTCGAGCGAGAAGCTGCACTGGCCGGCAATGGCGAGCGTGCGCTGCAGCCACTCGGGCGCGTACAGCGCCGCGAGCCGGCCGCGCGAGCGCAGGTGCGCCTCGGCGTTGGGCTCGAGCGCGAAACCGCACTGCGCCACCGGCATCGCGAGGCGCGTCGCGACCAGCGCGTCGTGCAGCGGCTTGCGCGAACGCAGGTGCATGCGCACGCCGCCCGCGGCGACCAGCGGCAGGCCGCTCGCCTGCGCGACGCGCTGTGCGCGCGCGAGCCACTCGTCGTCGCCGGCGCGGTGCAGCAGCTCGACCGCGATCGCGCAGCGGCCATCCTGGAACCAGGTCTTGAGCCACATCGCGTGGGCGAACATCGCCTCGAAGGACTGCCCGCGATCCGCCGCCGGCAGCAGCAGCGCGAAGCAGCCCGGCAGCCCGGCCAGCGTGGGCGCATTCGGCACCTTGCCTTCGAGGTCCGACGGGTGTGCCAGGTACTGCCCCTTGGGCGCGCGGCGGCGGGCGACGGTGATCCACTCCGACAGGTTGCCGTAGCCGCGGCGCGTCTGCGCCAGCAGCGCGAGGCGCGCGTGCGGCGCGGCGGGCGGCGCCGATGCCGCAGCGTGCGCGGCCATCGTGAGCTGCATCTCGGCGCCGACGATCAGATGCAGCGCGCGCCGCTTGGCCTCGCCGTGCGCGCGCACGACACCGGCGAGCGAGCACTCGTCGGTCAGCGCGAGTGCGCTGTAACCGAGCTCGGCCGCGCGCGCCACCAGCTCCTCGGGGTGCGAGGCACCGCTCAGGAAGCTGAAGTTGCTGGCGCAGTAAAGCTCGGCGTAGGCGGGGAGACCGCGAGTCACGCCACCAACGCGCATCGCTCGCGCTCAGGCCGCGCGAGGGCGTAGACCGCTTCGGGCTCGCGCGCCGCAGGCGGCGGCAACGCAGGCGGCTGAACCTCGTGCAGCAGGCTTCGCGCCGCGTCGGCCACCAGGCCGTCGAGCGGACTGGCCGCGTTGCCGGCGGCGACCTTGATGACGTGGGTGTAGATCATCGTCGTGCTCACGTCGGAGTGGCCCAGCAGTTCTTGTACCGTGCGGATGTCGGTGCCCGCCTGCAGCAGGTGGGTGGCGAACGAATGACGCAGCGTGTGCACGGTGGCCGGCTTGTCGATGCCGGCACCGACGACGCCAGCCTTGAGGTCGCGCTGCAGGCGCTTCTCATGAAAGTGATGCCTGCGCAGCGGCGCCAGTGCTTCGCCCGTGTCGGCGCGCGGATCGAGGGCAAGCTGCGGCGACGGGAAGATCCAGTACCACATCCAGCTCGTGTCGGCGCTGGGATACTTGAGCTCGAGCGCGTGTGGCAAATAGACGCCGGCCACCCCTTGTGCACGGTCGCGCTCCCACAAGCGACGTGCGAGATCGACCTGCTGGCGCATCTCGGCCGCCAGCGCGCGCGGCAGCATGACCACGCGGTCCTTGCCGCCCTTGCCGTCGCGCACGACGATGACGTGGCGCGCGAAGTCGACATCCTTCACGCGCAGGCGAACGCCTTCGAGCAGGCGCATCCCGGTGCCGTAGAGCAGCCGAGCCAACAGGTGCGTGGTGTCGCGACGCATGTGCGCGAAAAGCGCCTGCACTTCGCCCTGCGTGAGCACCACCGGGATGCGCCGGCTTGTCGACGGGTGACCGAGCTCGGCCATCCATGGGAGATCGACCGCAAGCACCTCCTTGTAGAGGAACAGCACCGCGCTGAGCGCCTGGCGGTGGGTGGACACCGACACCCGCCGCTCGTTGGCGAGCATGCTCAGGAACGCCTGCACCTCACGCTCGCCCATCTCGCGCGGATGCCGCATGCCGGACCAGCGCACGAAGAACCGCACCCAATAAACATAAGCCTGCTCGGTACGTATGCTGTAATGCATGTAGCGCAAACGCTGGATCAGCGCGTCCAGCAGACGGGGAGGCGGCGATGCCGCAGACTTCATCTTGTCCACTTTCATCTCCTGCAATAGTACTGGTTTTTCATACAGTACCATCGCCCCCAAGCCCGTGTCAAGGGCTCCCCCCGCCCAGCCCCACCCTGCCCCCGTCCACTTTGTCCCGCACAATCTGACAAGGTAACGGGACAGCGCGTGTCACCGACATTACGTTAGGGGTCTCATGGTGGACACGGCAACACTCAAGATTGATCGGGCCTCTAAACACGTCCGTGAGTTGAATGAACTGTTCCGTAAACACAGACCTTTCAGTTACGTTCTCGAAACAGATACAAAGCTCGGCCAGCGCTCCACCTTCGCAAAACGCAACGAAGCCGTCATAGTAGAGGCTTCGCTCATTTGCGGTGATGCCATTCACAATCTGCGATCCGCTCTCGACCATGCCTACTGGGAAAGAGTCTCCCCCTTCGCCATTTCCGACAAAGAGCGCAGGAGGTTGCAATTCCCATTCACGGAAACCGAGGCACGGCTTGATGAAGCCGTAAAGCATGGACTCGCCGATAGGGTCTCTCCAGCCTTCTATCAGTTCCTTCTCAATCT
>CAIKUF010000231.1 GCA_903830565.1 uncultured bacterium | reverse complement strand
GGCGGCTGGTCGCCCTTGGTCATTTCGTGCTGCTGGTAGTAGCCCACATACGCGTTGAGCTGGCCCAGGTGCTCGTGGCGGAAGGCATCGTTCTTCAACTCGACCAGCACATGGCACTTCAGCACGCGGTGGTAGAAGACCAGGTCGATGAAGCCGTGTTCGCCGCCGATCAGCACGCGCTTTTGCCGCGCTTCGAAGCAGAAGCCGTGACCCAGTTCGATCAGGAACTGCTGCAGACGGTCGAGCAAGGCGTCTTCCAGCTTGCGTTCGGTCATCACTTCCTGTGGACGCAGGCCGAGGAATTCGAAGACATAGGGGTCGCGGATGACGTGCTGCGGGCTTTGCGGTTCGGCCTGCTGGTGCGTCAGCCGGGCCAGAGCATCCTTGTCGGTCGACAGACCGCTGCGCTCGAAGTACTGGGTGGCGATCTGGCGCTTGAGTTCACGCACCGACCAGTTGCCGCGCAGGATCTCGACTTCGTAGAACAGGCGCTTGAGCGGCACGTCGATCTGGACCAGTTCGGCGAAGTGGGTGAACGACAGTCGTTCCAGCAAGAGGCGCGGGTCCAGGGCCGATGCGGCGCTGATGGCGGCCGGCACGACCGATTCCGATTCGGGAGTCACTGACTCCCGAATTTCGGGCAGGCCGACCCGCTGGGCCGCCGGCAGCGCCGCCAAGACGGGAGTCACTGCCTCCCGAATCTGCGGATAGGCGCCGTAGAACTGGCGAAAGCGCCGCAGCTCGCGAGCATCGATGCGGCGCAAGCCGGCTTCACCCAGCCGTTGCGCCAGCCGCTCCAGCAGCCGCCCGCCATAGTCCGCTCGATCGGCACCCTGGAGTTCGTACTCGGCGATATGGTGGCCGATCAACCAGTTGCGCAAGGTCAGGCTGACGTTGATCGCCTTGCTGGCCTGGGCGGCGAACAGCGCGTGGGTCCGCGCGATGCTCGCGACCAGTCCGGCGAAGTTCGCTCCGTCAGAACTCATACCCCAACCCCCCAAGCTTGCGCCGGATCACCACGTCAAGCTCGGCCCCCTTCGCCATCTGCTCCCCCAACTTCTCGGTCAGCGCCTGCATCTTGGCTTCGAAGCCCGCGTCGTCATCCTCCACCGCCTCGGCGCCGACGTAGCGCCCGGGAGTCAGCACATGCCCGTGCTCGGCGATTTCGGTCAGCTTCACGCTGCGGCAATAACCCAGGATGTCAGTGTAGGTCGAAGCAGCCTCACTCCGGCCCTCACCCCCGCCCTCTCCCGCAAGCGGGAGAGGGGGTAGGTCGCCGCGCCATGCGGCCACGGTGGCAGCAATGCGGGCGATCACCTCATCCGTCAGCTCGCATTGCACGCGACTGATCATCGTGGCCAGCTTGCGCGCGTCGATGAACAGCACCTCGCCCTGCCGTACCCGCTTGTCCTTGGCCAGGAACCACAGGCAGGCCGGAATCTGCGTGTTGAAGAACAACTGCCCGGGCAGCGCGATCATCACTTCGACCACGTCGGCATCGACCATCGCGGCGCGGATCTGGCCTTCGTTGTTCTGGCTCGAACTCATGCTGCCGTTGGCAAGCACGATGCCGGCGCGTCCGCCTGGCTTCAAGTGGTGCAACATGTGCTGCAGCCACGCGGTGTTGGCGTTGCCCTGCGGCGGGTCACCGTAGTGCCAGCGCGCATCGCCCATCAGGCTGGCATGCCACCAGTCGCTGATGTTGAACGGCGGGTTGGCGAGGATGAAGTCGGCCCGCAGGTCGGGGAACTGGTCGCGCGTGAAGGTGTCTGCGGGCTCGCGGCCGAGGTTGAAGTCGATGCCGCGGATGGCCAGGTTCATCGCCGCCAGGCGCCAGGTGGTGGGGTTGGCCTCCTGGCCGAAGATGGCCACGTCGCCCAGCTTGCCGCCGTGCGAGAGGAT
>CAIKUF010000230.1 GCA_903830565.1 uncultured bacterium | reverse complement strand
TCGGGGTCGCCCGCCCCTGCACCCAGCGCACCGTCGACGCCGACCCTGACGGCCTCGATGAGCAAGACAAGCTACGCCTACAACGAGGTTCCGACCATGGTCTGGTCGTCCTCCGGGGCGATCCGAGTCGACGTCGACGCGTGCACCAACGGCGTAGTGGGCACGAGCAGCATCGGCAACGCGGGGACCAAGGCCTTCTGGGTCCTGTGGGTCACACCGGTCCCGCCCGGGTCCTACAGTTGCACCGTAACCGCCTTCGCAGATGGCGGCGGCCAGACGGCCATGACCGTGAACTGGACCGTCGAGGCCCCCGCCCAGGCCAAGCAGCCCCCGGCCACCGACGGCCTGATCACCGCATCGCCGCCGATCACGGTCGCCGATTGTCCGCGCTTGCTCGCGGCGGCAACGCCCGTGCCGACCTTGACACCGGGCTCCATGCAATTCGTCGGCGACGTGCTCGCGAGCACCGATCCCAGCGTTGGCTACGACCTCTTCGCCCGGCTGCCGGGTGAAGTGCTGTACTGGGTTAATGACTTCCCATCGATCACAAGCGAGAGTATCGGTTACGGTATTCACGAAACAACCCACAAGCTCGATGGCGCCCTGAGTGTTCTTTGCAATCTCGGCGATAGCTACCGTCGGTACTATTTGCTCGGTCACGTTGCCACTACCGACTTGTCACAATACGACAAGGCAACAGCCTCGTACGCCATTGTCGCTGAATCGCTACCGGTAAGTCTCAAGAATGACTTTTACTCTAGCTATATTGTCAGATTAGGTGTTCCCGGCAACACCTACACAATGTTGTTGGACGAACTGACCGCCTACACGAATGGTGGTACAGCCAGCTTGTCAATCGCCAAATCACCCACCTATAACTATTTATCTCCCCTGGTCGTAACTATCCGTGCCGGGAGCGATCTTCACGGCGTCCCGCAATTCATGTCGTTCCTGATCGCGTACTTACGCGCTGCGCGCTTGAATCACCAGGAAACCTATACCGCAATTCAGTCACTACCTCTGACGCTGGTGTATACGCAGAAACTGTGGACTGCAGCGGAGACGCTACTTGCACAGGCCTACCCGTACACCCAGGCCGGTAACAATGGTCTGGGGTTCTATGTGCCGACTGATTCGCTCGCCTGGGTCTATGCGCCCGAGCAGCTTGCCGAGCTCGACTTGCTCGGGATCACGCACGCGAGTAGCACGGCATGGAATGCGACGTACCTGAAGCCGTGAAGCGCGGTGCCGAGTGGTTCGGCGAGCGGCCTGGTGCATTGGAGCCGAAGAGCGTGTAGTGAGGAGTTACCTATGACTGACAACATCGAACACCTCATGCTTGAGCAGTTCCGCGCGCTCCGCGCCGAACTTGCTTCCGTGAAGGACGACACACGCGAGATCAAGACTCGCCTTGCAGTGGTCGAGGCCGGCATCGCGAGCCTGCGCCGAGACAACGGCGACTTTGCAACCAGCATTGCAGCGCAGCATTTGAGCTACGACCGGCTCAGTGACCGCGTGGAGCGTATCGAGCAGCGCTTGCTGTTGGTCGATGCGAGCTGAAGGGCGCCAAGCTGTGAAATCCAAACGCGTTGCTTTGTCGACCGCCGAACTGAACAGGGCGGTTGCCGACGCCAAGGCGTCGCTCCAGAGCGGGATCGATGAAGCGCTCGAGGAGCTTCGTTCCAAGCGCAGCGCCCGTGAGGGCATGGCAGCCACTGTGGCCCGTCGCAGCCGCAAGGCTGCTGGAGCGCGCGCATGAGGGCCTTTGGCGAAGCCATCGGGGCCATCAAATAAGCGCTCAGGCTGGCGGATGACGTTAGGCGCAGCGGCGACACCATCAAGGAGTTGGCGCGCGAGTTGCGCGATCACGATCGCCGGATCACGCGCCTCGAAGCCCGGTGGGAAACCGCGATTCAGTTTGGTGGGCGCGGTGGTCCGCCGCGTCGAATCGGCGAAGGCTCCTGAATAGCTTGCGCGTGCTGCCGTTGCTGCCCAACGGCGACTAGCCGAGCCAAGCCGAGCGCCGTGGCTGCTCGCGAAAGACCTCGATCAGCATCGCGACGCACTGCACGCCGTCTGCACCGACGTCGTCAACGCGTTTCGCCTGCTGGTGCTCTACCTCGGCCCCATCCTGCCCGATCTGGCGGCGCGAACGGCGCAGTTCCTGAACTGCCCGCTGGACGCGTGGAGCCGCTCGGCGACGCTGCTGCCCGCCGGGCACACGGTTGCGCCCTAGCAGCACCTGATGCAGCGCGTCGACGCAGCCCAGCTCGATGCGCTGCTCGAAGCGTCGGCGCCCGCGCCGGCCGAAGCGATCGTCGTCGTCCCCGGCGGCGAGGCCATCGCGCCGGCGATCACGATCGCCGACTTCGCGAAGGTCGATCTGCGCATCGCGAAGATCGTCGCCGCCGAACGCGTCGAGGGCTCGACCAAGCTGCTGCGGCTGACGCTGGACGTCGGCGAGGCCGCGCCGCGCAACGTCTTCAGCGGCATCCAGTCGGCCTACGCGCCCGAGGATCTGGTCGGCAAGCTGACCGTGATGGTGGCCAACCTCGCGCCGCGCAAGATGAAGTTCGGCGTCAGCGACGGCATGGTCCTCGCCGCCTCGCACGTCGACGAGAAGGCGCACCCGGGCATCTACGTGCTCGAACCGTGGCCGGGCGCGGTGCCGGGGATGCGGGTGCGCTGAACGCCGCACCGGGTTCGCCCGGCCATCCGAACGACATGCACGTCGAACGCACATCGCATTAACATACAATGCGCGCGTGGAACTCAAGACCGCGCGCCTGACGCTGCTCATCGATCCGGCCAAGAAGGCCGCCCTCGAGCAGCTATGCGCGGGGCAGGATCTGACGCCTTCGCAGGTCGTGCGCCAGCTCATCCGCGACTATCTCGCCGAACACGGCGTGTCCTACCGGCCCGGCGGCACCCCAGCCCCCAAGGCGAGCGTCAAGCGTGCCGCCAAGCCCGGGCGCCCGCGCAAACGCGGCTGAGCAGATGCAGGCACGCGCAAGCGCATGAGCGCCCTCCCGCACGTCGCCGACTGGCTCGTCATCGACTGGGTGCTGATCGTGCTCGGCGCTTGGCTGGCGGTCGGCGTGACCGGCGTCGCCGCACTGCGCCGCTTTCGCTTCGTCGCCCGCGTCCTCTTTCCCATTGGCGGCGGGCTCGGCCTGTTGCTGGCCGGCCTGGCCATGATCGCGATCACGCGCACGCCGCAAACGGCGGTGCTCGCGCTCGGCCTGCCCGAGCTGCCCTTCCACCTGCGGCTGGACAGCCTCTCGGCCTTCTTCCTGTTCGTGATCGGCAGCGTCTCGGCCGGCGTGTCGATCTTCGCTGCCGGGTACTTCCGCAAGGGCGAAGGCACGCCGCCCGGGCTGCTGTGCCTGGAGTACCACCTCTTCCTCGCCAGCATGGCGCTCGTCACGCTGGCCGACGACGCCTATTGCTACATGGTGATGTGGGAGACGATGGCCTTGTCGTCCTACTTCCTCGTCACCGCCAACCACCGCATCCGCGAGGTGCGCAGCGCGGGCTACTTGTACCTCGTGGTCGCGCACATCGGC
>CAIKUF010000229.1 GCA_903830565.1 uncultured bacterium | reverse complement strand
CAGGCCCTAACCCGCGACGCGCTGCATCAGCGGCGGCGCCCGAACGGCGGCTGGCCGCGCCAGTAGCGGATCATCAGGTAGCCGCCGAGCATGCCGCCCAGGTGCGCGAAGTGCGCCACGCCGGACTGGGTGCCGGTCACGCCGAACACAAGTTCGAGGCCGCCGAAAATCATCACGAAGGTTCGCGCCTTCATCGGAATCGGCGGGAAGAGCGGCATGATGGTGCGGTTCGGAAACGTCATCCCGAACGCGAGCAGCAGGCCGAATAGCCCGCCCGAAGCACCAACGGTCGGGACCATGGAGCCGAGCAAGACGTTCACGAGCAACTGCATGCCCGCTGCGGCGAGGACACTGGCGGCGTAGAACTGAATGAAGCGCCGCGGGCCCCAGATGCGCTCGAGTTCGGCGCCGAACATCCACAGCCCGAGCATGTTGAAGAACAGGTGCCCGAAGCTGCCGTGCAGGAAGGCGTAGGTCACGACCTGCCAGGGCATGAAGTTGCCGCCCAGCGGCCACAGCGCGAACAGGCGCCCGAACCACGGCCCGAGGAACATGTCCAGACAGAAGATCGCCACATTGACGAGCAACAGGGCCTGGGTGACGGGAGGCATCGGGGGCATGCGCGGTTTCCTGTGGGGCAAGGCAGACAGGAGCGGCCTTCGTGGTGCCTCGGGTCGGAATCGAACCGACACTCCTCGCGGAACGGGATTTTGAGTCCCGCGCGTCTACCAATTTCGCCACCGAGGCCGGTGCTTCAAAGAGGGCGGAATTATGGCACGCAGGGCGGGCCGCCAAGTAGCCTGACACAATGGCGGCTGGAGTCGACATGCCCGCCTACAAGACCATCGAAGACGCGATCGGCAGCACGCCGCTGGTGCGCCTGGTGCGCCTGCCAGGCGTAGAGAACGAACGCCGGCGCAACGTGATCCTCGGCAAGCTCGAAGGCAACAACCCGGCCGGCTCGGTCAAGGACCGCCCTGCCATCAGCATGATCCGCCGCGCCGAAGAGCGCGGCGACATCAAACCCGGCGACACGCTGATCGAGGCCACCTCGGGCAACACCGGCATCGCGCTCGCGATGGCGGCGGCGATCCGCGGCTATCGGCTGCTGCTCGTCATGCCCGAGGACTTGTCCATCGAGCGCGCGCAGACGATGAAGGCCTTCGGTGCCGAGCTGGTCCTGACTCCGCGCTCGGGCGGCATGGAGTACGCGCGCGACCTCGCGCTGCAGATGCAGGGCGACGGCAAGGGCCGCGTGCTCGACCAGTTCGCTAACCTCGACAACCCGCGCATCCACTTCGAGACCACCGGCCCCGAGATCTGGCGCGACACCGACGGGCGCATCACGCACTTCGTCAGCGCGATGGGAACGACGGGCACCATCACCGGCGTTTCGCGCTACCTCAAGCAGCAGAGCGAGGCGGTGCGCGTCATCGGCGCGCAGCCGGCAGAAGGCTCGCGCATTCCGGGCATACGCAAGTGGCCCGAGGCCTACCTGCCCAAGATCTACGACCCGACCTGGATCGACGAGACGGTGTCCGTGACCCAGGCCGATGCCGAAGAGACTGCGCGCCGCATGGCGAGCGAGGAGGGCATCTTCGGCGGCATCTCGGCCGGCGGCGCGTGCTGGGTCGCGCTGCAGATCGCGCGCCAGGTCGAGGACGCGACCATCGTCTTCGTCGTCTGCGACCGCGGCGACCGCTACCTGTCGACTGGCGTCTTCCCCGCCTGAGGCCGCGCATGCATCACGAATTCCGCTTCTGCCCGAATTGCGCGACCGAGCTGATGCCGATCGCCGAGATGGAAGACAGCGGCAGCAAGACGCGGCTGCGCTGCCCGGCCTGCGGCTACACGCACTGGAACAACCCGACGCCGGTGCTCGCCGCGGTGATTGAACTGGTGGATCGCGATGGCCAATTGCTGCTGGCGCGCAATGCGGCGTGGCCGGGCAAGTTCTTCGGCCTCGTCACCGGTTTCATGGAGGCTGGCGAGTCGCCGCAGGAGGGCGTCGCGCGCGAAGTAGCCGAGGAGACATCGCTCACCGTCGATGCGCTGGCCATCATCGGCGCCTACGACTTCCAGCGCATGAACCAGGTCATCATCGCCTACCACGCCGTCGCGCACGGCGAGATCGTGCTCTCGCCGGAGTTGTCGGACTACCGCCTGTTCGCGCCGACGGAGGTGCGTTGCTGGCGCGCCGGCACCGGCTACGCGCTCGCCGACTGGCTGAGCGCGCGCGGGCACACGCCACAATGGATAGACCTGCCCGGCCGCGCCGGGCCGGCATCGAGCTGAATCGACAACGCGACCTGCAAGGACTCGACCATGGACGCCGTGAAAGAGATCGATACGCGCGGCCTGAACTGCCCGCTGCCCATCCTGAAGGCGAAGAAGGCGCTGGCCGACATGCACAGCGGCGAGTTGCTCAAGGTCGTCGCGACCGACCCCGGCTCGGTGCGCGACTTCCAGGCCTTCGCGCGTCAGACCGGCAACGAACTCGTCGAACAGATCACTTTCGACGGCGAGTTCGTGCACCTGCTGCGGCGTCGCTGAGGCCGGTCAGGCTCCACTCTCAGAGTTCGAGCGCGCGCAGGAACTGGCGAAAGCCGGGGCCGAGTTCGGCGTGCGCGAGGGCGAGTTCGACGTTGGCCTGCAGAAAGCCTTCCTTGCTGCCGCAGTCGTAACGCTTGCCGTCGTAGCGGTAAGCAAAGACCTTCTCGCGCCGCAGCAGGCCGGAGATGCCGTCGGTGAGCTGGATCTCGCCGCCGACGCCGCGCTTCTGGTTCGCGATCTCGTGGAAGATGCCCGGCGTCAGGATGTAGCGCCCGGCAACGCCGAGGTTCGACGGCGCGTCCTCGGGCGCGGGCTTCTCGACGATGCGCGTCACGTCGAGCATGCGCTCGTTGACGGGTGTGCCGGCGACGATGCCGTAGCGCCGCGTCTGCTCGGGCGGCACTTCCTGCACGGCAAGGATGGACGCCCGCCACTCGTCGAACTGCTCGACCATCTGCTGCAGCACCGGCGGCGTGCCGACCATCAGGTCGTCGGCGAGCAGCACCGCGAACGGATCGTTGCCGATCAGGCTTTGCGCGCACAACACCGCGTGGCCGAGGCCGAGCGCTTGCGGCTGGCGGATGTAGATGCACTCCATGTCGTCGGGCTTGACGCTGCGCACGACTTCGAGCAGCGCCTGCTTGCCCGACTGTTCGAGCGCGAGTTCGAGCTCGACCGTCATGTCGAAGTGATCTTCGATCGGCCGCTTGTGGCGCCCGGTCACGAAGATCATCTCGCGCACGCCCGCCGCATAGGCCTCTTCGACGGCGTACTGAATCAGCGGCTTGTCGACCACCGGCAGCATCTCCTTGGGCTGCGCCTTGGTGGCCGGCAAGAAGCGCGTGCCGAGCCCGGCGACGGGGAAGATGGCCTTGTTGACTAGCATGCAATGTCCGCCTGAGGTGAGGTTCGAACCGTGGTGACGCGGCTGCTCACGCCGCCGGGCCGTCCAGACCTGCCGACTGCTCGCGCAGACGGACCAGCGTAGCCGCGAATTCGGCAACGCGCTGGGTTTCTTGAGCGACGACGGCGGCCGGCGCACGGGCGACGAAGCTCGGGTTGCCGAGCTTGGCATTTGCCTTCACGATCTCGCCTTCGAGACGCAGGATTTCCTTGCCCAGCCGCTCGCGCTCGGCGGCGACGTCGATCTCGACGTGCAGCCCCAGTCGCGCGTTGCCTGAGACGACGACCGGCGAGGTGCGCGTTGCCGCCGCGTAGTCGGTCTCGCTCGCGAAGAGCTTCACTTCCGACAGCTTCGCCAGCGCCTTCAGCAGCGGCGCGGCCTCTTCGATGAAGGCGGCGTCGCCGTGCACGTAGAGCGGCACCCGCGCGGCGGGCGACAGCGTCATCTCGCTGCGCAAGGTGCGGCACGCGCCGACGACGCCCTTGAGCCGCGCCACCCACGCATCGGCAGCGGCGTCGATGCGTTCGAGCTGCGGCTTCGGATAGGGCGCGACGACGATGGAGTCCACGCCGCCCGCCGGTTTGCGCCCGGCGACCGTGGCCACGGCGCTCCACAGCTCGGCGGTGATGAATGGCGTGATCGGGTGCAGCAGCCTGAGCACGGTCTCCAGCACGCGCAGCAGCGTGCGCCGCGTCGCCCGCTGCTCGGCCTCGCCGCCGCCTTGCAACTGCGCCTTCGCGATCTCGAGGTACCAGTCGCAATACTCGTCCCACACGAAGGCGTAGACGGCGTTGGCGACGTTGTCGATGCGGTAGTCGGCGAAACCCTTCTCGACCGCGGCCTCGACGCGCTGCAGTTCGCCGACGATCCAGCGGTCGGCGTTCGAGAAGCTCAGGTAGTTGTGCAACGCACCGCCCGGCGCGCACTCGGCAGCAGTATGTTCCTGCAACCCGCAGTCCGCTCCCTCGCAATTCATGAGCACGAAGCGTGTCGCGTTCCAGAGCTTGTTGCAGAAGTTGCGGTAGCCCTCGCAACGCTTGGTGTCGAAGGCGATGTTGCGGCCGAGGCTGGCGTAGCTCGCCATCGTGAAGCGCAGCGCGTCGGCGCCGTAGGCCGGAATGCCTTGCGGGTATTCCTTCTCGACTCGGCGCGCGACCTTGGGCGCCGTCTCGGGCTTGCGCAGGCCGACGGTCGACTTGTGAATGAGCGTCGGCAGGTCGACGCCGTCGATCAGGTCCACCGGGTCGATCACGTTGCCCTCGGACTTGCTCATCTTGTGGCCTTCGGCGTCGCGCACCATGCCGTGGATGTAGACCGTCTCGAAGGGCACTCTGCCCTCTGGGCACTCGTCGGTACTGGTGAAGTGGAGTGTCATCATGATCATCCGGGCGACCCAGAAGAAGATGATCTCGTAGCCTGTCACGAGCACGCTCGACGGCAGGAAGAGTTCGAGCTCGCGCGTCTTGGCCGGCCAGCCCAGCGTCGAAACCGGCACCAGCGCCGACGAGTACCAGGTGTCCAGAACATCCGCGTCGCGCGTCAGCGCGCCGCTGTAACCCGCGGCTGCGGCCTTGGCGCGGGCCTCGTCTTCGCTGCGGGCGACGAACAGCTCGCCGCCGCTGCCGTACCAGGCCGGGATCTGGTGCCCCCACCAGAGCTGGCGCGAAATGCACCAGTCGGTGATGTTCTTCATCCACTGGTTGTAGGTGTTGACCCACTGCTCGGGAACGAACTTCACCTGCCCGCTCTCGACCGCGGCGATCGCCTTCTGCGCGATGCTCTTGCCGTCTGCGCCCGGCTTGGTGGTCGCGACGAACCACTGGTCGGTGAGCATCGGCTCGACGATCTGGCCGGTGCGCGCGCAGCGCGGAACCATCAGCTTGTGCTTCTTCACCTCGACCAGCAGGCCCTGCGCCTCGAGGTCGGCGACGACGCGCTTGCGGGCCTCGAAGCGGTCGAGGCCGCGATACGCCGCCGGCGCGTTGTCGTTGATGCGCGCATCGAGCGTGAGCACGACTATCGTCGGCAGGCCGTGGCGCTGGCCGACCGCATAGTCGTTCATGTCGTGCGCCGGCGTGACCTTGACGACGCCGGTGCCGAACTCGCGGTCGACGTAGTCGTCGGCGATCAGCGGGATCGTTCGCTCGCACAACGGCAGGCGCACGTCTTTGCCGAGCAGCGCGGCATAACGCTCATCCTCAGGGTGCACCATCACCGCGGTGTCGCCGAGCATGGTCTCGGGCCGCGTCGTCGCGACGACCACCGAGCCCGGGCCGTCGGCCAGCGGGTAGCGGATGTGCCACAGGAAGCCGTCTTCCTCCTCGCTCTCGACCTCGAGGTCGGAGACGGCAGACTTGAGCACCGGGTCCCAGTTGACGAGCCGCTTGCCGCGGTAGATCAGGCCCTCGTCGTAGAGGCGCACGAAGGTCTCGGTGACGACCGGCGAGAGCTTGTCGCTCATCGTGAAGTACTCGTGCTCCCAGCTCACGCTGGCGCCCAGGCGGCGCATCTGGCGCGTGATCGTCGAGCCCGACTGCTCTTTCCACTCCCAGACCTTGGCGACGAAGTTCTTGCGCCCGAGGTCGTGCCTTGAGAGGCCCTGGTCCTGCAACTGGCGTTCGACGACGATCTGGGTCGCGATGCCCGCGTGGTCGGTTCCCGGCACCCACAGCGTGTTGAAGCCGCGCATGCGGTGGTAGCGCGTCAGCGCATCCATGATCGTCTGGTTGAACGCATGGCCCATGTGCAGCGTGCCGGTCACGTTCGGCGGCGGCAACTGGATGGAGAACGACGGCCGGCTCGCGTCCAGCGACGGTGCATAAAGGCCACTTGTCTCCCACAGCGGCGCCCAGCGCGCCTCGATCGCGGCGGGTTCAAAGGACTTGGCGAGTGGTGTCATGGCAAGGGAGCAGGCGGCGCGTCGCGGCGCTTTAGGGTTTTCGCGGAGCTTTGGATTGTAGGTGGCGGGCGCCACCGGCGCGGCTACACGAGGGCTTGCCCCGAGGCGTAGAAGTGCGGGTTCTCGAAGCCCGGCTTGCCGTAGCGCAGCCCTTCGCCGTCCAGGCAGCGCACCTGGCCGCCGGCAGCACGCAGCACGGCATGGCCGGCGGCGATGTCCCACTCCATCGTGCGGCCGAAGCGCGGGTAGAGGTCGGCCTCGCCGGCGGCGATCAGGCACAGCTTCAATGACGAACCGGCGCGCTTCACGGACGCCACCTTGCGACCGGCGAGGAAGGCGTCCTGCGCCGCTGCATTGCCGTGCGACCGGCTGGCGAGCACGGTCAAGCCTTCGGCGGGCACGGCGCGGCAGACGATGGCGCGCCGCTCCGCGCCGTCTTCAACGAACGCGCCGAGCCCGACCGCGCCCGCGAACAGGCGAGCGAGCGCAGGCGCGAGCACGACGCCGAGCACCGGCACGCCGCCCTCGATGAGCGCGATGTTGACCGTGAATTCGCCGTTGCGGTTGGCGAACTCGCGCGTTCCGTCGAGCGGGTCGACGAGCCAGAAGCGCTCGGCCACCTGCGGCGCATGGCCGCGCGCCACCGCCTCTTCGGCGACCACCGGCACGCCAGGCAGCAGGGTTTGCAGGGCGGGAACGATCACGGCTTCGGCGCGCTCGTCGGCAGCGGTGACCGGCGATGCGTCGTCCTTATCGCGCACGGCGAAGTCGGTCGCGTACACGTCCATCACGACTTCACCGGCTTGGCGGGCGATCGCGACCACCCTTTCGAGAAGCGCGCTTCGCGCGGCGAGGTCTGGCGTCATAGGTGGACTTTGGATATTACGAAAAGCAGTGTCAATGTCGATACGATCGCGGGCCTTGAAAGAGTCCCGTCCATGCCCCTGACCCATCTGCAACGCCTCGAGGCCGAGGCGATCCACATCATGCGCGAAGTCGTCGCCGAAGCCGAGAGGCCGGTGATGCTGTACTCGATCGGCAAGGACAGCGCGTGCATGCTGCACCTGGCGCAAAAGGCCTTCTACCCCTCGCTGCCGCCGTTCCCGCTGCTGCACGTGGACACGACCTGGAAGTTCCGCGACATGTACGCGATGCGCGAGCGCGTCGCGGAGGAGTCCGGCATGCCGCTGATCGTCTACCGCAACCCGGAGGCGGTGGCGCTCGGCATCAACCCGTTCGACCACGGCTCGCAAGTCCATACCGACCTGTGGAAGACGCAGGGCCTCAAGCAGGCGCTGGACGAACACGGCTTCGACGCCGCCTTCGGCGGAGCGCGCCGCGACGAGGAGAAGTCGCGCGCCAAGGAGCGCATCTTCTCGTTTCGCAGCGACCAGCACCGCTGGGACCCGAAGGTGCAGCGCCCCGAGCTGTGGAAGCTCTACAGCGCGCGCAAGCGCAAGGGCGAGTCGATGCGCGTGTTCCCGCTCTCGAACTGGACCGAGCTCGACGTGTGGCAGTACATCCATCTCGAGAACATCCCCATCGTGCCGCTGTACTTCGCGAAAGAGCGCCCGGTCGTCGATCGCGACGGCACGCTGATCATGGTCGACGACGAGCGCATGGCGCTGAAGCCCGGCGAGGTACCGACGATGCGCAAGATTCGCTTTCGCACGCTGGGCTGCTACCCGCTGTCGGGCGGCATCGAGTCGAACGCCGACACGCTGACCGGGATCATCCAGGAGATGCTGCTCACGCGCACCTCCGAGCGCCAGGGCCGGCTGATCGACCACGACCAATCGGCGTCGATGGAGAAGAAGAAGCAAGAGGGCTACTTCTGATGGACCCCCAAGCTCACGTTCGTTCGCGCCTTGCAGGCCGCGCCGGGCCACTGGCCCGGCCCTTCGCCTGGCACAGCCAGTCCGCAGGGACTGGCAGTGTCCGGGCTCAGCCCCCCGAGGGGGCGCAGGCCTCCCTTGGGGCGGCCCGGCGGGAGGCCTGAGATGGCCCACGTCTCCGATCTCATCGCCACCGACATCGAGCAGTACCTCAAGCAGCACGAAGCCAAGAGCCTGCTGCGCTTCATCACCTGCGGCAGCGTCGACGACGGCAAGAGCACGCTGATCGGGCGCATGCTCTACGACGCGAAGATGCTGTTCGAGGACCAGCTCGCGGCCACCCTGGCCGACTCGGTGAAGTGGGGAACGCAGGGCGCCGAGATCGACTTCGCGCTCCTCGTCGACGGCCTCGCGGCCGAGCGCGAGCAGGGCATCACGATCGACGTCGCCTACCGCTACTTCTCGACCGACCGCCGCAAGTTCATCGTCGCCGACACCCCCGGCCACGAGCAATACACGCGCAACATGGTGACCGGCGCATCGACGGCCGACATCGCCGTCGTGCTCGTCGACGCCCGCCGCGGCGTGCTCACGCAGACGCGCCGGCACAGCTTTCTGGTCTCGCTGATCGGCATCCGCAAGGTCGTGCTGGCGATCAACAAGATGGACTTGATGGGCTATTCGCAGCAGGTCTTCGACGCCATCGTCGCTGACTACGGCGAGTTCGCGCAGCACCTGAACCTGGACGAGATCACCGCGATCCCACTCTCTGCCCTGCGCGGCGACAACATGCTGGGCCGCAGCGAGCACACGCCTTGGTACGACGGGCCGACGCTGATGGGCTACCTGGAGACGGTCGACGTCAGCGACCCGCGCCAGAGCGCGGCGGCGTTTCGGCTGCCGGTGCAATGGGTCAACCGGCCCAACCTCGACTTTCGCGGCTTCTCGGGGACCATCGCCAGCGGCGCCGTCAAGCCGGGCGACCGCATCCGCGTCCAGCCCTCGGGGCGCGAGAGCAGCGTCGCGCGCATCGTCACCGCCGGCGGCGACCTGTCGCGCGCCGTGGCCGGGCAGTCGATCACGCTGACGTTGACGGACGAGATCGATATCTCGCGCGGGGCCGTCCTCTCGCACTGCGCGGCGCCGGCCGACGAGGCGGACCGCTTCGAGGCGACGCTGGTCTGGATGGCCGAGGAGGCGCTGGTTCCCGGCCGCGGCTACCTGCTCAAGATCGGCACCCAGACCGTGCCCGCAAGCGTTGCCCGGCCCAAGCACAAGGTCGACGTCAACACGATGGAGCAGTTGGCCGCGAGCACGTTGGCGCTGAACGAGATCGGCGTCTGCGAGATCGCGCTCGACCGCGTGATCGCGTTCGACCCCTACGCAGTGAATCGAGACACCGGCGGCTTCATCCTCATCGACCGCCTGAGTAACGGCACGGTCGGCGCCGGGATGCTGCACGTCGCGCTGCAGGCCGAGCCCGCACGAGCGCCATGGCATCGGCCACGCGTGCTATGGCTCACCGGTTCGGCGGACGCCGGTCTGCAGCAGGCCATCGCCGAGCAACTCGAAGCGCGCCTTCGAGGCTTGGGCCTGGCGAGCAGCAGGCTCATTGGCGACCAGCTTCGCCTCGGGCTGAACCGGGACCTTGGCGACAGCGACGCCGATCGCACCGAGAGCGCCCGGCGCGCCGACGAGGTGGCGCGCCTGCTGGTCGATGCCGGACTGAGCGTGATCGTCGCGCTCGGCGCGGACAGTCCGGGCGGGCTTGCGGTGGCGCGCAGCGTCGTTCCCGACGACGAGTTCATCGAGATCCCCATCGATGCAGTCGAGCGCGCGCTCGAACAGCAGATGGAATCCGTGCTGGCCTTGCTGCGTGCACGAGGGTTCTTGGCGTAGCCCCTTTTCGCACGCGCGGCCAAGCCGCGTGCGACCGCCCATTGAGGTGGGTCAACCCCGCCCTCGTGCCTCGGCCGCGATACTGCTCTTGAGGTGAAACCGGGCACGGTTCGCGTCGGCGCTGCCGTGCCGGGCTTGTTCCACGATTGCGCCGGCATGGTGCTGACCGCCCAGAGCCAGTGAACCGCCGCGCTGGGGCGCGCCGGATCGACTTCTCGGCGGGGATGACCGGAAGGCAGGCCAGACGGTGAAACCGATGGCTGACAAGGGCGTTGCGCGAGACGCTGGCCAGGCGTCGATTGCGCGTGTGCTCGCTGCCGAGCGCGTTGCGCGCGAGGCGGTCGAGCGCGCGCGGCGCGAGGTCGATGAGATCGCCGAAGGCGCGCGCGCGGCGAGCCGCGCCGTGGCCGAACGCACCGAGCGGCGCATCCGCGCCATCGTGAGCGCCTTCGAGCGCGAGACCGCTTCGCGCGTGGTCGCGATCGACGCCGAGGCCGATCGGCTCGACAGCCCGCAGCCTCTGAACGCGCAAGAGATGGCGGCGCTGCAGCGCGCCGTGCAGTCGCTTGCGCGCGACCTGTTCGGAGGGGCGTCGTGATCGAATGCGGCAGCCTCGAATACGCCCACGGGCGACTGCAGGCGCGCCACGGCCAGCGCGCGGGCGAGCCGGTCTGGCGCCGCATCGAGGTCGTGCGCGACTTCGCACCGCTGCTTGAACTTGCGCGTGCGACGGCGCTGCGGCCCTGGCTGGACGGCATCACCGCCGACAGCACCGATGCGCAGATCGAGTCCACGCTGCGCGGCCACTGGCGCACGCGGGTCGCGGAGGTCGTCGGCTGGATGCCGCAGGCCTGGCAGAGCCCGGTCGCGTGGTGCGCCACGCTGCCCGATCTCGGGCCCTTGCAGCACCTGGCGCGCGGCGGCGAGCCGGCGCCGTGGATGGAGGACGACAACGCCTGGCGCGCGCTGTGCGCCGCGCAGCCCGCGGAGCGTGCGGCGCTGCTCGTAGCGGGACCGCTCGGCGCACTGGCTGCGGCCTGGGACGTGCCGCGGACGATGGGCGACGCCTGGCTCGCCGAATGGAAGCGCCGCCTGCCGCGGGCGATCGGCGACGCCGACGAGGTCATGCCGCTGGTCGTGCGCACGCTCGCCGACCACTACAGGGCCTTTGCCAGCGCGGCGGCGGAGCAGGGCTGGCTGCTGCGCGCTGCGCTCAGCGCACGCCTGTCGCTGCTGCTGCGCCGGGCGGCGGCCGAGCCGGCGGCGGTCTTCATTCACCTTGCACTGTGCGCGCTCGACCTCGAGCGGCTGCGGGCCGAGTTGCTGCGCCGCGTGCTGTTTGCGCACCGGAAGGTGACCTGATGCTGCGCCCGCGCGCCGCCCGCTGGTTCGAGGTCCTCGCCGCGCGCGACGACGCGACGCTGGTGCTCGAAGCGCTGGCGCGCACCGGCGCGGTCGAGCTCGAAGCGCGCGCCGGCGCCGGCATGCCGACGCTGCTGAGCGAGGTGCTGCCGCTGCTCGTGCAGTACCTCGATCTATCTGCGCGCTACCACGCCTACTGGCCGCCGCCCGAAGCCTGCCGGCCCTCGGCGTTCCCGGAAGCGCCTGCGATCACCTTGCAGCGCAGCCTGATGGCGATACGTGCCTGGGCGCAGGACGCCGAGCCGGTGATCCAGGCCTTGCAACGCCTGGAGACCGAACGCGGCGAGTTGCGCCTTTGGCAGCGCGTGCTGGTCGCGCTCGCGCCCGGCGCGCTCGATGCCGCGCAGCTCGCCGAAGCCGGGCCGTGGCTGAGCGTGCGGCTGTTCGTGTTGCCGCCCGGAGTCACGCTGGAGCAGGCACTGCCGGCCGGCGCCGTGCAGCCGGACACGGTGGCGTCGTCGTTCCTGGTCGACGCCGCCGTGCATCTGCTGGCCGTCGGCACGCCCGAGGCCTTGCAGGCGTTGGCGCAGGCGGTGACGACGCAAAAGGGCAGCGTCCATGAGGCGCCGAGCTGGCTGCAGTCGGACGCCGCAGCCAACCAGGCGACGGCCAACGATCGCCTGGCCGCGATCGAGGCCGATATGCAGGCGATGCAGGCCACACTCGCATCGCTGCACGAACGCCACGAGCTGCCGCAGGCGCTGGGCGACGCGAACCGACTGCAATGGGTGATGCGCAACGTGCACGCGCTCGAATCCGGCGAGCTGCTGTGCTGGATCACCGGCTGGTTCAGCGGCGGAGGCGGCCAGACGCTGGCGCTCGCGCTCGAGCGCAGCGGCGCGCGGGCGCTGCTCCAGTTCGTGCCGCCGCCACCGGCAGCGCGTGCGCCGCTGTTGCTTAGCAACCCGGCCTGGGCGCGGCCGTTCGAGATTTTCAGCCGCGCGCTGGGAATGCCGTCCTCTAGCGAGGCCGATCCCAGCCAGTTGCTGGCCATCGCGGTGCCGCTGATGTTCGGCTACATGTTCGGCGACGTGGGCCAGGGCCTCGTCCTCGCCGCTGGGGGGTGGTGGTATCGCAAGCGCTTCCCGATCGCGCGCCTGCTGATGGTGGGGGGTATGTCTGCGGCGGTGTTCGGCCTGCTCTTCGGCAGCGTGTTCGGCGTGCACGGGCTGTTGCCGGCACTGTGGCTGCACCCGCTCGACGCGCCACTCCAGGTGCTGCTCGCGCCGCTGTTCGGTGGCGCCGTGCTGCTCATCCTCGGCCTCGCGCTGAACGCGCTCGCTGCCTGGTGGGGCGGCGAGTGGCGGCGATGGTTGCTCACTGAATCGCCGTTGATCGTCGTCTACGTCGGCTTGCTCGCGGCATTCGTCGCGCCCGCGGCGCTCACCGTTGCCGCGCTTGCCGCGCTGTGCTTTTGCATCGGCAACGCCGTGCACGCCGGGCGCGCGATGGCGGGCCTTAGCGCGGTCGGCGAGCTGATCGAGAAGACGCTGCAGATCATGATCAACACGCTCTCGTTCGCGCGCGTCGGCGCGTTCGCGCTTGCCCACGCCGGCCTGTCGTCGGCGATCGTCGCGCTGATGCTGGCCGCCGACAGCCTGGTCGCCAAGGCGCTGGTGCTCGTCGTCGGCAACGTCGTCGTCATCGTGCTCGAGGCGATGGTGGTTTCGATCCAGACCACGCGCCTCGTGCTCTTCGAATTTTTCACCCGCTTCATGCAAGGGCAGGGGCGAGCCTTCCGCCCGCTGCCCGCACCGCCATTCACTTATCAGGAGAACTGAATGAAGAAGCCCCTTGAAGTACCGCTCGCGCTCGTCGCGCTCGCCCTGATGCTGGGCCTGGCATCGACGGCGCTGCTGCTGTGGTCGCCAAACGCACAGGCCGCGGGCGACGCCGCGGCGGCCGCCGCCCGCGGTGCCGGCGTCGACAGTAGCTGGGTCTTCATCGGCGCCGCGCTGGCGACCGGCATGTCGTCGCTGGGTGCCGGCTGGGCGGTGGCCAA
Source organism: uncultured bacterium (assembly GCA_903830565.1). Lineage (GTDB taxonomy): Bacteria > Pseudomonadota > Gammaproteobacteria > Burkholderiales > Burkholderiaceae_C > CAIKUF01. The sequence continues at coordinate 1,566 of CAIKUF010000229.1, read as the reverse complement.
GGTCGGCACCGCGGCCGTCGGCGCGCTGGCCGAGAAGCCCGAATTGTTCGGCCGCCTGCTGATCTTCATCGGCCTTGCCGAAGGGATCGCGATCTACGGGCTGATCGTGTCCATCCTGATGCTCAACCGGCTTGGCTAAGAGGCTGAGAGTCTTTCGATCATGCCCGCTCATCACGCCAGAAGGCGCCCGCTCGTCGTTGCAAATGCGCGCCATAGCGGGGGCTATGGCTGTGCTTTGCGCCTAGATCGGACGCCTTCTGGCGCGCTGCTCGGGCACGCCCAAACAACCCTCAGCCTCTGATGCCTGCTCCGGTCTATCTCGGCGACGAACTCAGCGCGGCCGGCTACCGGCTTGCGGGCGCGATCGTGCGCACGCCGCGCGCGGGCGAGGAGGCGGCAGCCTTGGCATGGGCGCGCGCGAATGCGCCGCTGGTGCTGCTCTCGGCCTCGGTCGCGGCGGGCATCGCCGAAGCCGTGCTGCGCAGCGCGCTGTCGGCGCTCGCGCCATTGGTGTTGATCGTTCCCGATCTGCAGGGCGACGCGCCGTTGCCGGACCTGGCGGCGCGCCTGCGCGGGCAACTCGGGCTCGAAGCATGAAAGAGCGAAGCGCTTCGGAGCCGACGCAGGGCGCGCAGCGACGCGATGTCGAAGCCAGTTCGCGGCAGGCGACACCGTCATCGCATGCCGACCCGGCGCTCGTCGAGCACCAGGCGCGCGCGTTGGTCGATCTGGTCGAAGCCGACCGCGAGCGCCAGTGCACGCAGATCCTCGGCGAAGCGAGCAGCCGTGCCGCGGCGCTGCGCACTCAGTCACAAGCCGAGGCGCGCGCGCGTATGCGTCAGGCCTTCGCCGAGCAGCGGCTGCTCCAGCGCTCACGCATCGCCGCAGCCGAGGCTCGCCTGGCGACACACCGCCGCTTGCATGAGCAGCAGCGCAGCGCGGCGCTGTTGCGCCTCGCGGGCGAACAACTGCCGGGCGAACTGCTGGCCCTGTGGCGGCAGGGCGCTTCGCGTGCGATCTGGGTCGATCACGTCATCGCGGCTGCATCGGCCCGCATACCGCACGGCCCATGGCACATCGTGCACGCCGCCGATTGGCCGCCGTCAGAGCAGCAGGCCCTGGCGCAGACCATCGCCGCCGAGTCCGGCGCCGCGCCGCTGTTCGAGCCCGATGCGACGATAGGCGCCGGGCTCAAGATCGTCGCCGATGGCAACCTGATCGACGGCACGCAGGGCGGCCTGCTCTCCGACCGCGACGACATACAGGCGCGGCTGCTGCGTTACCTCGAGGGCGTGACATGAATCGAGATCGACTCGAAGGCGCATGGCGGTCGGGTTTCGGCCCGTTGCAGTCGTTCGCGCGAGCCGGCTCTGCCGCACGCGAATGTCGGCGCGCGATCAGGACGACGGGGCGCTCTGCTGCGCTCGTGTCCCCCGGCCCGGTCTCCGACCGGGCCTCCTCCTTTACCTCGCTGCGCAGAACGCCCCGCCGTCCCGATCCGATGCAGCGCTCGCTGTTGGCGGGCGCACGCCACCCGGGTGCTAGGCCGTGGACGATGGGTGCCTG
>CAIKUF010000228.1 GCA_903830565.1 uncultured bacterium | reverse complement strand
CTTTTCCAGATAGGCGGCGCAGGCAGCGTCGCTGGGGAAGACACGCTGGAATTCTGGCAGGGTGGTCGGAAAGCCGCGCGGATCCACAGCCCGAAGATAGTCCGAGTCAGGTCATTTGGCAAGCAACCGGATAGGCATGGTTCGATCAAGTTTGCGTGACCGCTGAAGCATCGGCCTGCGCTGTCTTCTGCCCCGGGCCTCGGCGTCTTGCCTGCCAGCGTTGCAATCCGGCGCCAGCGAGCATCGCCGGTACGACCCATAGCGCCTCCGCGTTGCCGAACCCGAGCGATGCGATCGCCGGGCCAGGGCAGTAGCCGCCCAGGCCCCAACCGATGCCGAAGATCGCCGCGCCGATGATCACGCGCGCGTCAATGGCTTGCAGCGTGGACACGTGGAAGCGCTCTTCGAACAACGGCGCCGGCCTGCGCAACACGAAGTGAAAGCCGATCGCCGCGACGACCACGGCGCCGCCCAGAACGAAGAGCAGGCTCGCGTCCCAGGCCCCAGCGACATCGAGGAAGCCCAGCACCTTGCGCGGGTCGATCATCTGCGCGACGGCCAGGCCAAGGCCGAAGACAGCTCCGGCCAGCAGGGCAACGAGTGCGCGCGCACTCGATGGAGTGGATACTCGTTCCGACATTGCCGCCTCACGCAATGTGCAGCACATGCCGCACGATGAAGGTGGTGACGATCGCAACGACCAGGAAGACGCCGGTGGCCACCAGCGAACGCAGTGAAAAGCGCGCCAGCCCGCACACGCCGTGACCGCTGGTGCAGCCGCCGCCGAGAGAGGTGCCGTAGCCGACCAGCAGGCCCGACAGAACGAGCAGCGCGGCCGGGGACTGAGGCCGCGGCAACGGCGCCTGCCCTGCGACGGCGACCCATGCTCCGGTGCCCAGGATCAGCCCGGTGATGAAGAGCAATCGCCAGGTGCGCTCGCCGCGTGGGCTGAACCACATTCCGCCGACGATGCTGCTGATGCCTGCGATGCGCCCGTTCAGCCACAGCAGCAGGATCGCCGCCAGGCCGATCAGCACGCCGCCGACGAGGGCCGACACGGGGGTGAAATGTGTCATCGAGCTAAAGGATGTTGAAGACTGTCAGGGTGACCAGTAGAGGACCGCTTGCGTGGCTCAGGCCGCCGTTGCCGGCGCCAGGCCGGCGGCGTCGAACACGCCTTCGAACAGCACCGAACTCAGGTAGCGCTCGCCGGAATCGGGAAGGATCACGACGATGGTCTTGCCCGCGTTCTCGGGCCGCTGCGCCAGGCGCACTGCGACAGCCGCCGCCGCGCCGCACGAGATCCCCGAGAGGATGCCCTCCTCGCGCGCCAGCCGGCGTGCGTACGCCACGGCTTCTTCGTTCGTCACCTGCTCGATGGCGTCGACCAGCGACAGGTCGAGCACGCCCGGAACGAAGCCGGCGCCTATGCCCTGGATCTTGTGCGGGCCGGGCTTGACTTCATCACCGGCACGGGTCTGCGTCAGCACCGGGCTCGCCGCCGGCTCGACGGCGACCGACGTGATCTTCTTGCCCTTGGTGTTCTTGATGAAGCGCGAGATGCCGGTGATCGTGCCGCCGGTACCGACGCCGGAGACGAGGATGTCGATCGCGCCTGCGGTGTCGTCCCAGATCTCAGGCCCGGTCGTCGCCTCGTGGATCGCCGGGTTGGCCGGGTTGTTGAATTGCTGCAGCAGCACATACTTCGGGTCGCCGGCGGCAATCTCCTCGGCCTTGGCGATCGCGCCCTTCATGCCCTTCGCCCCCTCGGTCAGCACGAGCTTGGCGCCGTAGGCGAGGAGAAGCTTGCGCCGTTCCAGGCTCATCGTCTCGGGCATGGTCAGGGTGATCGGTATGCCGCGCGCCGCGGCAACGAAGGCGAGCGCGATGCCGGTGTTGCCGCTCGTCGGTTCGACGATTTCCTTGCCCGAGCCAAGCAGGCCGCGCTTCTCGGCGTCCCAGATGAGCGCCGCGCCGATGCGGCACTTGACAGAGTAGGCCGGGTTGCGGCCCTCGATCTTGGCCAGCACCGTGGCCTTGGCGCCGTCGGTGATGCGGTTCAGGCGGATCAGCGGCGTGCGGCCGATGGACAGCGAGTTGTCGTTGAAGTAGCCGGACATTGGAACTTCCTTTCAAGTAGAGATGCGCTCCGCAGCATGCCACGCTACGGGACGTTGGTCAGCCGCGAGAGTAGACACTGCGCGCCCAACCGGGAACGATTCTTTAAGACATTTGATATTCCAAAAGTGTCGGCGCCGATCCAAATTTGAGCCACCGTGCCGACCGAATATTGAGCCAGGGGTGGAAGCCGACCTTGAGAGGTTCGGCTGTGGATAAGTGTAGTTCTTGACTTGGCTGTGCTGACCTCCCGATGCTGTGAATGG
>CAIKUF010000227.1 GCA_903830565.1 uncultured bacterium | reverse complement strand
GCCATTCACAGCATCGGGAGGTCAGCACAGCCAAGTCAAGAACTACACTTATCCACAGCCGAACCTCTCAAGGTCGGCTTCCACCCCTGGCTCAATATTCGGTCGGCACGGTGGCTCAAATTTGGATCGGCGCCGACATTGCAGGCGTCCACTGCAGGTGCGCCCGGTGCGACGCCGGCATGTGCTCGGGCGTCGTGGTGTGGGCGCCGCGCTGGTGGCTCAGGGCGTGGCAGGCCACGCGCTGGTTGGCCTGGAAAGCCTCCACCAAGCTCTCCGGTGACGCGCAACTCGACCGTGGTGCCCACGAGCCTGTGCGGCACGCTGTAGTAGTGGGCGTCGAACTCGACGTGGTAGTCGATGTTGACCTTGGCCGACTTCCAGCGGCCGATCTCGTAGCGCGTGGCCGGCAAGGGCCCCAGCGCCTGGGCATCGATCTCCTTGAAGGCGCTGGCCCTGCAGCCGGGGAGCTTCTTGAAGGCGCGCGCATTGAGGTCCGCGAGAAGCTCGGCGATGGCGCGGTTGAGCTCGGCCAGGCCTCAGCGCGGGCGGTTGCGCAGGCGGGCCAGAATCCAGCGCTGCACCAGGAGCACCGAGCCTTCGACCTTGGGCTTATCCCGCGGATGAGCCGGGCGCGCGGCCAGCAGCGCGCACCCGTAGTGCTCGGCGAATTCCTCGTAAGTCCGGTTGGGTTCGGGGTCGTAGGAGTCGGGGTACTTGATCAACGCGCGGGTCTGGTCGGGCACGATCAAGCGCGGCACGCCGCCGAAGAATTCGAGCGCGCGCACCTGGGCGCCGATCCAGTCGGCGGTGCTCTGGCGCGGCGTGGCGCAGGCGAAGGTGTAGTTCGACGCCCCGAGCGTGGCCACGAAGATCTGCGCCGTCGCGATCTCGCCGGTGGCAGCGTCGATGAGAGGCACGCCGTTGCCCGAGTAGTCGACGAAGAGATTCTCGCCGGCGATGTGAACCTGGCGCATCGAGCGCTTCAGGCTCTGCGCGAACGCGCGGTACTTGATGCAAAAGCTCGTGTACTTGTAGGCCAGCGTGTTGTCCCGTGCGTACTCCTCCCACAGCAGTTGCAGGGTGACGCCGGCGCGCTTGAGTTCCTGGTGAACGAGTGCGAAGTCGGGGGAGAGTTGGGGGCTCGACCGCGGTACTGCCGCACGAAACAGTCGGGCCTCGATCTCGTCGTCGGTGAGGGTCTGGGCAACGTCCCAGTCGACGCCGGCCGCGCGGGCCAGCCAGACGTACTTGCCCGCCGAACTCTTGGCGATCTTGAGCGCGCGGGCGATCTCGCCGTAGCTCAGCCCTGCCTGCAGGTGCAGGCGCAATGTTTCTCGGATTCGGCGCATGGTGACTCTGTTCGTGGGCATCGGCTCGTCCGCAAAATGCGGTGAGCCTAGACCCGTTCAAGAAATCACTTGCGCGCTCCCCAATCGTCCGCGATCACGCTGAAACAGCGTCCGCGATCAGCCTGAAATGCCGTCCGCGATGGGCTGAAATACGCACTGGAGCGGGTAAGCGCGAGGGAATGGCCGGCCAGACCGTGCCTAACGACCCCGTCGGCGATGAACCGAGCGACAAAGTGCGACAACTGCAAAGGCAGCTCTGGGCCGCAGCCAAGCGGG
>CAIKUF010000226.1 GCA_903830565.1 uncultured bacterium | reverse complement strand
GAATCTTGCCAATCATGTCCATGGTGATCACTCCTTGTCCTCTGCTGCACAAAAATGCAGCAGGGTAGTCGTTCACCTGGCTCAGTTTTGGGTCGGCACAACCCTCAAAAGTGGCTCAGTTTTCGGTCGGCGCCAACAAGCCTGCACGGCTGGCTGTGGATTGCAGCGGCACTGCCGGGTACGTGGTTGGGTATCCGGCTGCGGCGCCGCTTCGGACTGCCCGACTGACGAGCATTACTTCGCCGGCATCCCAATGGCGGGCGCCTGCACCCGCCGCAGGAACGCGCGGAACTGGGGCGAATCGTTCAGCATCCGCGCGGGCAGCACCCTGAGGTCGTTGACGGTATCGCGGTCGAGCCGAAACGTCGTCGGAATCGTCTGGTAGCGCTCGCGTTCGGCGGCGTCGGCCAGGTAGTCGAACGACAGCACGGAGAAATCCACTGTCACTTTCGGGCACGCCGAGCAACGCTGTTTGTTGACGTAAGCGGCCCACATGTCGAAGCCCTGCTGGGCGAGCAAGGTGGTTTCGGCGTTGAGCACGTTGGTTGTGGCGTCTGCAAGCGCCAGGGCGGTGTCGAGCAGGCCGGGATCGGCCTGCTGACCGACCCAGTCGCGCTCCGAAATCGTTTGCGTGTTGGACGCGATCACGAGCACATGTTCGACCTGCTCCAGCGCTTGCGGCGAAAACGCGCCGGCCATCTGGAGCACGCGGCCGTAGTGGTTGACCTCGCTCATGATGCTGCCGCGCACGCCGAGGTTGTCGACGATGCCGCCGTCGACGAGTCGAACGTAGGGCACGGCCACCGCGTTCGCGTAGCCGGCGAGCGCCGTCGCCGCGTGAAAGCGGCGATCGGCGGGGTTGCGCTCGGCCAGCGCCAGATCGACCCACTGCGCGCTGCGCTCAGCGCAGGGGCCAGAGTAGTTGCGCAGCACGACAGGCGCAAACACGATGGGAACCGCCGCCGACGCCATCACGCCGCGGGCCACCGGCAGCGTGGACAGGTTCGAACATAGAAAGTCGAACTGCATTTGCGTGAACGAAAACGTCGCGCCCGTGTTGAGATCGGTGGCGTTGAGGATGACATATGGGCTGCGCCCGGTCGACGAAAGATCGGCGAACCTGCGCCCTTCAAACAGCAAGCGGTCGAGGTACTCCGCAATCGCGTCGCTGCGATTGAATTGAGGCGATCCCATCGCTAACAGCGACGCCGGCGAAAGCAGTTCGCGGACCATGTCGGCCTGCACGTCGCGGTAGAGAAAACGCTCGGGGAAGTCGGTGAAGACGTTGTCGCCGAACAGCCCGAAATAGGCCGCGGTGAAGCTGCCGCCTGAGACTGCGGTGATCACGTCGACTTCGTCGATGAGGCGGCGCGAGACGCCATCGACTTCGATCTGGGTTTCTGCGAGCGCTTGGAGTACGCCGAGCGTGAACGCCGCGGCGCGCGTGCCGCCGCCGGAGAAAGTCAGCACGACGAAGAGCTTCGGCGAGTTGCGAGGCAGCCGCTTCGCGAACGTGTAGTCGGCTGGCGGGCCGGCTGCGTCTAGCGGCGCGTTGTAAGGCCGCACCGCACAGGCCGCCACGCCGAGCGCGAGCGTGCACGCCGCGAGCAGGGCTCGAAGAAATCTTGAGCCGATGCTCGATCGAATCGGCTTCATCTTGGCCGGCATTCGAGAACGCGCAAAGGTGTAGTGGCGCGCTTCACGGCACGCCGCCAACCATTGGCGATGCCGCCGTGCCTGCCGAGGCGCACGCCTGGCCCAGGCTGAAGGCCGGCCCGCGCGTGATGCGCTTGTAGTACGAGCGCCAGGCCGGCGAGCCAGGCGGCCATTGCACAAGAAACTCGCGGCTCCAGCGCGCGGCGTCGAAGCGCAGCGGCAGCAGCGCGGCGTAGGCGCCGGCGATACGCACTTCGTGCAGCACCGGATGCGGCGACGGCGTCGTCGCAATCCGCGTGCACAGGCCGGCAAGATCGCCGGCGAAGTTCGCCATCCCGGCGGCGCCGTTGTTCAGCACCCAGCCCGTGCGCCGCGGTGCAAGCTCGAAGCGGCGCATTGCGGGTAGGCAGGTGTGCGTGCTGGCTAAGAGATCGACTTCGGCCGCAGCGAACGCCGAGTGCAGCCAGGGCCAGGCCTGCGCGTCGTCGAGCGCTTGCACGTCGAAGCGCCAGCCGGCGAGCGAATCGGCATCGCCGTGGACGACGCCGATGCGGCAATCGGCAACCTGGTAGCGCGCGAACATCGGCAACTGCGCGATGCGGCCAAGCAGCGCCGCGTGGCGCTGCGCCGTGGCCTTGAGCCGACGATGAATTTCGTTCGAGCGCTGGACGATGCCTTCGTCCACCGCCGCCGGATACGCGCAGCCGCAACCGGCATCGTCGGCCGGCGCATCGAACTCGGCCTCGACGTTGCCGACGATCGCGTCGTTCGCGAGCACGCGCAGATTGATCTCGGCGAAATCGTGGTCGGCGACGTTGAACCAGTTGAAGTCGCCGTTGAAACAAAGAGTGGGCGCGATGACCTCGGTTCGCGCCATCGCCTCTATGGTGTCGAGTGCCGGGACATTGCCGTAGAGGCCGCCGATGACATAGAGCGTTTGCGCTTCGCGCGTCTCGGCTTGGGCGATCGCCCCGGCCCCGTAGCGGTAGCGCAGGGGGCAGACGCGGCCGGGCCCGCTCAAGCTGGAAACCTCGCGAAACTGATCCGAAAGCGCGGCAAGGCGAGCGGCAGAAAGAAGCCCGCCGTGCACAGTACCAGGCCGTAGAGGTTGGTCCCGAGCAGAACGCCGTATTTGCCGCCACCGATGGCCCAGCCCGGTGGAATCAGGTTCGAGGCCTGCAGCACACCCAGCGCGATACCGGGCCAGAAAGCGAGGTGGAAGGACAGCGGCGCGTAGCCGACGCGGCCGGAAAACAAGAAGATCGGGGCCAGGCCGATGACCATGGTGCCGCTGATCGTCGTCGCCTTGAGAATGTCGGTGCCGGCGATCATCGGCAGGTTGCCAAGCAGCGCGAAGGCCACCATCGTCAGCGCGCCGATCGTCATCGCCTTCGGCGAGGGCAGCCGGCCGGCCAGCAACGGAAGCTCACGAGCCACCAGTTTCGACAACGAGGTGAAGGTCGAGTCCAGCGTCGAGCCGGCCGAGGTGACCATGACCACGATCATCGCGAAGTAGCCCGCGACACCCAGGCCGCGCGCCACTTCAGCCGGCACGTTGCCGCTGGCCGCCAGACCCTCCAGCCGCGCATGCACGCCGACCAGGCTGAAAGCGAAGATCGCCACGAAGCCGAGCACGCCAGCGACGATGAAGGCCCTGAGCATGGTCTTCTCACGCGTGATGAAGCCGCGGTCGGTCAGCACCGGATCGTGAAACGGATAGGAGAGCGTCTGCAGCAGTGCCACCAGCAGCAGGTCGCCACCGGAGTCCATGGCAAACGTGCCCTGCGACAGCAGTTCGCGGGGTGCATGGTTGGGAAGCACGAAGGCCAGGACCACACCTAGAAAGACGATGAACACAAACGCCTGAATCACGTCGCTGAAGATCGAGCTGCGCAGGCCACCCTTCAAGCTGTAAAACAGCACGGCGGCCGTGAACAGCAGCGCCGCTCCGATGAAGCCGGCCGAGCCCGTGGCGCCGTAGTAGCCGCCGACCACCGCGGTATTGCTCCAGACCTCATTGAACAGCCGGATCAAGATCGCCAGAGAGAACGCCAGCGCGGCGCCGCGCCCGTACTTGCCGATCAGGAAGGGCACGAGCCCCGTGGCGCCCTCGCGCGTGCGCAGCCGGTAGATGACCAAGCCTGCCACCGGGATCGATAGCCAGTAGGCCGCATAGGCCAGCCCGCCGACCACTCCATAAGTCGCGCCCAGGTTGGCGGCGTTGGTCACCGACTTGGCGAAGATCCAACTGATGAAGATGCTCATCATCAGCGCCCATTCCGACGCCGGGTGCCCCTGGTCATCCTGTCCGCGAAAGAAGCCGGCCTCGTTCTTCGAGCGCGGCACGACCAGGTACATCACGATGCCAAAGACGAGCAGAAAGCCCCAGAAGAACAGGCCCTGAAGTTGGTTCACGTCGAGATACTCAATTGAATGGGCAAGCGTCAGATGCCGCAACTCGGCGCCGACGCAGTGGCGGCCTCCAGCGCGCCGCCGCAGCTCGATCCCTGGCCTGCGGTGCAGCCGAAGCAGTGGTCGGCAACACGGATGGGCTGGTCCTCAAGCCGGCCGGCCGCGATCTCGCTCAGGTGCACCCGCGGCTTGCCAGCGTCACGAATCGGCAGGCCGAGTTGCTGGTTGAAGTCGCAGTCGTAGAGGTAGCCCTGCCAGTCGACGCTGACCAGGCTGCGGCACATCACCTGGGCCAGGTTGTCTTCGCGGTGCGCGCTGCGCAGCAACTCCATGTAGCTGTTGAACTGTCCCTTGGACACCAGCATCGAGCCAAAGCGCTGGATCGGCATGTTGGCCAGCGTGAACAGTTGATTGAATGTCACGCCGAAGTGCTGGGTGAGGTGCTTCTTGTAGTCGCGCTCAAGCGCCTCCTGCCCCGGCGGCAGGCTCGCACCCTGCGGGTTGTAGACGAGGTTCAGTGTTAGGCCTGACCCCGGTTGAGCGTAGCCGAGGGCGTTCAGGCGCTGCAGCCCACGGATGCTGGCGTTGAACGTGCCCTTGCCCCGCTGGCGATCGACGTTGTCTTCGAGGTAACACGGCATCGAGGCCACCACTTCCACGCCATGCTCGGCCAAGAACTCTGCCAGCCCGTCTTGGCCGGGTTCTTCCAGTATCGTCAGGTTGCAGCGGTCGATCACCCGCACGCCGCGTGAGCGGGCGGCGATGACGAGCGAGCGGAAGTGACGGTTGAGCTCGGGGGCACCGCCAGTCAGGTCCAGCGTCCGCACTTCGGGGCTGGCCGCCAGGAAGGCGACGATGGCGTCGATCGTGTCGCGCGACATCTCCTCGGTACGGTTCGGGCCGGCGTTGACATGGCAGTGAACGCAGCTCTGGTTGCAGCGGTAGCCGAGGTTGACCTGGAGTGTCTCGACGGCGCGGCGCCGCAGTGCGGGAAAATCGGTGCGGACGAGTAGTGGCAGGGTGGCGTGCATGGGCGGTCCGTGGTGGCTTCCCTTGCTAGACGGCCGAGCGGCGGTTTTCTTACAGCCGGTCGCGACGCCGATGTAAGAAGCCTCGGTGGTCGGACGTCAAAGTTTGACTGCCAGAACTTTGCGCACGTCACCGAAAGCCAGGCTCGCTGAACGCCTCGATACGTGATTTGGCACCAGTGATCAGTACGGGCGCCTTAGGATGCTGCCATGCGTGCCCCGTGGGCCGACTTCGGCCAAGGCCAGAACATGCCAACCGGACAGTCCGACCCCTCCGTCATGCCCAGCGATCGGCCCCGAGCCGGTGCCCAGGTGTGGCGCCTGATGATGAAACCGCGGATCGCATGGTCGGCATTCAAGGTGTCTCAGACGGTTGGTGCCGGCCTCGAAGTGATCCACGACGGCGGGCAGTTCTGGATGCATTACACGGTGAACTCATGGCGGGTGGCGCTAGACTTAGTCGTGCCGCTGTGCGTGTCGAGCTACAGATCCGCGCGCAACGAGGCGCAGCGCGCGCGAGGTGACTGAATGCAGCATCCGTCTTCTGTCCCACCTGTGGTGTTGCCCGCGTCCATGCAAGGTATCAGCGCGGAGGCGCTCTTGTCGCTGCGTGCGGACATGCTGCGCTTTGCGAATCTGCAACTGCGCAACACCGAGACGGCCGAAGACCTGGTTCAGGAGTCCATTGAGGCAGCGCTTCGCAAGTCATCCTCGTTTGCCGGCCAATCGACGCTGAAGACCTGGGTATTTGCCATCCTGCGCAACCGGATCATCGACCACCTGCGGCAGGTCGGCCGGACAGTCACGATGTCCAGTCTTGTTGACGATGATGAGGATTGGCAGGAGCGTCTGGAAACCCTATTTAGCGAGAGCGGGCATTGGCGCGACGGACCCAGACCGGCGGCCTGGCCGAACCCGGAGGAATCCATGCAGACCCGGCAATTCTGGGCGGTGTTCGAGGCTTGCCTCGACCATCTACCTGCCGCCACCGGCCGGGTCTTCATGATGCGGGAGTGCCTCGGATTCGAGGCCGACGAGATCTGCACCAAGTTAGGAATCACGACCAGCAACTGCCACGTCATCCTGCACCGCGCCCGGCTGAAATTGAGGGGCTGCATGGAAAGCGGCTGGGGCCGACCCGAGGGATCGAAATGTTGAGCTGCAAGGAATTGACCGAGGTGTGTTCGGCCGAGATGGAGCGTCCTTTGACCCTGGGGGAGCGGCTGTCACTGCGCGTGCACCTGATGATGTGCTCCGGATGCACCAACTATCGCCAGCAAGTGACGACATTGCGCAAGGTGATGCAAGCGTATGCGCACGGCAATGCGGTGAGCGACGAATCCGCGTCGCACGATTCCGATTTAGGATTCACTTGTTCCGGACCGAAATCGGAAATCACCCTTCATGACCAAGGTCGCTGAATGCCGGTCGCCTGAGAATCAATGTTTGCTCTTGCATGCCTCGACCGCCAGCAGTGAGTCGCGTTGCTGTCGGCTGACCCGACGCGACCAATCACCGGCCGTCCAACCTCGCAAGCGCGGCAGCCGCTCAGGTCGGCTGGGTCACGCTGCCGCCCAGGCTCTCGCAGGCCCGGCGCAGTCGCTGCTCGGCGGCATCGGCCACGGCCTTGACTTCGGGTTTGCCGACGAGGCCCACCATGATCTGCGGATCGAGAAAGCCCACCACGACCCGGCCCGGCGCTTCCTCGCAAACGATCACATTGCAGGGCAGCAACAGCCCGATGTCCGCCGCCGCGGTGACGGCCTGATGCGCCAGCGGCGGGTTGCAGGCGCCGAGGATGCGATAGGGCGCCATGTCCTGGCCCAGTTTCTCCTTCATCGCGCTCTGCCCGCTTGGGCCACCGGTTCGCAGGCCTACGATGGCGGCCGCGGCGCTTCGCCCGCCGGGGTCTGGGCGGGGGCAGGTGCCGACTCGGCGTCGATGGCCGCCTGCACGGCGCGGTAGAAGGCTTCACGCCCCTCCTTGGCGGCCGGGTCGGTCGCGCCGCCGGCCCAGTTGGCGTTGGAGGCGATCACCAGCCGGCGCTTCGGATCGATGAAGATGGCTTGGCCGAAGATGCCGCGCGCGGTGAAGCTGCCGTCGGTGTAGGTCCACCACAGGTAGCCGTAGCCGCGGCCGGGCTGGTCGATGCCGATGCGCTCGGTGGTGGCGTCTGCCAGCCAGCCGTCGGGCACGACGCTCTTGCCCCCGGCGCGCGCCCCGTTCAGGATGAAGACGCCGAAGCGGGCGAAGTCACGCGTCGCGGCCTGGATGCAGCAGCCGCTGATCTCCTGCCCGGTCTTGCTGAGCACCCAGGTGGCCTGCTGCTCCATGCCGACGGGCGTCCAGATCTTCTCCGACAGGTACTCGGCCAGCGGCCGCTTCGTCGCCTGGGTGACGAGGATGCCGACGAGGTTGGTCTCGCCGGTGCTGTAGTTCCAGCGCGTTCCGGCCGGCGCCGCGCGCGGCAGGCGGCGCAGGTAGCTCACCAGCGCCTCGACGCCTGGCTCGGGTTGGTGGTTGTTGAAGCGGGCCACGTCGGAGTTCGGGTCGGCATAGTTCTCGTTCCAGCGCACGCCCGAGGTCATGGTCAGCAACTGGCGGATGCTGACGTCGTCGTAGGCCGAGCCTTTCATGTCCGGGATGTAGTCGCTGACCTTGTCGTCCATGCTGCGGATGT
>CAIKUF010000225.1 GCA_903830565.1 uncultured bacterium | reverse complement strand
TACGACACCGACCGCTTCGGCGCCGCGCTGCCGCGCTTCTCGCCGCGGCAAGCCGATCTGCTGATGGTCGTCGGCACGGTCACGCACAAGCAGGCGCCGGTGCTGCTCAAGGTCTACGAGCAGATGTGCGAACCGAAGTGGGTCATGGCCTTCGGCGTCTGCGCGACCAGCGGCGGCTTCTACCAGAACTATGCCGCGGTGGCGGGCATCGACAAGATCGTTCCGGTCGACATCTACATCCCCGGCTGCCCGCCCCGGCCCGAAATGGTGATCGACGGCATCATGCAGTTGCAGGACCAGATCGCACGCGCCAGCCACCCGATCGTGACGCGGACCTTCTGAATCGTGGCTGCCACCGTCTTCGAAATCCTCCAGCAGCAGTTGGTCCCCGCGGCGGGGCCGGCGACGCTGTCGCACGGCGTGCTCGTCTTCGTGCTCGCACCGTCCGATCTGACGCCCACCGTGCGCCGCCTTCGTGACGAGTTCGGGTTCGACATCTTCCTCGACGTGACCGCGGTCGACTGGATCGGCCAGACCGAGCGCTTCGAGGTCGTCTACCACTTCTACTCGACCGTGCACAAGCAGCGCGTTCGGCTGAAGTTGCGCGTTAGCGAGGCGGACCCGAGCGTCGATTCGCTGGTGCCGCTGTACGGCTCGGCAGGGTTCATGGAGCGCGAGTGCCACGACATGTACGGCATCCGCTTCCCCGGCAACGGCGACATGCGCCCGATCCTGCTCTACGAGGGGTTCGTCGGCCACCCGCTCCGCAAGGACTACCCCAAGCAGCAGGAGCAGCCGCTCGTGCCCTACCGCATCTGAGCCCATTCGCCGTGGACGCCCCGACCCGCCCCTTCCCGAACCCCGTCCGCTCGATCTACGAGAAGACGCTGATCGACGACTCGGTGATCGTCAACATCGGCCCGTCGCACCCGGCGACGCACGGCACGGTGCAGATCATCGCCGAGCTCGACGGCGAGCGCGTGCTGCGCAGCGACGTGCACTGCGGCTACCTGCATCGCGGCTTCGAGAAGGAGTGCGAGGACCACACCTGGCACAACCTGATCCCCTACGTCGACCGCCTGAATTACGTGTCGGCGCTGATCAACGACTTCGCCTACTGCGACGCCGTCGAGCAGTTGATGGGCGTTGCGATCACTCCGCGCTGCAAATACCTGCGCACGCTGCTGTCGGAATACTCGCGCCTCGTCGACCACCTGACCTGTATCGCCGCCGGTTTGATGGAGCTCGGCGCGATGACCGCGTTCCTGTACCTCGTGATGATTCGCGACTACATGTATGAGCACTTGGCCGCCCTGACCGGCGCCCGCGTGACGTACAGCTATGGCCGCATCGGCGGCTTGGCGCGCGACCTGCCGGAAGGCTGGCTCTTGCGCATGGAGGAGATCTTCGTCCAGTACGAGGACTTCGCCAGCCGCGTGCACGCGCTCGTCGACCGCAACCGCATCTTCATCGACCGCATGCGCGACGTCGGCGTCATCAGCACCGCCGACGCGCTCAGCTACGGCTACACCGGCGTGCTGCTGCGCTCGACGGGTGTGCCGCGCGACCTGCGCAAGGACATGCCCTACCTCGCCTACGCCGAACTCGACTTCGACGTCCCGGTCGGCATCAAGGGCGACAACTACGACCGCTACTACATCCGCATGCGCGAGATGGACGAGTCGATCTACATGATGCGCCAGCTCGCGCAGATGCTGCCCGAGGGGCCGATCAACGTCGACGACCGGCGCTGCACCTTCCCCGAGAAGCCGCTCGTCTACACCGAGATCGAGTCGCTGATCAACCACTTCAAGCTGGTGATAGACGGCCCGGTCGTTCCCGCAGGCGAGGTCTATTGCGCGCACGAGTCGCCCAATGGCGAGCTCGGCTTCTACCTCGTCAGCACCGGCGGCGGCGTTCCCTACAAGGTGCACTGCCGCGCGCCGAGCTTCGTCCACATGGGCGGCGCGCACCTGATGCTCAACGGCGGCCAGCTCGCCGACATCGTGCCCACCTTTGGGTCGATCAACATGATCGGCGGGGAGTGCGACCGGTGAAGCACCTGATCCCCGAGTTCGACGCCATGCGCAAGCGCTATCCGGCGGGCGCCGAGTCGTCGCTGGTCCTGCCCTGCCTGCGCCGCATCCAGGAAGACCGCGGCTTCGTCGCCGACAGCGACATCGCCGAGCTCGCCGAATACATCCCGGTGCCGCGCATCCAGATCGAAGAGGTGCTCGCGCACTACACGCAATACCGCCGCAAGCCGGTCGGCCAGTGGCATCTGCAGGCCTGCCGCAACCTGTCGTGCTCGATGCGCGGCGCCGAGGGCGTGATCGACCACCTCTCGCGCAAGCTCGGCATCCAGCCCGGCGAGACGACGGCC
>CAIKUF010000224.1 GCA_903830565.1 uncultured bacterium | reverse complement strand
TGGCCGTCTACGGCATGCTGCGCGTCGCCTTCGACCTGCTGCAGACGCGCCTGTGGTGGTGGGGCGCGATGCTGCTCGCGCTGGGCCTGGCGACCGCGCTCTTCGGCGTCGTGTTCGCGGCGGTGCAGACCGACATGAAGCGCCTGCTCGCCTATTCGTCGATCGAGAACATGGGCCTGCTGTTCGCCGGCATGGGCCTGACCTTGACGTTTTCCGCCTACGACATGCCGACGCTGGCCGCGCTGTCGTTGACGGCCACGCTCTACCACGTGGCCAGCCACGCGTTCTTCAAGAGCCTGCTGTTCCTCAGCACGGGCTCGGTGTTGCACGCCACCGGCGAGCGCAACCTCGGGCGCCTGGGCGGCCTCATCCGTACCATGCCCTGGCTCGCGGGGGCGACGCTGGTCGGTGTGCTCGCCAGCGCCGGGCTGCCGCCGCTCGGCGGCTTCGTCTCCGAATGGCTGCTGCTGCAAAGCTTCCTCTTCACGCCCGGCCTGCCCGACCCGCTGCTGAACATGTTGATTCCGGTCGTCGCCGCGCTGATCGCCCTCGTCGCCGCGCTGGCCGGCTACACGATGGTCAAATTCTTCGGCGTCGTCTTCCTCGGCCAGCCGCGCGAGGACAAGCTCAGCCAGGCCCGCGACGCCGGCCGCTGGGAGCGCGCCGGGATGCTGTGGCTGGTCGGCGGCTGCGTCGCGCTCGGCCTGCTGCCGGTGCAGTTCATCGAAGTCATCGACGCGGTGACGCGCCAGCTCGTCGGCGCGGGCCTCGGGAACGCGGCCGAGGGCGCGGGCTGGATGCTGGCGCCCAACGGCATCGAGCGCGCGAGCTACGGCCCGATCGTCTTCCTACTCGGCGTCGCGGCGTGCTTCGCGCTCGCCTTCCTGATCGTGCGCCTGCTCTACCACGGGCGGCTGCGCCGCGCGCCGGCTTGGGACTGCGGCTACCCGTGGCAGACCGCGCGCATGCAGGACACCGCCGAAGGCTTCGGCCAGCCGATACGGCAGATGTTCGAGCCCTTCTTCGTCCTCGAGCGCGAACTGCCGTCGCCGTTCGACACCCAGCCGCGCTACCGCGTCGCGGTGTCCGACCGTTTCTGGGGCTGGATCTACCTGCCCATCGTCGCGCTCGCCGAACGCATTGCCAAGCTGTTCGGCCTGCTGCAGCAGGGCCGCATCGGCACCTATCTGATGTACAGCTTCCTGACGCTGATATTGACGCTGCTGGCGGTGAAGCGATGACCTTCTCGGGCATCCTCTCGCAACTGCTCGAGATCGTCGCCGCGCTCGCGCTGGCGCCGCTGCTCACGGGCTGGGTCAACCAGTGGCGAGCCTGGCTGCAGAACAAGTCGGCGCCCAGCCTGTTTCAACAATACCGGTTGCTGCACAAGCTATTCAACAAGGAGTCCGTGCTCGCCGAGCACGCGTCGCCGCTGTTCCGCGGCGCGCCCTACGTCGTCTTCGGCTGCATGACGCTCGCCTGCGCGATCGTGCCGACGCTGTCGACCGACCTTCCGCTCTCGCCCGCAGCCGACGCGATCGCGCTCGTCGGCCTTTTTGCGCTGGCGCGAGTGTTCATCTCGCTCGCGGCGATGGACATTGGCACCGCCTTCGGCTCGCTCGGCGCGCGGCGCGAGATGCTGATCGGCTTTCTCGCCGAGCCGGCCCTGCTGATGGTGCTCTTCTCGGCCTCGTTGATCTCGAAGTCGACGTCGCTCACGACCATCGTCGAGACCCTCGCCCATCGCGACTTCGCGATTTACCCCGGCCTCGCGCTGGCCGGCGTCGCCTTCACGATGGTCGCGCTGGCCGAGAACGCGCGCGTGCCGGTGGACAACCCGGCCACGCACCTCGAGCTGACGATGATCCACGAGGCGCTGATCCTCGAGTACTCGGGGCGCCACCTGGCGCTGATCGAGTGGGCGGCGAGCCTGAAGCTCTTCGCCTACTCGTGCATCGGCATCGCGCTCTTCTTCCCCTGGGGCGTCGCCGAGGCCGGCGAACCGCTGGCGATGTTGCTCGCGCTGCCCGCGCTGGTGGTCAAGGTGGCCATCGGCGGCGTGGCGCTGGCGCTGGTCGAGACGCTCAGCGCCAAGATGCGAATCTTCCGCGTCCCCGAGTTCCTGGCGGCGGCATTCTTGCTGGCGGTGATCGGCATGCTCGTGCAGATTCTCCTCACGACATGACAGCCCCCAAGCTCACTTCGTTCGCGCCTTGCAGGCCGCGCCGGGCCAGTGGCCCGGCCCTTCGCCAGGCACAGCCAGTCCACCGGGACTGTCTGTGTCCGGGCTCAGCCCCCCAAGGGGGAACTCAGGCCGCTTGGGAGCGGCCCGGCGCGGCCTGAGATGAACGACGTCCTCGCCCAATTCGTCAACCTGCTCGGCGCGGTGCTGCTGATGCTCGCCTTCGCGATGATCTCGCAGCGACGCATCCTGTCGCTGATCGCGCTCTTCACGCTGCAGGGCGCGGTGCTCGTGCTGTCGACGCTGGTCGTCGGTTATGTCACGCACCAGCCGCACCTGTACGCGTCGGCCGGCATCACCTTCGTGCTGAAGGTCGTCCTCATCCCGCTGCTGCTGCACCGGGTCATCGCCCGGCTCGACATCCGCTGGGACGTCGAGACGCTGTTCAACATCCCGACAACGATGCTGATCGGCATCCTGGTCGTCATCATCGCCTTCAACCTCGCGATGCCGATCGCCCAGCTCTCGACCTCGCTCGCGCACGGCACGCTGGGCATCGCGCTGGCCTGCGTGCTGCTGTCGTTCCTGATGATGATCACGCGTGCGAAGGCGGTGCCGCAGGTGATCGGCTTCCTCGCGATGGAGAACGGCCTTTTCTTCGCTGCCACCTCGGCCACGTACGGCATGCCGATGGTGGTCGAGCTCGGCATCGCGCTGGACGTGCTGATCGGCGTGCTGATCCTGGGCGTATTCATCTTCCAGATCCGCGAGCAGTTCGACAGCCTGGACATCCGGCATCTCGAACAGTTGAAGGAAGAGTAGGCGACGGTGATGCAGCCCCTGCTCTTCGTCCTCGGCATCCCGCTTCTCGGCGGCTTCGTGCTGGCGCTGGTGGGCCACCGCGATGGAGCGCGCGACGTCAACGTCGCCTTCAGCGCCGGCACCTTCATCGCCGCCTGCGTGCTCACCGCCGAGATCATCACCGGCGGCCCGCAGTTCGTCTGGGAGCGCGAGTTCTTCATCGATGCGCTGAACGTGTTCCTGGTCACGCTGACGGCCTTCGTCGGCCTGACGACGGCGATCTTCTCGCGCCCCTACATGCGCATCGAGCGCGACCGCGGCAAGATGACGCCGCCCCGGCTGCGCCTGTACCACAGCATGTACCAGCTGTTCAGCTTCACGATGCTGCTCGCGCTGATGACCAACAACCTGGGCATCCTGTGGGTGGCGATGGAGGCGGCGACGCTGACGACCGTGCTGCTGGTCAGCGTCTACCGCACCGCGGCCAGCCTGGAGGCTGCGTGGAAGTACTTCATCCTCTGCGGCGTCGGCATCGCGCAGGCGCTGTTCGGCACCGTGCTCATCTACATGGCGGCCGAGAAGGTGCTCGGCGCCGAGGGCGGCGCGCTGCTGTGGAGCAACCTCAACGCGGTCAAGGCGCAGCTCGACCCCGACATCGTGACCCTCGCCTTCGCCTTCCTCTTCATCGGCTATGGCACCAAGGTCGGCCTCGTGCCGCTGCACAACTGGCTGCCCGACGCGCACGCGGAAGGCCCGACGCCGGTCTCTGCCGTGCTCTCGGGCCTGCTGCTCAACGTCGCCCTGTACGCGGTGCTGCGCTGCAAGGTGCTCGCCGACGGCGCGCTGCACAGCGGCCTGCCGGGGCGCTTGATGATGGGCTTTGGCATCGTCTCGGTCGTCGCCGCGGTGTTCTTCCTGATCCGCCAGCGCGACGCGAAGCGCATGTTCGCCTACTCGTCGATCGAGCACATGGGCTTGATGACCTTCGCCTTCGGCATGGGTGGGCCGATCGCGACCTACGCCGGGCTGCTGCACATGACGGTGCACTCGCTCGTCAAGTCGGCCATCTTCTTCGCCGTCGGCCACGCAACGCAAAAGGCCGGCACGCAGATCATGGACGAGATCCGCGGCCTGATCCGTGTCAGCCCGACCGTCGGCTGGGGCTTGATGTTGGGGTCGCTGGCGATTCTCGGTTCACCGCCGTTCGGCGTCTTCGCGAGCGAGTTCCTGATCATCACGACCGCGATGCGCGAGCAGCCGTGGGCGACGCCGCTGCTCTTGATCGCGCTCGGCGTCGCCTTCGCCGCCGTGTTCGCGCGCGTGCAGCCGATGGTCTTCGGCGACACCTCGGTGCAAGCGCTGCCGCACCCGCCAGCGCTGATCCCGGTCTTCGTCCACCTCGGCCTCGGGCTGATGCTGGGCCTTTACATCCCGCCCTACCTGGATGCGTGGTTTCGCCAGGCGGCGCAAATGCTGAGCGGCTGACGGCATGAAGTTCGCCCCCTTCACGTTCGAGTTCGAGGCCCTGCCCGCGCCGCTGCCAATGGCGCGCGCGACCGTCGATGAACTGCACTGGCTGGCGGCCGCCGTGGCCAGCGCGCGCGCCGGCGGACGGCTTGTCGCGCTGTGGGGGAGCGACCGGCGTGACGCCGCCGAGGGCGCGCTGGTCGTCTCGGCCGCGTACGCGCTGCGCGACGGGCTGGCCTGGGTCGATCTGCCGCTGCAACATCACGTGCTGCGCTACCCCGATCTGTCGCACGTCTTCCCGGCTGCGCTGCGCATGCAGCGCGCCACAGTCGACCTGCTCGGCATCGAGGCCGACGGCGCGCCCGACCACCGGCCGTGGTTCAACCACGGCGCCTGGCCCGAAGGCATGCTGCCGCTGCGCAGTGACAGCGTGGGCGACGCTTCGACGCCGCGAAACGCGGCCGGCGACTACGCCTTCGTGCGTGTCGAAGGCGACGGCGTGCACGAGATCCCGGTCGGCCCGGTGCACGCCGGCATCATCGAGCCGGGGCACTTTCGCTTCTCCATCGTCGGCGAGAAGGTGCTGCGCCTCGAACAGCGGCTCGGCTACACGCACAAGGGCATAGAGCGCCGCTTTACCGAGCTGCCGGCGCTGGACGCGTATCGGCTGGCCGGCCGCGTCTCGGGCGACTCGACGGTGGCCTACGCGTGGGCCTACTGCATGGCGCTCGAATCGGCCACCGGCTGCGCGGTACCCGAGCGCGCAGCCTGGCTGCGCGCGCTGATGCTCGAGCGCGAACGCGTTGCCAATCACCTCGGCGACCTGGGCGCGCTCGGCAACGACGCTGCGCTCGCGTTCGGGCTGGCGCAGTTCTCGCGCCTGCGCGAAGACTGGCTGCGCCTGTCGCGCGAGACCTTCGGCCATCGCCTGATGATGGACTGCATCGTTCCCGGCGGCGTCGCCGCCGAGCCCGACGCGGCGGCGCTGTCGCGCATGTGCGCGCAGTGCGATGCCATCGACGCCGAGGTGCATGCCCTGCTCGCGATCTACGAGGAACACGCCGGACTGCAAGACCGCTTCATGACGACCGGCATCGTCACCCCCGAGCTCGCCGCGCAGCTCGGCCTCACGGGCCTGGCCGGGCGCGCCAGCGCGCAGGCGGCCGACTTGCGCTGCGATCAGCGCTGGGCGCCTTACGACGCACTGCGCGTCTCGATGGCGACGCGCAGCGAAGGCGACGTCGCGGCCCGCGTGGGCGTGCGCTTCGACGAGGTCTTCGAGTCGCTGCGCCTCATCAGAGCCTTTTGCGCACAACTCCCGGGCGGCCCGCTGCGCGCAGAAGTCGCCCTGCCGCAGCACGCCGCGTTCGGCGCCGGCTGGGTCGAAGGCTGGCGCGGCGAGGTCTTCGTCGGCCTCGAGCTCGGCGCCGATGCGGGCGTCCGCCGCTGCCACTGCCACGACCCGTCGTGGCAGAACTGGCCGGTGCTCGAACACGCGGTGATCGGCAACATCGTTCCCGACTTTCCGCTCATCAACAAGTCGTTCAACCTCAGCTATTCGGGGCAGGACCTCTGATGTTCAAGATCCTCAGGCAAATCGCCCGCACCGGCATCCGCACCGAAGCGCCGCCGCAGACCGACGACGCGCTGCGCGTCGCGGCCGAGCACATCCAGCGCGAGCTGCTCGACATCCTCGGCCAGGCGCTGGCGATACGCCAGGTCGATGCCGGCTCGTGCAACGGCTGCGAGCTCGAGATCAGCGCGCTGCAGAACCCGTACTACAACATCGAGGGTCTGGGCATACGCTTCGTCGCCAGCCCGCGCCATGCCGACATGCTGCTCGTCACCGGGCCGGTCTCGCGCAACATGGAGACCGCCCTGCGGCGCACCTACGACGCGACGCCCGAGCCGCGGCTCGTCGTCGCCATCGGCGATTGCGGCTGCAACGGCGGCATCTTCGGCGAGAGCTACGCGAGCTGCGGCGCGGTGGCGAACGTGATCCCGGTCGACGTCGCCGTCGGCGGTTGCCCGCCGACGCCGATCGACATCCTGCGCGCGATCCTGACCGCCGTGCGGCGCGGCCGCACCGGTGCGGGTTAACGCAGCACCAGCTCCAGCGCCAAGCTCCCCGCCACGCTCGCCGTGTAAGCGATGAAGATCGCCGAGATGCCGCCCATCGTCGGCCCCTTGGTGCGGTGGCTGTAGCCGCGCGCGCGCATTGCCGTGAGCAGCTTGGCCGCCAGCGCGGCCGAAGCGACGAGCGGCACGGCAGCGAAGAGCGGCAGCACGCGAACCGCAACGAGTACGAGCGCGAAGGCGAAGCCCGCGCCGACCAGGGCTTCGGTGACGCGCACCGCGCCGCGCTCGCCGACGACGATGGCCAGCGTTCGTCGCCCGGCCGCCGCATCGCCGACGCGGTCGCAGGCGTTGTTGGCGGCGAGGATGGCGGCGATGATCAGTGTCGACGGCATGCCCAGCGCCAGCGTTTGCGCATCGATCGTGTGGCTTTGCACGTAGACCGACAAGGTGATCAGTACCAGCCCGAGCGCGCCGCCAGCGAAGACTTCGCCGACCGGCATGCGCGCGATCGGCCACGGCCCGCCGCTGTAGCCCCAGGCGATCGCCATGCAGACGACGCCGACGCCTATCACCTCCCAGCCGACACGCGCGCCCAGCGCGAGCCCGAATACAACGGCGAGGCCGAACAGGGCCGAGGCGATCACCAGCGCGATCTTCGGGTCGATGCCGCGCTGCACCAGCACCTTGTAGCCGTCGACGTCCGACTCCGGGGTGTCGACGCCGGCGCGGTAGTCGTAGTAACTGTTGAAGCCGGCGGTCGCGAGGTCGACGCACAGCGTCGCCGCGAGCATCAGTGCGAAGGTCTTCCACGAGAAGGCACCGCCGGCCGCCGCCCACAGCGTGCCGATGGCGAGCGACGACAGGCTGACGATCTTGGTCCGCAGCTCGACGATCTTCGCGAGGTCGACCAGCGTCGGCGCGGGCGCGGCACCGGCCGGCTTGAGCGCAGCCTGCAGCCGGTTCATCCGAACACCGGAATCGGCACGCCGACGGCGCCTTCCAGCGCCTCGGCCGGACGGACGTCGACGACGCCCCAAAGGATCGAGCGGTCGCGCGCGGACGCGTCGTAGGGCGTGGTGTGGGTCGGCACCGCGAAGCTGCGCAGGACGACCGGCGCGCCGGGCGCGGCCGCGCGCTGGACGGCGGCGAAGAGCCGCTTGCGATAACCCGCCGGCGCGCCGTCGAGGATGTTCGACAGCGTGAAAGCGTCGAACGACGCCGGGGCGCAGCCTTCAAGGTAGGCCGCGGCGTCACCGCCGACGAGCGCGATGCGGCCAACGTCGAAGGCCTGCGCCGACGGCGTCTCGCCGAGCAGCAGCGCTCGCGCGTAGCGGTTGTCGCGATTGGGGAAGGCAGCGAAGCAGCGCGCCAGGCGATCCCGCATCACGCGCCCGAACTGCGACGGCAGGATGGCCAGGAACGGCGACGCGTAGACGGCCTTCAGGCCCGACACCGACAGCAGCGCATCGGTGGCGATGCGAAAGCCGAGTGTGTCCAGGTGCGCCGACCAGTAGGCGCTCTGCGCGGCCAGGTTGTCGAGATCGAGAAAGCGTTCGAGCACTGCGCGCCGCCAGCCGACGAGCGCCATCGCGCCGCGCCCGAAACCGACCATGCGCTCGGCGCTGCCGGTGATCGTCGGCGCACCTTCGAGGCGCGAGCGCGCGTAGTCGAGTTGCACCGGGTTGATGTCGATCGCGGTCACGTCGTGCGCGGTGGACAGCGCCATCGCGCTATCGCCCGCCGAGGCGATGCAAAAGACGCGCGAGCCCGGCGCGAAAGCGGCGTGCTCGACACCGACGTCCTCGTACATCTGCCCGAACAGCACCTTCTGCGGGCCGGCACGCTTGTCGAAGCGCCCCGCTTCCCAGGGCGTTTCGCCGCTCACCGGAGTACCTTCGTGCTGCGCACTCCGGTATTCGCCCTTGGAGCGGCCCGGCGGGCTCATGCGCCCATCCTTCCCGCAACCGCGCTCGCGGTCACCCAGGCCAGGAGCAGAAAGGCCGCGTTCTTGATCACCATGCCCGCGGGATCGGGGATGCGCTGGCGCGAGAAGGTGATGCCGGCCGAATTGAGCCCGATCAGCAGCGCCGTCTGCACGACCGCAGCGGCGATCGGCTGCCACGGCGTGAGCACCCAGATACCGAGTGCCGCCTCGGCAACGCCGAGCAGGCGCAGTAACGCATGCGAGGTCGATGGCGCGAAGAACGGTACCTGCTCGACGACTTCGAACTCATGCGGGCTGCGCGCGAGCACCTTGCACCACAGGCCCTCGTACAGCCAGACCGCGGCCACCGAGACCTGCAGCAACCACAGTGGCGGCATGGCGTCAGCGGCGGTCACGGCGGGCGTGGATCAAAACGCGCGCAGTGCCGCCCGCAGCAGTGCGGACGCATGCAGTTCCAGCGGTAGGCGCGTCAGGCGGCGCCCGAGCCAATTCGCCCGCGCACCAAAGCCCGCGCGGCCGACCAGGCGGCCGCCCAGCCGCAACTCGACGCGGTAGTCATTCCACAGCGCCTGCAGCGGCGGTGCGAGTGCATCGGTGGGGTCGGCGGCGCGCAGCGCACGCACGGCGGACAACGCCGACAGCGCCGCGCGAGCACTGCTGGCGTCAACGCTCAGCCACGCCCCGTCGCAACGGACCTGAACCGCTCGCCCCGCTGCGTCGACGGCGCTGATCGACCCCTCGAGGTCGAACTGGCGCGGCGGGTTCACACGCCGCCGCTGTGCGTCCGGCTGCGAACGGTGACGGCGCCGTTGAGTTTCCAGACCGCATACGACAGCGCGTTCCCGCCGGTGGCGGGCAGGTGCGTCGGAATATGCACTTCCAGGTTGTCGAACTGATAGGTGATCTCGGTGCGTTGTCCGGTCAGAAGCTCGACCAGTTCGGCGCCCATGCTGGGCCAAGTGTGAGTGTCGATGTTGCCCATTGCGGTGTCCTCGTTGGGGTGTGTGAAGTGTTGCCAGGAACGGATCTCATTGAACCACATGACCCCACCCAGGTCGGGTTGCCCTGGGTCAATGGCGATGCGTATGGCGGCTCACGCGGGGCCGGCTGCCCGCCCCGACTCCGACTCGGAGCTTGAAGCGCGCGACTTTCGTCGCCAGGCCCTGCTCCTGGTCGTTCAGCGCCGAAGCCGCGGCCGCGGTTTCCTCGACCAGTGCGGCGTTCTGTTGCGTCATCTGGTCGAGATCGTGCACCGCGGTGTCGACCTGCACGACGCCGCTGCTCTGCTCGGAGGCGGCGGTCGCGATCTCGGCCAGCAACGCGTTCATGCGGCGTGCGTTGCAAACCAATTCCTCCATCGTGTCGCCCGCGCCCTCGACGACGCGGGTTCCCGATTCAACCTTCTCGACGCTGGACGCGATCAGCGCCTCGATCTCGCGCGCCGCCGCGCGCGGCGACCTTCGAGTTGTCGCAAGCCACCGACGCCGCGCGGCGCACGCTCTTGGCGGTGTGCTTGACGGTCGACGAGATCTCCTCCATCGACACGGCGCTCGGCTCGAGTTTGGCCGCCGCGCTCTCGGTGCGCGCGCAGAGGTCGGTCGACGCCGATGCAATCTCGCCGCTGGCGTGGATGATCGATTCCGACGAACCGCGAACGTCGGTCACGATGCCACGCAGCGATGCCTGCATGGCTTGCAGCGACCGCATCAGCGCGGCCGCCTCGTCCTTGCCGCGCGGCTCGGGGTGCGTCGTCATGTCGCCGCCGGCCATGGCGTCGAGATGGCGCGCGACGTCGCTCAGACCGGTCCGCCTCACGTTGTAGAACGCGCGAAAGAGGTAGCCTGCGGCAAGCAGGCAGGCGAGCACCATCGCGAAGCGCGTCATGCGCGCTTGCTGCGCCGCCGCGATGCGCGCCGACAGCAAGTCGTCCCCCGCATCGAGCCCGCCGTCGTAAAACCCGAACAGGCCGCGCGTAGTGGCGGCGGCGCTCGCGTAGAGCTTGGCTGCCTCGCCGTGGGCAACCTCGACCTGGGCCAGGGCGTCGAATGCGAGCGCCGAGTCTATCGACGTCGTGCCGACCTTGTCCTTCAGTGTCGGCGTGGCATTGAGCACGCGCTCGATGTGGCTGCGCGCCTCGGAGATCTCGACCTGGGAACTCGCCGACCACACGCTGAACTGCTTGGCGTCCTTCTCGTCAAGCGCGCCGCGCGCCAAGGTGTAGGCTCCCCCGCCGGACACCCGGCCCAGGTCCTCGATCGCGCGAGGCAGCACCGGCACGAGCGCGCACATCGCGGGCCGGGCGCCGTCGCTGGAAACGGTCATGAACAACGCCAACGGCAGATTCGATTTCGCCGTCTGGCCGACCGAGCTGCGCAGCTGCGTCTTCAAGCTCTGGTCGGTGAACCTCGTGCTGACGCTGGTGCCGTTGCTCGGCATCGGCGGCGCGTCGCAAGTGAACTGCATCGTCGGCCGGTTCGACCTGAACAACGGCGACCTAACCGGCGACATGATCATGATCGACACGGGCGCGGTGCGCATTCGCGGCGGGGGCCATGCCAACCTGGCGACCGAAGAACTCGCGTTCGTCTTTCGCCCGCGCTCGAAAGGCCTGGCCCTGTTTCGTCTGCAGACCCCGCTGCGCGTCACCGGGACGCTGGAAGATCAACACTTCGGCCACGATAGTCGCGACACGGCTGAATCGATGCTTCGACTGATCGCATCGCCGATCCTGCTGCCGATCGAGCGGTTCGCGCTCGGCCCGCTGCCGCGCGACGGCGCCGGCCTGTGCACCGACCCCCCCGCGGGCCGGTGGCCGTTGACCTGCGCATGGCAGGCAGCGTCGAGGTTGCCCGGCGCGCCACTTCAGCGATTCGAGAACGTACTCGCCGATGCACCGGGTTCAGCCCGGTGCGATCGCGTCCGGCGTCGTCGACGGCGATGACCGCTCAACTCAAAGGGTGCCGGCCTCGGCACGCTGCGCCTCCCGCATCGCCCGATAGTCCTGTACCGCCTGTTCGAGCGTCGGGAAGTACCGGGCAAAGACGAGACTCTTGCTGATTCCCCAGGACTTGCGCAACTCACTGCCTTCGGTCATCCTCCCGCTGAGCATCAGATCCGCGCCCCGTGCCCGCAGCGTCTGCGCCAGATCGGCCAGAACGCCATATGCGGTGATGTCCACTTGAGTCACCGGCAGGGCGTCGAGCACGAACCACTTCAGGTCGGGACCGGCCGCGTCGATGGCCGCCTGCGCCTGCTGCTTGAAATGAGTCGCGTTGAAGAACACCAGCGGGGCGTTGAAGCGGAACAGCAGCATTCCGGGATGGCTCTGCGCCGTCGGGTGGCGGGCGACGGAGTGGAAGCCCGGCAGCCCTTCGACCTCGCCGAGAATCTCGGCACTCGGCCTGGCCGTCAGTCGGATGAAATGCAGCAGCGCCAAGACGACGGCCACCCCTATGGCATCAATGGCGCCTACCCAAATGACGCCGATGGTGGCGAGCAACGAAAGGCCAAACTCAAACCGGTTGACCCGGTAGAACTGGCGCAGCGTCCGCACGTCCAGCAGCGACAGCGAGGCCATGATCAATACGGCGCCCAACCCGGCGATCGGAATGTAGCGCAGCGGCCCGGTGAGAAACAGCAGGACGAGGGCGATCGCCGCCGCCGCGACCACGCCGGTGACCTGGGTGCGACCGCCGGACGCATCGGCCATCGCGGTACGCGAGTCGGCGCCGCTGATGGCGAAGGCTTGCGAAAGTGCGGCGGCAATATTCGCGGCGCCGAGGGCGGCCATCTCACGGTCGGCGTCGATCTCATAATGATTCTTGGCGGCGAAACTGCGCGCCGTCAGCATCATGCTGGTGAAGGTGATCAGCGCGAGGCCCGCCGCAGCGCTGGCCACCGCTTCGAGCTGGGCTAGCGACAAGCTCGGCAGCCTGAACACCGGCAGTCCACCCGGCACCGCCCCCACCACCGCGACGCCTCGCGCGTCCAGCCCCAGCAGCGCCACGACCAAGCCGGAGCCGACCAGCGCTACCAGGGGCGCGGGAATTCGCGGCAACAATCGTTTCGTGACGATATAGGTGACGAGAGTCCCGAGGCCCACCGCCAGCGTCAGCCAGTGGGTCTGATCGACCTTCTGCGCCACTTCCACAAGCTTGAGTGTGATCCCTCTCGCGGTGACGGGGAACCCGAGCAACTTGCCGAGTTGGCCGACGAGAATGTAGAGCGAAATGCCGTTCAGGAAGCCAACGAGGATGGGTTTGGAAAGGAAGTCGGCCACAGCGCCCAGCCGCAGGAAACTGGCACCGATGCACAACAGCCCGGCGAGCGCAGTCATGGCCATCGTCAACGACAGGTACAGCGCCGGGTCGCCGGCTGCCAGTGGTGTCACCGCCGCGGCGACCAGAGCGCAAGTCGCGGCATCGGGACCCATGATCAGTTGCCGTGAGGTCCCGAACAGGGCGTAGGCAATCAGCGGCAGGATGCTCGCGTACAGGCCGACGACTGGATTGAATCCGGCGAGCTGGGCATAGGCGACGCCGACGGGAAGTGCCACCGCGGCGACCGACAGACCGGCGATCAGGTCGTGCGGGAAATCGGCGCGACGGTAGCCGAGTAGCACCGGCAGGCCCGGTGCGAAGCGCGCCAACCGGCTGGTCGGCGTCCTGCCTTGTGAAGCTTCACTTGCCTTCATCATGGACCTCGCTCTGAATTGAATTCCCATGAAACCGCCCGGACACGCCGGTCGCGTCACGCATTGCAGGTCGTCGCCCCATTCGAATGCGGTGGTCGGAGTGGCGGCTGGCGTTGCGGGCGGCGGAGGCGCGCTAACCCGGATTCCCAGCCACCCCCAGATCGCGCAGCAGGCGTTGGTAGTCAGGCGATTGGCGCAGCAGCCGCCCGGCCATTTCACGCAGGCGGTCGACCTGTTCGTCGGTCAGCACGAAGCTGGTCGGCAGGTTGCGGAAGTAGCGCTTCTCTTCGGGGTCGGCGATGGCGTCGAAGCTGATGTCGATGGCGTAGAACTCGACCGCCAACGGCTGGCCGTCGGGGCCGCGAATCTTCTGCAGCGCGCGCACGAAGTCGCGCAGCAACTCGACCTGTTCGTAGCTGTAGCGATCGATAGGCACGCCGGTCGCGCGAAGCAGCATAGCGACCACATTGGGCGGCTCCTCGTGCGTGCCCCAGTCGTTCTCCGCATCGGCGAGCGAGTTGACGTTGACCACCGCGAAGCGCTTGAGCTTGTTGAACCCCGAGACTTCGCGGAAGCGTTCGCTCGCCACCGCCACCTCCAGGCCTTCGAGCAGCGAGCGCAGGCCCACGTTGTCGGACAGCCCGCCGTCGACCAGGTGCAGATAGCGGTGGGCCACGCTGTCCTGCAGCGCCACGAGCTCGCGGTCGCGCAGCGTGACGCGGCCGGCGGACTCCTTGGCGATGTCGGAGCCGAAGACGCGCGTCACGTTGGCGCGCAGATCGAAGCCACAGCTGCCGGCGTAGTTGTCGAAACCGATCGGTGCGAACACGCCCGGTACGGCCGACGAGGCCGCGGCGGCGCGGGCCAGGCGCACCGCGCTTAGGTCGGAGCAGAGCAGGTCGAAGGTGTTCTGGTTGAAGGTAATGCGCGCGCCAGTAGTCACCTCGGTCGCCGCCACGTTGGTGAACGGGCCGCCGCGGCTGCGCAGGTCGCCGAAGGTGGCGCCCTCGAACAGGATTCGGTCGTAGTAGTCGGCCGCCAGGTCGGTGCGCGTGAAGCTGCCGCCCGTCATCTGCGGCCAGCTCAGCGGGTTCAGCACCATCCCGACCAGATCGCCCTGGACGTCGCGCTTCAGAAAGCGCTTCTCGTACTCGTCGAACAGCCGCTCACCGTACAACGCATAGGCGAGCGCGGTGAAGCTGCCGCCCGAGATGCCGGTGACGAGGTTGACGTTGTCGAGCAGGTGCCCGGGGCCGTTTGGCGTGGGCACCTTGGTGCGGCGCAGCTCTTCGAGGATGCCGTACGAGAAGGCCGCCGCGCGCGTGCCGCCGCCCGACATGGTCACGACCAACCCGAACTGCGGGTCGCCGCGCTCGGCCTGCCAGTTCGACACCCGGTAGCCGTAGCCGTGGTCGTACTGGGCCAGCGGCGGGTTCGAGGGCCGCGACGCGCAACCGGCCAGCACGAGCGCCGCGAGGGCCATGCCGATGTCGACACCACCGAGCACGGCGCGCGCCTTCATTCGGCGGCCTCTTCGCGCCGCCGCTGCACGGCCCATGCGGCGAGCGTCGCGTAGAGCAGCAACAGCGCGGCCATGTTGAGGAACTCGGGACGGATCTCGCTCCATGTGGCCCCCATCTGGTTTAGTTTGACAAAGCCGAAGATGCCCGGCGTGGTCGGGATCAGCAGCGCCAGCGCGTTGATCGGCGCCGGCATGGCCTCGCGCGGGTAGACGATGCCGCACATGAACAAGAAAGGCACCGTGGTGGCCAGCAGCACCTGGAAGGCGCGTTCGCGATCGGCAAACCATGCACCGAGCGCGATGCCGAGGCTGGCGACGGTCAGCGCGGTGAGCGCGGCGAAGGCCATCGCGCCGGCGAAGTTGCCGCCGCGCGGATAGTCCTGGAACCAAAACACGAAGCCGATGAAGTAGAGCAGCGACAGGAAAGCGAACAGCGCAAACCCGGACACAGTGCCGAGCAGCGTGCCCAGGCCCACCCGCTGCGCGCCGAAGAGCGTGCCGGCACGCTGCTCGAACCAAGTGCCGACAAGCGCGGCGATGGCCATCAGCATCATCTGCTGCACGATCAGGATGCCCACCGCCACGACCACGTAGCTGCCGTAGCCACGCGTCAGGTTGTACAGCGGCTGGTCGATGAAGGCGGGCCCGGCCCGCGCCGATTGCAGCAGCCCGCCCGCGGCCGCACCCTGGTGCGCCATGCGCGCGACCGCGACGCCGCCGGCGACCGCCTGCACCACCGCGCCCACGCTGCCGAGTACGGCCTTGTCCTGCACCGGGTAGGCGCCGCTGCCGAACACGGTGACGGCGGTCGGTGTGCCGCGGGCCGCGTCGCGTGCGAAATTTTCAGGAACGAGCACGATGCCCGAGATCTGCCCTTCGGCCAGCGCGCCGCGCGCCTCGTCGACCGACGACGCGTTGCCGGCGACGCGCACCGAAGGCACCGCCGAGAGCTGCGAGACGATGTCCCGCGACAGGGCGCTGGCATCGAGGTCAACCACCACCAGCCGCACGTGGCGCACCACCTGAGTCGAGTAGGGCAGCGGATAGAAGAACGAATAAGCCGGGACGGCGGCGACGAACATGATCGCCAGGCCACGGTCGCGCAGCACGCCGAGCACGGTAGCTGCGAGGGCGCGCCAGAACGTCATCGCCCGCCCCAACGGGCCGGATTGCGCACCGCGCGCCCGAGCATTGGCAGGCCGATCAGCAACGGCACGGCGATGAACCACAGCAGCGGCGCCATGCCTTGGCCCCACTCGCTGACGCTCGCGCCGCCCAGCCACTGCCCCTGCTGCACCGGCAGGTAGTGGGTGTAGGGCAGCAGGCCGCCCCACCACTGTGCCGCCTCGCCCATGGCCACCCGCGGGTACGAGAAGCCGCTGAAGGCGAGGCCGGTTGCCACGTAGATGCCGGTCACGCTGAGCGCCCCGCGCAGGTTGACCATCAGGCCGATCATCAGCACCGCGAGCGCGATCGAGACGGCCATCAGCACCGCGATTGCCACCATCCACAGCAGCAGACTGCCGGCCGGCGCCCAGCCGCGCCAGCCGGCGAACAGAGCCACGATGGCCAGCGCGAGCAGCAGGTAGACGGCACCTATTGGCGCTAGCTTGCCGAGCAGCGCGCGCGGCAAACTGCCACCGGCGCTTTGCAGCCAGTCGTCGACGCTGCGGTTGCGGAACTCGCGGCCGAGCGTCGACACCGCCGCGATGACGCAAAACAGGTGCAACGCAACGGGCAGCAACATGCCGGCGAAGTACGCTTCGTACGACAGGCTGGGGTTGAACAGCGTGCGCAGGTCGGCCTGCACGCCACCCAGGCGGCCCGCCGCCTGCTTGAAGCCACCACCGAAGCGGGCCTCGCTGGCCAAGGCGCGGTCGCCCGCCATCGACGACACCGCCGCGCGCACGTCGCCACCGAGGAGGCCGGCGACGAGCGAGATCTGCGCGTTGCCGTACAGCACCACCGGTTGCGGCGCGTTGCGCAGGCGGTCGCGTTCCCAGTGCGCCGGAATGTGCACGACGCCGTAGACGACACTGCTGCGCACCAGCGGCTGCGCGGCCTCCAGACTGGGCGGCTGCGCGGTGACGGCCAGCCCGCGTGTCGCCGCCATGCGGCGGATCAGCTCGCGCGAGCCGCTGCTGTGGTCTTCGTCGACGACGGCAATCGGCAACCCGGTGGGAATGCCGGCCGAGAACATCCACAGCAACAGCAGCAGCGTCGCGGCGGGAAACCACAGCAGCAGCGCCAGGTCCCAGGGCTGCTTGGCGAAGTACCGAAACTCGCGCGCGATCACGGCGCGCAGGCCGGCGGAGGCCATCGTCGTCAGCGCGATTCAACCAGCACCGACATGCCGGGCCGCAGGCCTTCGACCGTTGTCTGCGGTCGGGCCCGGACCTCGAAGGTCCGCACGTCGTAGCCGCTGGACTGGCGCGTGGCCCGCCAGGTGGCGTAGTCGCCGCGCGGGCTGATGGTGTCGATCACGAAGCGCACCGGCTTGTTGCCGAGCGCGGGCACGGTGCCGTTCAGCGGTGCGCCGACCTTGATGCCGGCGAAGTCGTCTTCGCGGATGTTAAACACGACCCAGATGTCGGTCAAGTCGACCAGCGTCAGGATCGGAAAGCCCGCGCCGGCCAACTCGCCCGGGTGCAGCACCACCTTGTCGACCTCGGCCGCGAGCGGCGCCTTCAGCGCCAGCTCGAGTGCCGCTGCATCGACCTCGGCCACGCCGCCAGCCGCCTGCAGCACGGCCGCGCCGGCGGCCCGCTTCTCCTGCGGCCGCGCGCCGGTCAGCGCCGTGTCGTACTGGGCCTTGGCCGCGAGCGCGGTCTCGAGCGCGGCCTTGTAGCTGGTCTGCGCCTCGTCATTGCGCTGCAGCGAGACCAGGCCTTCCTTGTGCAGCGTGTTCAAGCGCTGGTAGGTCTTGTCGGCCAGCTCGGCGCTTGCAGTGGCTTTGTCCCAATTCGCCTTCGCGGCGCGGATGTCTTCGGCCCGCGCGCCGACGTCGACCAGATCACGCTTCGCATCGGCCCCGGCCTGCACCGCGCCGGCCTGGGCAAGCTTGGCGCGCAGTTCCGGGCTGTCGAGCGTGACGAGCAGCGTGCCGGCCGCCACGGCCTGGCCCTCGCGCACAGGCAGGGTCGCGATGCGCGCCGAAATCTTCGGCGAGATGTTGATCGTTTGCGCCTCCACCTGCCCCTGCAAGGGCACCGGCGCAGGGTGGTAGGCCAGCCACAGACCCCAGCCGATGAAGGCCAGCGCACCGAGCAGGACGAGAAGGCCGACGATGCCGGCGACGATGCTCTTAGGGGAGTTTTCGCGGGTGGTCGTCATGGCTGGAGTTGAACCTCTGCGCGCTGCATGAATTCGGGGAAGCGCCCGATCTGGCCCGAGGCCTCGAGCAAGGCGCCGAGCGAGACGACAAACTCGTAGGCGATCTGTGCGCGCCCGGTCTCGGCGCGGATCAAACTGTTGCGCGCATCGCTCACGTCGATCGCCACCGACTGCCCTTCTTCGAAGGCGCGCTCGCGCAGGCGCAGGTTCTCGCGCGCCAGCGCCAACGACGAATCGAACAGTTTGAACTGCTCGCGGGCCTGGCCGACGCGCAGCCATGCGCTTTCGACGGCGCTCTGGATGCCGTTGAGCGCCTCGGCCTGGAGCGAGTCGACCTGGGCCTTCTGTGCCTGCGCCGCACCGACCTTGCTGGCCCGATCCTCGCGGCTGAAGAGCTTGAAGTTGACGCCGATGCCGGCGATCCAGTTCGGCTCGATCGGCGTCAGGTAGTGGGTGATGAGGTTGTACTGGCCGAACGCGAACACCTGCGGCAGGTACTCTGACTTGGCGGCCGTGACGCCCTGATCGGCGGCTTCGCCCTTGGACTTGATCAGCGCCAGCGTCGGGTTCTTGATCTCGGCGTCGCGCAGCCAAGCGGTGAGCGGCTCGATCGGCGAGGTGATGACGAACAGCGGCGTCGTCGGGCGCGGTGTGCCGTTCTGGCGCAGCATGCGCGCCAGCCCGGCCTCGGCCGACTCGCGTTCGCGCTGCGCCTTGACCAGGTCGCGCCCCGCCTCGTCGCGCGACACCTGCGCCGAGAGCCGCTCGACGGCACTGATCTGCCCCTGCGCCTCGAAGCGGCGCGAGCGCGCGAGCTGGCGCTCGGCCTGCTCGAGCTGGGTCTGGCGCAGGCCCTCGACCGTGGCCGCCAGGCGCAGCCCGAAGTAGCGTGCGACAAGCTGCAGATCGAGCCGTTCCTCGGCTTCCACCAACTCGGCTTTGGCGCCCGTGAGCTCGGCCTCGCGCAGCTTCTGCGCCGCGCCGATCTTGCCGCCGGTGTAGATCGGCCAGGTCATCAGCAGCGAGCTGCGCGGGCCGTCGAAGTTGTAGTCGTAGGCGGTCACGCCGACCGGCAGCCCGCTCAGGTCGAAGTTCTTGCGGCCGTAGAGCTGGGTTGCGTTCAGCGTGAGTTCGGGAAAGCCCAGCGTCTCGACCGCCTTGACCTCGAACTCCTGTCGGTTGATGTTCGATTCAGCGGCCTTGAGCTTGTCCGACTTGGCCAGCAGCACGGTGCGCGCGGCCTCGAAGCTCAGGTCTTCGCCGAACGCGGCGGGAGCCCAAGCCGCCAGCGCGCCGGCCGCGACAGCGAGCCCGAGCAGGCCGTCCCTCTGTCGCCGCGGCGCAAGCCGCGACGGGGATGCCGGCCTATTCAAGGCCAAGCGCCTGTGGGGCCGGAAATCGGCAGCGACACCCGCTTCGCGAAGTTGTCGCGGCCACCACCTTGCGTCTGAAGTTCATGCATTGAGATCGAAGGGGTTGCGACAAGCTATGGCGAGGTCGGCATCGACGGACCGCCCGCTGCGACTGTAGCCGAAACACCTGAGTCCGTGCAAGGTGGTGTCGAGGTGCATCTGTCGGGTGCATCTTCAACCGCGCGATCGCCGTGCGCAGCCTGGACACCTGCGCGCGAGTGCGATCGGCCTGAAAGCTTGTACGCAGGCGCCGCGTTGACCCCGTTGCGCAGCGTCTGCTCGACCAACCGCCGATCCCACACCGCCGCGCCGACGACGGAGTCGTTCAGCGTCGTGCCAGGCCCTTCCAGAACGGCTCGCAGCGCGCGAAGTTTCGCAGCGCGGTGACGCTGTCGGCAAGCAGGGCGTCGCGCCGCGCAGTCAGCCAACCGATCGCGAACCACGCGCGTGGGTCGTCGCCGACCGCCGCGCGATAGGTTGCAAGACCGACGCAAAGGTCGTTGTAGCGGCCCAGGCTGTCTTGCGCGGGTGCCAGCCGAGCCAGGTAGCGCCCGACTGCCTTGCCCTTGTAGAGCGAAGCAGCAAACTCGGCTGCGTAGCGCAATCGCTTGATGCGCTTGCGCAGACGGTGGCGCGCCAGGTCGTCCAACTCGGCGTAGCGGGCGCCGTCGCGCGCCACTCGCCGGTGCCAGGCCTGCAGGCGCTCGGCCACCGCGTCGCGCAGGTCGGGCGCCGCCTGCGCGGGCGGCGAAACGGGCGCGTGGACCTGGCTCGTCAGCAGGTCGAGCAGCATGAGCGTGGTCGCCGCGGAGCGCAGCAACTCGGCAGGCGTCGGGCCCGGCGGCGGTGGCGGCAGTTCGTACATCGGCGCGCCCGCCTTGCGCAGCGCGGGCAGCAGCGAAGCCGCCAGCGCGCCGCGGTCGCGCGAGACACCGAGCCGTCGAAACAGCGCCGTCAAGGGATCGCCCCAGGCTGCATCGATGGGCTCGGTCCAGCCGTCGAAGAAGCGCAGCGCCGAACGCAGTCGACGCATGCCCACGCGCAACTGATGCACGTGTTCGTCGCTGCCCTGGCCACCGGCGATCTCGCTCGCATTGGGCAGGATCTGCTCCAGGCAGTGCGCAACCACCGCGTGCAGCGCGATGTCGGCGCCCATCTCGACCTCCAGGCGCACGGCGCCGGCCTTGACGATCGGGCCGACGTGCACACCGCGCGCCAAGCGATCGCCGCGCTCGGCCTTGCTGCGCACGTCCAGCCAAAGGCCATGCTTGCGCGCCCAGCGACGGGCGACCGCGATCACCGCGCCCGGCCGGCCGCGCACGAGCTCGATCTCGAGCTCGCACACCGGCAAGCGGCGTTCGCCGGCAACGATCTCGCCACTGTCGAACGCCAGCTCGACCGTGCCGCCAGTCGTGCGCAGCGCCCGCGCGCGGCGCCAGATGTCGGTGCGGAACAGCTCGGCGAGCCGCGGCGCGCTCGTCTCGCCTGCGCGCTCGGCCAATGCGGCCGCGAGCGCTTCGCCGGCCGGCGTGCCCGCGTGGCGCGACGGGTCGACCCCGGGCACGACGCCGGCCGGCACGCCGAGCGCGCCGACCAGCGGCACGTTGTGCTCGAAGCGCTGCATCGCGTTCGGCCCCGCGGCCTTGAGCGTCTGCACCCAGCGCCGGCC
>CAIKUF010000223.1 GCA_903830565.1 uncultured bacterium | reverse complement strand
GGCAAGCCGCGTCGTCGTCGCCGCGGACGACGCCGAAATCGTGCAGGCCTGCGAAAGACACGGCGTTGCCGCGCTGCTCACGCGCACAGACCACGCCACCGGCAGCGACCGACTCGCCGAAGCCTGCGCGCTGCTCAGCCTGGACGGCGACGCCCTGGTCGTCAACGTGCAGGGCGACGAGCCGCTGATCGAACCCGCGCTGATCGACGCCTGTGCCGACACGCTGCGCCAGCGCGCCGACTGCGTGATGGGCACGGCCGCGCACGCCATCGCGAGCGTGGCCGACTACACCAACCCGAACGTCGTCAAGGTCGTGCTCGACGCTGCCGGCCGCGCGCTGTACTTCTCTCGCGCGCCGATTCCGCACTGGCGCGACGCCGCGTCGCCGCACGCCCTGCCCTCGCCGCCGCCGCTGCGGCACATCGGCATCTACGCCTACCGGGCTGCCTTCCTGCGCCGCTTCGCGACCCTGCCGCCTTGCCCGCTCGAGGCCACCGAGGCGCTGGAACAGTTGCGCGTGCTGTGGCACGGCGAGCGCATCGCCGTTCATGTGAGCCCGCATCGGCCCGGCCCCGGCGTCGACACGCCCGAGGACTTGCGGCGCGTGCAGGCCCTGTTCGCCTAACGGATCGGTCGGGCGCGGCGCCGGTTCGCGCGCGCTCGCATGGTATTCTCGTTTCGACCCGCGACCGGGCAGATCGAGAGACGCACAAGCGCCGGGCAACGAGACAACGAGGACCACCGATGAGACTGATACTCCTGGGCCCGCCGGGCGCCGGCAAGGGCACTCAAGCGACCTTCATCTGCCAGAAGTTCGGCATCCCTCAGATCTCGACCGGCGACATGCTGCGCGCCGCCGTGAAGGCCGGCACCGCAATGGGCCTGGCCGCGAAGAAGGTGATGGATTCCGGCGCCCTGGTCAGCGACGAGATCATCATCGGCCTCGTCAAGGAGCGCATCCTGCAAGCCGATTGCGCGAACGGTTTTCTGTTCGACGGCTTCCCGCGCACCCTCCCGCAGGCCGACGCGATGAAGGCGGCAGGCGTCCCGCTCGACGCGGTGCTCGAAATCAGCGTGCCCGACGAAGCCATCGTCGAGCGCATGAGCGGGCGGCGCGTGCACCCGGCTTCGGGCCGCAGCTACCACCTGAAGTTCAACCCGCCCAAGGTCGCCGGCAAGGACGACCAGACCGGCGAGGACTTGATCCAGCGCGACGACGACCGCGAAGAGACGGTCAAGCACCGCCTCGAGGTCTACCAGCGCCAGACGCGCCCGCTCGTCGCCTATTACGAGCAGTGGGCCGCCAGCGGCGACGCGCAGGCGCCACGCTATCGCCGCATCTCGGGCACCGGCAGCGTCGACGAAATTCGCGAACGCGCATTGGCCGCGCTGGCCTGACGCAGCAACCCACGGCGCACGCGGAGCACGGCATGGACATCGCAGGCAAGGTATTCATCGTCACCGGAGGCGCCTCCGGCCTCGGCGAAGGCACGGCGCGAATGTTCGCCGCGAACGGCGGCACGGTCGTGATCGCCGACCTTCAGGCCGAGAAGGGCGAGGCGCTCGCGCGCGAGATCGGCGGCGCGTTCGTCCGCTGCGATGTGAGCCAGGAAGCCGACGGCCAGGCCGTGGTCGCCAAAGCCAAATCGCTCGGCAAGCTGATGGGCCTCGTGAACTGCGCCGGCATCGCCCCCGCGGTAAAGACGGTGGGCAAGGACGGCGCGCATCCGCTGGCCACGTTCAGCAAGGTGATAACGGTCAATCTCATCGGCAGCTTCAACATGATCCGCCTCGCTGCCGAGGCGATGTGCGCGAACGAGCCCGAAGCCACCGGCGAGCGAGGCGTGATGATCAGCACCGCCAGCGTGGCCGCCTACGACGGGCAGATCGGCCAGGCCGCGTATTCGGCTTCCAAGGGCGGCGTGGTCGGCATGACGCTGCCGATCGCGCGCGACCTGGCACGCAACGGCATCCGCAACATGACCATCGCCCCTGGCATCTTCGGCACGCCGATGCTGTTCACGATGCCGCAGGCGGTGCAGGACGCGCTGGCCGCGAGCGTGCCCTTCCCGTCGCGCCTCGGGCGCCCGGAGGACTACGCCAAGCTCGTGCACCAGATCGTCACCAACGACATGCTCAACGGCGAGGTGATCCGCCTCGACGGCGCGATCCGGCTGGCGCCGAAGTAGCGCGCGCGGCGGGCCCCGGCCGCACCACGCTTCGATTCAGCTCTCAATAGGGGCCGCGTCGGCACATCATTCCCGCGCAGGCGGGAATCCACTGCCTACACAATTCTGGATTCCCGCATTCGCGGGAATGACAAGCCGAACCGTATCGGGTCAGCTCTTGCGCTTGCCGAGGATGATCCACATGCGCGCCAGGTCGGCCGTGCCGTCGGCACCTAGCACGCTGCGCAGCACGCCGGCGGCCTTCGCGTCACCGGCCAGCACCATCGCCTGGCCGAGGCGCAGCTTGGCGTCCTCGGGGCGCTTGAGGCCGCCCTTGGCGATGCCCTTCTCGATCAGCGGCACACCCTTGGCCGCCTGGCCCGAGAGCGCCTGGTTGAAGCCCACCGCGACCAGCGCCGCGCCGTCCTTCGCCGCCAGCGCATCCGCTTCCTTGGCAGGCGCTTCGGCGCGCGCTTCGGCGGCCTTCTTGACAGCCAGGTCGCGCAGGCGCTTCTGGCGCTCGGCCTCGGCGCCCGTGCCGAGCACGCCAGCCGCGAAGCCCTTCTCGATCGCGGCCTTGGCTTCGTCGGCGAAGCCGGCCTGCAGCGCGAGCTGCGTCATCTCCATGTAGTCGCTCGCGCCGCGCATGGTCCCGGTGGCGAGCATCAGGCGATAGATGTCGAGCGAAAAGCGGTCCGAAAATCCCGGCTTGCGCTGCACGCCGGCAATCAGTTCGCCCCAGTATTCCTTCTTCGGGTAGTAGGTGATGAGCCGCTCGAGCGCGAAGGTGTAGGCGCTACCCTCTGGCTGGCGCGCAGTGGCGTTCATGAGCAGCTTGAGGCGGTCTTCCGAAGGCACTCGGCCGGCCTTCTCGTCGGCCTGGATCTCGGCCACCAGTTCCTTGGTCACGCCAGCGATATCGCCGCCGAGGTACTGGGCCTGGATCAGCAGCGTCTGCATCTGCGCAGTGCTGCCGCCCTCGCGCGTGTAGCGCTGCGCCCACTCGACCGCCTTCGGGTAATCCTTGGCGCGATAGTAGCCGCCGGCGATCGATTCGATCATGCGCAGCTTGTCGGGCGCGGCGAGCTTGCCCGAGCCACTGATGGCGTCGAACGCCTTGGCGGCGGTCGCCATGTCGCCCGCACCCGACGCGGCGGCGATGCGCATGCGCTCGACGAGGTAGGTCTCGTTCGCGGTCTTGCCCGGCACGGCGTCTGCGTCGCGCACCTTGACCAGGGCTTCCTTGTACTTCTGCGACTTGATGAGGCTCTGCGC
>CAIKUF010000222.1 GCA_903830565.1 uncultured bacterium | reverse complement strand
GGTGTCGCCCTTGACGGCGGGTTCGGTCGTGACTTCGCGCACGACGGTGGTCGGCAGCTCGACCGAGATCGCCTTGCCGTCGTAGAACACGACTTCGACGCCCATGTTGTCTTCGAGGTACTGGATCGCGTCGCCCATGTTCTCGGCCTCGACCTCGAACTGGTTGTAGTCGGCGTCCATGAACACGTACATCGGGTCGGCGAAGTAGGTGTAGGTGCAGTCCTTCTTCTCGAGCACGATCTGGTCCATCTTGTCGTCGGCCTTGAAGACGACTTCGGTGCCCGAGTTGCTGAGCAGGCTCTTGAGCTTCATGCGCACGGTAGCCGAGTTGCGGCCGCCGCGGCTGTACTCGGTCTTGAGGACGACCATCGGGTCTTTGCCGTGCATGATGACGTTGCCGGCGCGAATTTCCTGAGCGACTTTCATAGCGATTCCGTTTGGGTGCGGGGCCGGGCATGGAAGGCCGGCGGCGCAAAGACAATGCAATTCATTGACGCCTGCGCCAGACCGTCCGGCGCTGCGCAAAGCCTTGAATTTTAACGGGTTTTCCGGGCAATACCCAGGAGATGGCTGCTCAAATCGACTTGCGCGAGCAAGCCCTGGCGCCAGGCTTGAGTGAAATCACGCCAGGGATCGAACTCGGGCAGGGCGGATGGCAGTGGCGCGAGGGCGTTCCAGCCCAGCCACAGGCTGCGCAGCGATGCCGCCAGCGCCGGGTCCGCGCCGGCCACGAAGCGGTCGAGGAAGGCCTCGAGCTTGACCCCATGGGCGCCGCCCTGCTGCGGATAGATGTGCCACACGAAGGGCTTGCCGGCCCAATGCGCGCGCACGAACGAATCTTCGCCGCGTACAACGTTGAGGTCGCTGGCCCACAGCAGGCGGTCGTAGGCGGGCTGGGGCGCGTAGGGCACGAGTTGGGCCCGCAGCGCGCCACGGCGCAGCGTCGGGCCCAGCAGCGCGCTGACTTGCGCGGCGGGTGCTCCGGGCGTCGCGAGCAGCAAGGTCGGCGTCTCGGCGAGCAGGTCGAGCAGCCGGCCGAGAGCCGGGTTGACGTAGCAGAACAGGCTGACGAGGCGTTCGCCCGAATCGAGCGCCACGCCTTGATCTCGCAGCCACGCCGAGCGATCGAACGACTCTTGCGCCGCCTGCAGGCCCGGCTCGCGCAGCAGCCCGCCGGTGGCCTGCGTGAAGCCGGGGAAGAAGAAGCGCTTGGTCAGGACGCGTCCGGGTGCCAGGTTCACCGGCGACGGCAGGCCGTGGCTGCGCTCGGCGTAGGCCTCGGCGCTCAGGTACTCGAGGTTGATCCACACCGGCTCGGGAAGGCGCTCGGCCATGCGCTGCACGAAGCGTGGCGGAGGGTCGCAGCCGAAGGTCTCGACGACGACATCGCGTGGCGCCAGGTCGGGTGCAGGGTCGGTCCAGGCCACGAGCTCGATGCCGGGGTGTCCTTGCGGCGCCATCCACGCCAGCGCGGATGCGTCGTCGACCCACAGGCGGACACGCTCGCCACGATCGGCGAGGTCGGCGCACAGGCGCCACGCGACGCCCAGGTCGCCGTGGTTGTCGATCACGCGGCAGAACACGTCCCAGGCTTGCGGTTGGCCCATGAAGGGGATTATCGATAGAGGCCGGCGCGGCACAATCGCGCTCGATGAGCGAGCACGACCCCACTGCCGAAGCCGCAGACGCCAACGCTGCCGCGCGGTCGCGTCTGCTGGCCGACGTCGCCGCGCTGCCGCCACGGCCGGGCGTCTACCGCTACTTCGACGCCCAGGGCGGCGTGCTCTATGTCGGCAAGGCGCGCGACCTGAAGAAGCGCGTTTCGAGCTACTTCCAGAAGAACCACGCCGGCACGCGCATCGGTCACATGATCGAGCGCATCGTGCGCATGGAGACGACGGTCGTGCGCTCCGAGGCCGAGGCGCTGCTGCTCGAGAACAACCTCATCAAGACGCTGAGCCCGCACTACAACATCCTCTTTCGCGACGACAAGAGCTACCCCTACCTGAAGATCACCGCGGCGCGCGATGCGGGCGAAACCGTCGTCCATTCGGCCGCGGCCTTCCCGCGCATGGCCTACTACCGCGGCGCGGTCGAGCGCAGGCACCACTACTTCGGGCCCTACCCGAGCGCGTGGTCGGTGAAGGAGACGATCCACCTGCTGCAGAAGGTGTTTCGCCTGCGCACCTGCGAAGACACGGTGTTCGCCAACCGCAGCCGGCCCTGCCTGCTGTACCAGATCAAGCGCTGCTCGGGGCCTTGCGTCGGCACCGTATCGCGCGCCGACTACGCGGAGGACGTTGCCAACGCCGAGCGCTTTCTGCGCGGCGAAGCGGACGAAGTGATGCAGGCCCTGCAGGCGCAGATGATGGCCCGCGCCGAAGCGCTGGAGTACGAGAAGGCGGCCGAGATCCGCGACCAAGTCGGCGCGCTGTCGCGCGTGCTGCACCAGCAGGCAGTCGAAGTCAGCACCGGTTCAGCCTTCGACAAGGACGCCGACATTCTGGCCGTGAAGGTGCACGGCGGGCGGGCCTGCGTCAACCTGGCGATGGTGCGCGGCGGGCGTCATCTCGGCGACCGGCCGTACTTCCCGATCCATGTCGACGAGGCGAGCGCGTTGACGGCTCTCGAAGCCGCCGATCGCAGGGGCGAGCCAACGCCCGAGGTGCAGGTGCTCGAGGCCTTCATCGCGCAGCACTACACATCGGCGCCGCCGCCGCAACTGCTTGTGCTCAGCCACGCGGTGGACAAGGCCTTGATCGCCGCGCTGGTGCAGGCCAGCGGAGTCAAGGTGACCTCGCTTCACCAGCCGCGCGAGCAGCGTCGCGGCTGGCTCGACATGGCGATCCACGGCGCCGAACTCGCACTGGCACGGCTGCTCGCCGAGGAGGGCTCGCAGCAGACGCGAACGCGTGCGCTCGCCGAGGCGCTCGATCTCGCACGCGACGACCTG
The DNA here is from genome assembly GCA_903830565.1 of uncultured bacterium. GTDB lineage: Bacteria > Pseudomonadota > Gammaproteobacteria > Burkholderiales > Burkholderiaceae_C > CAIKUF01. The sequence continues at coordinate 6,357 of CAIKUF010000222.1, read as the reverse complement.
GAGCGCTTTCGCGTCGAGTGCTTCGACATCAGCCACACGGCAGGCGAGGCGACACAGGCTTCGTGCGTGGTCTACGAAGGCCACCGCATGCAGAGCGCGCAGTACCGACGCTACAACATCGAGGGCATCACCGGCGGCGACGACTACGCCGCGATGCGCCAGGTGCTGCTGCGCCGCTACGGCAAGCTCGCTGCGCAGGGCGCGCCGGCCGACGATGCGGCGCCAAGCGCCGTCGCGAATCTGCCCGACCTCGTGCTCGTCGATGGCGGCAAGGGCCAGGTGGCGATGGCGCGCGAGGCGTTCGAGGAACTCGGGATCGACCTGTCGCTGATCGTCGGCGTCGAGAAAGGGGAAGGGCGCAAGGTCGGGCTGGAGGAACTCGTGTTCGCCGACGGCCGCGACAAGGTCTACCTCGGCGCCGACTCGGCGGCGCTGATGCTGATCGCGCAGATCCGCGACGAGGCACACCGCTTCGCGATCACCGGCATGCGCGCGCGGCGCGCCAGCGTGCGCACGGGAGGCAGCCGGCTGGAGGACATCGCGGGCATCGGCCCGAAGAAGCGCGCTCGCCTCTTGCAACGCTTCGGCGGCGTCAAGGGCGTCGGCGATGCGAGCGTGCAGGACCTGGCAACTGTGGACGGCATCTCGAAGGAACTGGCCGAGGAAATCTACCGCGCCTTGCACTGAGGCAGCGCTTGTTCGGCGTTGCGAATCGGCGCCGGTTTCGCACGCCGCGCCGATGCCTCGAACCCCGTCGCCCGCGAAGCCGGCACAATGCCCGCATGTTCTTCAATCTTCCGACACTGCTGACGTGGGCGCGCATCGTCGCCATTCCGCTGATCGTCGGCGTGTTCTACCTGAATCTCGAACCGGGGCTGCAGAACCTCCTGGCCACGGTGCTGTTCGTCGTCGTCGCGCTCACCGACTGGGCCGACGGCTACCTCGCGCGGCGGCTGAACATGACCTCGTCGTTCGGCGCTTTCCTCGACCCGGTGGCCGACAAGTTTCTCGTCTGCGCCGCGCTGCTCGTGCTCGTGCACCTGAACCGCGTGCACGCGCTGGTCGCGTTCGTGATCATCGGGCGCGAGATCGCGATCTCCGCACTTCGTGAGTGGATGGCCCAGATCGGCGCGTCGCGCAGCGTCGCCGTGCACATGCTGGGCAAGTTGAAGACGGTCGTGCAGTTGGTGGCGATTCCGTTCCTGCTCTACGACGGGCGCCTCTTCGGCGTCATCGATACGCACTTATGGGGCACGCTGCTGATCTATGCGGCCGCCGTCTTGACGATCTGGTCGATGGTCTACTACCTGCAAAAGGCGCTGCCCGAGATCCGGGCCAAGGCGCGCTAAGTACCCCATTTCGCAAATACGCACACGCAATGAAATCGATGCATTTCGGACCAGGGCAAGGCGCAAACCGCAGCGATACCGAGCGGTATCGCGAGGATTTGCAACGCCGCCATGGCTCGAAAGGCGCGATTTCATGTGTGCGTATTTGCGAAGTGGGGTACTAAGCTTGGCGACCGCGCGACCCGGCGCGCTGCTGCGCGCGATGCCGTGGGTGTTCGTGCTCATCTGGAGCACGGGTTTCATCGTCGCCCGCTACGGCATGGCCTACTCGCCGCCGCTCGGTTTCCTGTGCCTGCGCTTCGCGCTGTCGCTCGTCTGCTTCGCGATCTGGATTGCGTTGGCAAGGCCCTCGTGGCCGCGCGACCAGCGGCAGGCCTGGCATCTGGCCGTGGTCGGCTTGCTCATGCAGGCCGGCTACCTCGGCGGCGTCTGGAGTGCGGTGAAGGCGGGTATCGGCGCCGGCACGGTCGCGCTGCTCGTCGGCCTGCAGCCGGTGCTGACGGCGCTCTGGCTGACGCGGCATCCTTCACCCGGAACCGAGGGTCAGGTGTCGGGCCGTCAATGGATCGGGCTCGCGATAGGCTTGCTCGGCGTGATGCTGGTGCTGCAGCCTAAGCTCGGCGGGGGCGAGCTGACGCCGTGGAACTTCGCGCTGGCAATGCTCGCGCTGCTGAGCATCACTTGCGGCACGCTGTACCAGAAGCGCTTCGTCAAGCCGTGCGACGTGCGCACCGCGAACACCGTGCAGTTGCTCGCCGCGCTGGTGGTGACGCTGCCGCTGGCCTTGCTGGAGCCCGAGCACGTGGTCTTCAACGCACAGCTCGTCGGCGCGCTCGCGTGGTCGGTGCTCGGCCTCACGCTGGGCGGCAGCTCGCTGCTCTACATGCTGATCCAGCGTGGCGCGGCAACCCAGGTCTCGAGCTTGATGTACCTCGTTCCGCCGTGCACTGCGATCCTGGCCTGGCTGCTGTTCGGCGAAATCTTCACGCCGGTGATGCTGCTCGGCCTCGCATTCACCGCGGCCGGCGTGGCGCTGGTGACGATGACGCCGCGCAGCGCGAGCAACCGCTGATCGTCACCCACGACAAGGAAGCAAACATGGCAGCGCATCGCATCGCAGTCATCGCCGGCGACGGCATCGGCAAGGAGGTGATGCCCGAGGGCCTGCGTGTGCTCGAGGCGGCGGCGACGCGCTTTGGCATCGCGCTCGCGTTCGATCACTTCGACTTTTCGAGCTGGGACTACTTCGAGCGCCACGGCAAGATGCTGCCGGACGACTGGAAGGATCGCATCGGCGGCCACGACGCGATCTTCTTCGGCGCCGTCGGCTGGCCGGCGAAGATCGCCGATCACGTCTCGCTGTGGGGCTCGCTGCTCCTGTTCCGGCGCGAGTTCGACCAGTACGTCAACCTGCGTCCGGCGCGCCTGATGCCTGGAGTGCGCTCGCCGCTCGTGCGCCGCGACGGCCAGCCGCGCCAGCCGGGCGAGATCGACATGCTGATCGTGCGCGAGAACACCGAGGGCGAGTATTCGAGCGTCGGCGGCCGCATGTACGAAGGCAGCGAGCGCGAGATCGTGATCCAGGAGACCGTGATGTCGCGCGTCGGTGTCGACCGCGTGCTCAAGTTCGCGTTCGAGCTGGCGCAGTCGCGCCCGCGGCGCAAGCTGACCTCGGCAACGAAGAGCAACGGCATCTCGATCACGATGCCCTACTGGGACGAGCGCGTCGAGGCGATGTCCAAGGCCTACCCGGAGGTTGCTGTCGACCGCTTTCACATCGATATCCTGAGCGCCCACTTCGTGCAGCGGCCCGAGGCCTTCGACGTGGTCGTCGCGAGCAACCTGTTTGGCGACATCCTGAGCGACCTCGGGCCGGCATGCACGGGCACCATCGGCATCGCGCCGTCAGCCAACCTCAACCCGACGCGCGCGCATCCGTCGCTGTTCGAGCCCGTGCATGGTTCGGCGCCCGACATCGCAGGCCAAGGGATCGCCAACCCGATCGGTCAGATCTGGTCCGGCGCGCTGATGCTCGACTTCCTGGGCCACCGCGAGGCGCACGACGCCATCGTGCACGCGATCGAGCGCGTGCTCGCGGCGGGCGACGACGCGCCCCGCACGCCCGACCTCGGCGGTTCGGCCGACACACGCAGCCTCGGCGAAGCGATCGCGCGGGCACTGTGAATCCGCATCTCTTTAGCGGATGGCGTGTCAAGTGCACGAAGCCGGTGCTTCTCTGCAAAAACTCAGTTGCACAACCGACATAGAATCGTGATCCGCGCTTGACACGGATGGGGCTGGCGGCTGTAATGAATCGCGCTCCATCCGCACTGCGAAGCGCCGAGATGCTCCACCGAATTTCCTTGTGAAACACACTCCAAAGGGGGACCCTTCGTGAACAAGTCCGAATTGATCGACCACATCGCCCGTCAAGCCGACATCTCCAAGGCTGCGGCCGGGCGCGCGCTCGAGGCGCTGATCGGTGGCGTGAAAGCCACCTTGAAGAAGAACAACAGCGTGTCGCTGGTCGGCTTCGGAACATTCAGCGTGAGCAAGCGCGCCGCGCGTACCGGCCGCAACCCGCGCACCGGCGCGGCGATCAAGATCAAGTCGGCCAAGGTGCCCAAGTTCCGCCCGGGTAAGGCTCTGAAAGACCACCTGAACTGAGCGCGCCGCGACCCCTCCCGGGGTGCTTAGCTCAGCCGGTAGAGCGGCGCCCTTACAAGGCGTAGGTCGGCGGTTCGAACCCGTCAGCACCCACCACCGGGAGGGCCGGCCCGCCGCGGGGCCTGCGGGTAGAATCGTGCGAATGCGCATGACCAATCAAGGGCGAACTTCGGTTCGCCCTTGTTGCATCCAGTGCTGCGTACAGCGGCCCATGCCGCAAGAAGCCACTCCCAGCCATTCCCGAGTTCGAGGCCTCCGATGTTTGATTTCTTTCGCAAGCACATGCGCGCGATGCAGTTCGTGCTGGTGCTGCTGATCCTGCCTTCCTTCGTCTTCTTCGGCATCCAGGGTTACAGCCGCTTCGGCGAGGGCGGCGCCACGACGCTGGCCAAGGTGGCTGGCCAGAACATCACGCAGGCCGAGTTCGACGTCGCGCATCGCGAGCAGGTCGACCGCATGCGTGCGCAGGTGCCGGGCGCGGACATCAAGATCTTCGACACCCCCGAGATGAAGCGGCTGACGCTGGACAGCATCGTGCGCGACCGCGTGACGGTTGCCGCGGCAGATCAACTCCATCTGACGACCACGACAGACCGTCTGCGGCGCATGTTCGCGACCGACCCGCAGTTCGCACCGATACGCAACGCCGACGGCAGCATCAACAAGGACGCGCTGGCTCAGATGGGCATGTCGTCCGAGGTCTTTGCGCAGCGCCTGGGGCAGGACATCGCCAAGCGCCAGGTGCTGATCGGCGTGGGCGGCTCGGCACTCGCGCCGGCGAATTCCAGCGCTGCCGCCATGGACGCACTGCTGCAGCAGCGCGAGATCCAGGTCTTGAGCTTCAATACCAAGGACTACGCCGGCAAGATCAATCCGACCGAGGCCGAGTTCGAGCAGTACTACAAGGATCCAGCTCGTGCGGCGCAGTTCATGGCGCCCGAGCAGGCGACGGTCGAGTATGTCGTGCTTGACCTCGAGGGCTTGAAGAAGGGCGTCTCGGTGCCCGAGGACGACCTGCGCAAGCACTATGAGCAGAACCTGGCTCGCTACACCGTGCCCGAGGAGCGCCGGACCAGCCACATCCTCGTCAAGGCGGATAAGGCTGCGTCGGCCGCGGATCGTGCCAATGCCAAGGCCAAGGCCGAGGCGCTGCTGGCACAGGTGAAGGCCAACCCGGCGTCTTTCGCGGACCTCGCGAAGAAGAACTCCGACGACACCGGTTCAGCGCAAATCGGCGGCGACCTCGACTACTTCGGGCGCGGCGCGATGGTCAAGCCCTTCGAGGACGTCGCGTTCGGCCTCAAGCCAGGCGAGATCAGCCCGCTCGTGGAGACGGACTTCGGCTATCACATCATCCAGGTCACCGGGGTGCGCGGAGGCGACAAGAAGAGCTTCGACGCCGTGCGTGCCGAGCTGGAACAAGAGGTCAAGACCCAGCTCGCGCAGAAGCGCTTCACCGATGCGGCGGTGGAATTCACGAACACGGTGTACGAGCAGCCCGACGGCCTCAGGCCCGTGGTCGACAAGCTCAAGCTCGAAGTGCGCACGATACCTGGTGTGCAGCGCACGCCAGTGCCTGGTGCCACCGGGCCGCTGGCCTCGGCCAAGTTCCTCGACGCGCTGTTCAGCAGCGATGCACTCAAGAACAAGCGCAACACCGAGGCGGTGGAGACGGGTGCCAATCAGCTCGTCTCCGGACGCATCGTCAGCTACTCGCCCGCGCATGTGTTGCCGTATGCAGAAGTCAAGGGTAAGGTGCAGGCGGCCGTGGTCGCGGCGATGGCCGCGGCCCAGGCACGCAAGGACGGCGAAGCCCGCCTGGCAAGCCTCAAGCAAGCGCCACAGAGCGCGCTCAGCGAGCCGACCCAGATCGTGTCGCGGGTGCAGCGTCACGATCTGCCGCCGCAACTGATCGACGCCGTGCTGCGTGCCGATGCCACCAAGCTGCCAGCCTTCGTCGGTGCCGACCTCGGGCCCCAGGGCTATGCGGTCGCCAAGATCGACAAGGTGCTCGGCCGCGACCCGGCCACCGGCGATCCGCGGCGGTTGGCGGGTGAGTACGGGCAGGCCTGGGCGGAGGCGGAGACCCTGTCCTACTACAACGCGCTGAAGACGCGCTTCAAGGTCGAGATCAAGGCCGCGCCGGCGACTGAGGCGGCGCCGGAGAAGGCCGCCTCCGCCGCTTCAAAGTAGTTGCCCGCGGAGTATTTTCCAATCCAGGTATGAGCCTGAAGCGAGCGTGAAGTGAGGCTGTTCGGTGGTCGAGTTGATCTGGTCAAAAGAGACAGTCTATCGACCCGCCGGTGTGACTGCTTTTACTTGATCAGGCCCCTGCCAGGCC
>CAIKUF010000221.1 GCA_903830565.1 uncultured bacterium | reverse complement strand
GGTCGGTGAACGGGAACGGTACGCGCACGACCGTATACAGATCAAAGCCCACGGTAAGCCTCCTCGTCGGCGGGGCCTGCCCATTCGCCGAGCGTGCCTTCGATGGCGCGCAGGTACTCGATGTCGATCGGCTGCGCACGGCGCACGGTCGCGGTGCCGTCGGCGCCGACCTCCCAGGCGAGCAGGTCACCCGGGACCACGTTCAGTGCCGCGCGAACATCCTGTGGAATGGTGGTTTGGCCTTTGGCCGTGATCTTGCCGACAGCAAGCATTCTCTTCCCCCAGTAATGCAGTCCTTACTTTCTTACTGTACTGCAATTCGTCGCGATCAATCCGCATGCGACCCGTTCTCAGCGCGGCGGCTCGCCCCGCGCCAGCAGTTCGGCGAAGTCGTAGTTCACGCTCGTCACGCCGAAGTCCGGTTCGCGCACGAAGGGCTGGCGCAGGTAGTGCGCGCGGTGCGCGTCGGCCGACTGGAACTCGACGATGGCGAGGATGAAGTCGTCCGGCTTGTTGAGTGAATAGAGAATCTCGTTCTTCGTGACCGTGATCGTCGGCGCCCCGGCGACACGCCCCTTGACCTCGATGAACCTCAACTGGCCCGTGCCCGGCACGCGGCTTTCGATGTCGTAGCCGAGCTTCTCGAACTCGCGGTCGGTGGGCTCGAAACCGAGGCTGCGCTCGATCTCCATGACGACAGCACGCGCCCTTGCGGCACTGGCCTGCGTGTCTGCGGGGGCGGTCGGTGTCGCCGCGATCCTTCCGGTCATTGCTGCCAGCAGGCCCATCGGCACCACCAACAAGCCGCCCAGCACCACGGGCGGCAGGGCTGAGATCTGCGCTTCGAGCTTCAGGTCTTGCAGGCGCTTTTCCAGCCGGCCCTGAAGCAGATCGGCGCGCTTGCGCGCTTCGCCCGAGTTCAAGCGGGCGTTGGGCCGGCCGGCGTGCTCCTGCAACTTGAGCTGCTCAGCCCGATGGTCCCAATGCGCGATCTCCTTGGTGAGCCGGTCTTGCACCGCGGCTTCGGTCTTGGCAATGAGCGCGAGCTTGCCGCCGCGAACTTCGGCCAGGTGCTGGGGCACGACGTTTGCCACCGCGTGGCCCAGGGCCTGGTGTTCGACTTCGCGGCTGATCCAGGCGCACTCGGGCCGGGCGAGAATGGCGTCGACACCGGGCTCACCATCGAGCAGCGGCCGGTAATCGAGATAGGGCGCGTACTGGATGTGGCGCATGCCGCCGTCGGCGGCCAGTTCGACGTACAGCATGCGCCGGGAGACGATGCAGCGCTCGCCGGATCGGGTGCGGCTCGCATCCTGGATGGCGTGCTCCAGGAAGAAGAGCATGCGCGGCTGCGCGGAGGAATCGCGCTCGTCCACCAGCACGGTGCCGCGCTTGAGCAAGTCGCGGTGGCGCTCCAGCGTGAGGTCGATCACCGAATCCAGCAGCGGGTGGCCGGGGCAGACAAATGCCGCCAGCGGCTGCCCCTGCGGCGTGACCAGCGCCTTCTCGAAGGCGATGCGTTCGTAGCGCGGCTGCACCGGCTCGCCGGTGCCGATCAGGCGGTCGCGGTGGCGCACCGGGGCCGGCACATGCGTGACCTCGTAACGCCGTGGCTCGCGTTGCTTGGATGTGCCGCCCAGGCGGCGGAAGGCCTCGTGGAAGAACGATTCGATGTAGTGCGGCTGCAGGCGGCGGGCGTCGGCGCGCTCCATGTCTTCGCGGATGCGCTGCACGCGGCTGACGTCCATCACGTCGTGGGCCAAGGCGCGTTCTTCGAGCAGGTCTTGCAGGTGGCTGCGGTCGAGCGCGTGGTCGAGAACCGTGGTCAGGTAGGCCTTGACCTCGGGGCGTTCGCCATAGCGGATGGCCTGGATCATCAGATCGCGCAGCGACTTGCCCTCGAACTGGAGCTTGCCGAGTACGTCGAACACCTGACCGCCCAAGGCTAGACGAGCCTGTTCGAGTTTCTCCAGCAGCTTGCGATAGACATCGCCCTCGCGCGTCTCTTCGGCCACCAGGTTCCAAAGGTGGCAGACCTCGGTCTGGCCGATGCGGTGGATGCGGCCGAAGCGCTGCTCGATGCGGTTGGGGTTCCACGGCAGGTCGTAGTTCACCATCAGGTGCGCGCGCTGCAGGTTGATGCCCTCGCCGGCAGCGTCGGTAGCCAGCAGCACCTGGACTTCGGGCCGGTGCTTGAAGGCTTCCTGCACGTTCAGGCGCTCTTCGCGGCCGACGCCGCCGTGGATGATGACCACCGCCTCCTTGCGGCCGAGCAGCGTCGCGATGCGGCTCGCCAGATCGTTGAGGGTGTCGCGGTGCTCGGTGAAGATGACCAGCTTCTGCTGCGGCGACGGCACATGGCGCGGGATGGCGCCCGCGCCATACGGCGCGTCCGGCTCGGCGGCGCGCGGCGCGACAGCCCCGACGGTGAAGATCTCGCCGAGCAGGCCGGCAAGCTCGCGCCACTTGGTGTCGGCACCGCTGCGACGCACGGCGAGGGCGAGTGCTTCGAGGCCCTTCAGGGTCTCGATCTCGGCCCGCAACTCCACGATGCTGCGCGCCGCGGTGGCCTGGTCGAGGATCTCTTCCTCGGCGGCTTCGACTTCGCTGTCCGGCGCCTCTTCGAGGTCCTCGACGTCGTCGGCATCGAGCGCCGGTGCGCTCAACGACACGATAGGCGCGGCCTGCCCGCCACGCTGCAGCACTTCAAGCTCGCGCAGCCGGCTTTCGAGCCGCTCCCGCCTGCGGCGCAGGGATTGATAGATCGCCTCGGGCGACGACGCGAGCCGCCGCTGAAGGATGGTCAGCGCGAAGCCGACCGTGCCGGCCCGCTTGTCGTTCTCCAGCGCGTCGGCGCGGTTGAACTCTTCGCGCACGTAGTCGGTGACGGCCTTGTAGAGCTGCGCTTCGCCGTCCGACAGCTTGTATGGCACGGTGTAGGCGATGCGCTGAGGGAACAAGGGCCTGCCATCGAACTTGAGCAGGCCTTCCTTCACCATCCGGCGCATCAGGTCTGAGACATCGGCCGCCTGCGCGCCGTCGCGAAACCGGCCCTCGAAGCGGTCGCCGTCCAGCAGCGCCATGAAGAGCTGGAAGTCTTCTTCCTTGCCGTTGTGCGGCGTGGCCGTCATCAGCAGGAAGTGCCGGGTCAGCGTGGACAGCAACTGGCCGAGGCGGTAGCGCTTGGTGTACTTGATCTCGCCGCCGAAGACGGTGGCCGACATCTTGTGCGCCTCATCGCACACCACCAAGTCCCAGCGGCAATCGGGAGACTGGAGCTTTTGCTGCACGTCTTCGTTGCGCGACAACTTGTCCAGGCGGGCGATGACGAGGTTGGTTTCGATGAACCAGTTGCCGGTGCGCGCGGCTTCGAGCTTGTCGTTGGTGAGGATCTCGAACGGGAGGTGGAAACGCCGGTCGAGCTCGTCTTGCCACTGCTCGGCCAGACTGCCGGGGCATACGATCAGGCAGCGCTGCAAGTCGCCGCGGGCGAGCAGTTCCTTGATGAGCAGGCCGGCCATGATCGTCTTGCCGGCGCCGGGGTCGTCGGCCAAGAGGAAGCGCAGCGGCTGCCGCGGCAGCATGGATTCGTAGACGGCGGTGATCTGGTGCGGCAGCGGATCGACGAGGGACGTGTGGACCGCCAGGACGGGGTCGAACAGGTGCGCCAGCCGGATGCGCTGGGCCTCGGAAACCAGGCGGAAGAGAGCGCCATCGCCATCGAAGCTCCACGGGCGCCCGTGTTCGACGACTTCGAGGCGGGCCTCGTCGTGACGGTAAAGCAACTCGTTGGCGACCCGTCCGGTGGGCGCCTTGTAGGTCAGCTCCAGCGCTTCGGACCCGAACCACTGCACGCTGACCACCGTGACCAGAGCGTCGGGCAGGACGCCGCGTACCGCGGCGTTGGGCTGGAGGTCTTCAAGTCTCATGCCTGCCCAGCGCACGTAAGCGTGTTCGACCCTCGTCGGCCCATGATGGCTACTCGCCTTCTCGACTTGCGCAGTACGGTTGGGGAACTGCTGCACTGTACCGTGCCGCTCCCCCTCGTCCAAGAGCGTGGACTCCGCGGCGAGGCGCGGCATCCGAGGCCTGCTTATCCCAGTATTGCCCGGCTCAAAGCAGCGCGGCGCCCGAAGGCGCCGCTGAGTGCTTGAGGTTTCTACCAAATCTGGTAGGCGCGATTGGACTCGAACCAACGACCCCCACCATGTCAAGGTGGTGCTCTAACCAGCTGAGCTACGCGCCTGGGGCAAGTGGCGGAGTATATCAAAGCGCCCTACTTGCGGCGCACGCTGCGCACGCCGCCGATCTTGCCGACACGCGCCAGAACCTGGGCCAGCCGGGCCGCATCGTCGACCTCGATCGTGAACGTCATCCACGCCGTGCCGCCCTGCGCGTCTTTGACCGATTGCGTGTTGACGCCGATGACGTTCATTTTCTCTTTCGCGAAGACCTCCGAGATGTCGCGCAGCAGGCCCTGGCGATCGGCGGCTTCGACGATCACGTCGACCGGGTACAGCGCCGGTGCGCCGCCGCCTTTGCTGCCGTGCCCG
>CAIKUF010000220.1 GCA_903830565.1 uncultured bacterium | reverse complement strand
GCCGCGCCGGCGGCGATCATCGCGCCGTCGGTGTTCGTGAGCGCCCCGCTTTGCACGTTCAGGGCCTGTGCGGCAACGATCGTGCCGCCTTGCGTGTTGATCAGTGCGCCCGTGAGTTGGATCTCGCTCGCGTTCGCGCTGAGCAGGCCTTGCGTGTTGTTCAGGCTCGCGCCGCTCACGCCCAGCGCGCCGTTGCTGGCGATCCGGCCTTGCGTGTTGTCGATGCCGCCCGCGCTCGTGAGGCTCACCGCATCGGCCGCGGAGACCACCCCCTTCGTGTTGTCCAGGCTCGCCAGCGTGGCCCTCAGGCTCCGATCGGCGATGATCTTGCCGCCACCCTTGCCGCCGTCCTTGTTGCTCGCCGCCCCGGCCGTGAGGGTCACGTTGCCGCCGGCCGCAATGCTGCCCCCGGCGTTGTCCAGCGCGCCCGCGCCCAGCGCGATGGCGCTGTCGCCCACGCTGCTGATGCGCGACCCCTTGTTGCTCAGGCTCGCGGCCAGGATCGAGAGGCCCGCGTTGCTCGCGATCAGCGCGCCTTGGGTGGCGCTGGCATCGCTCGCGATGGCTCCGGCCTTGACGTCCAGCGCCCCTTGCGCGGTGATGCGCCCGCCGACATTGCTCAGGCTCTGGCCGTGGGTGGCTATGCTTTGCGCCGCGGCGCTGGCGATCTCGCCGTCGTCGTTGTTCAGCGCCTGGCTGGAGATGCTGCTGGCTGTCGCTCCGTTGATCAGGCCACCCTGGTTGCTCAGCACTCCGGCTTGGATGGTCAAGCCCTGAGCCGAGGCGATCGTGCCGCCCGTGTCGTTGGTGAGTTGCCCGCCTTGGGTGTTCAGCGTCAGCGCCTGGTTGGCCACGATGCGCCCGCCCGTGTTGTCCAGGCTGCTCGCGTTCACGCTCGCCGCGCCCAGCGCGCCGATCTGCCCGCCGACGTTGCTTGCCGCACCGCTGGCCAGCGTCAATCCAGCATTGCTCGCCAGCGTGCCGCCGTCATTGGTCAGGCTGGCCGTTTGAACGTTCAGCGCGCCTTGCGCGTTGATCGCACCGCTGTTGCGCAATTCGCCCGCCACCGTGAGGCCGGCCACACCGCCCGCGCTCACCGCGCCGCTGCTCGTCACGCTGCCTGCTTGCAGCGCCAGATCGCGCCCGGCGAGGAGCGTGCCGACGGTGTTGGTGAGGGCCGCTGTTGTGGCGACGCTCAGGTCGCGCCCGGCTTGCACCGTCCCGCCCGAGGTGTCCAGGCTCGTCGCCGCGATGCTCGCATCGCTCGCCGCAGCCATCAGGCCCGCGTTGTCGTTTCGGATGTCCCCCGCACCTACGGTCAGTGCGCCTTCGGCAACGATGCGCCCGCCGCTGTTGACCAGGCTTTGTCCGTGGGTGTCTATGCTCACCTCGCCCGTCGAGCCCGCAAGCCCCGCCACCTTGGCCGCGCTGATCTCGCCGCCGCGGTTGTCCAGGCTCTGGCTCGCGACGACGGTCTGCGCCTTGCTCACCAGCTTGCCGCCGGTGTTGTCCAGCCTCGCTGCGGTCACGCTGAGCGTGCCGCCGGATTGCAAGGTCCCGCTCGCGTTCGAGAGGTCCTGACCTTGTGTGTTCACGTTCAACGCCGCGCCGGTCGCGATCGTGCCGCCCACGTTGGCGATGCCGCCGCTTTGCAGCGTCAGGCTCTGTGAGCCGATCAACTGACCCTGGCGGTTAGTGAGTGCGCCCGTGCCGAGACGAATGTCGGTGGCCGCGGCGCTGAGCAGGCCCAGAGTGTTATCCAGGCTGGTCGCGGCGACGCTGAGTGCGGTGTCGCTGCTCAGTTGGCCCCGGGTGTTGTTGACGGGACCTGCGGCGTTGATGGCGACTAAGCTCGCCGCCGAGACCGAACCGCCGGTGTTGTCGAGGCTGGCGACATCCGCCGTGATGCTTCGAGTGGCCGTTAGCTTTCCGGCCTGGTTGCCGACGGCGCCGGCGATCAGGCTGAGTTGCGTGCCGCTCGCAAGAGTGCCGCCGCCGTTGTCGAGCGACCCCGCGCCGAGGTTGACGCCCACGTCGCTTTGGCCGACGATGTCGGAGCCGCGGTTGCTCAGGCTCGTCGCCTTGATGCCGAGCGTGGCGTTGGCGGCAATCAACGCCGCCTGTGCCGGCGTGGCGTCGTTGACGATGTTGCCGGCCTGAATTTCGAGTGTGCCTTGTGCGGTGATTCGGCCGCCGCTGTTGTTCAGCGGCTGACCATGGCTGCGCAGCGCCAGCGCCGCGGCGCTGGAGATTTCGCCGCCAACATTGCTCACGCTCTGGCTATCGAGCAGCGTGCCGGCGGCACTGGTGATCAGCCCTCCTTGGTTGCTCAGCGCATGGGTCTGCAGGGTAGTCGTCGACGCCGTGGAGGCAATGACGCCGCGGCTGCCAGCCTGGGTATCGTTGCTCAGTCGGCCTGTGGTCAGCGCGAGCGCGTCGCGGCTCAGGAGTTGCCCGGCCGCGTTGTCCAGGCTGGCCGACTGCAGACTCAGGGCGCCTTGGTTCGCGGCGGCGTTGGCGTTGGTGCCGGCCTGCAGCGTTCCCCTGGTGTTTACGATGGCGCCGCTGGCCGTGAGCTGCAGCACGGCCCCGGCGTCGATCAGGCCCCGGCGGTTGTCGATGCTGCCGACATCGATGTGGAGCATGGCGCCCGCATCCTGCAGTGCGCGGCTGACGATCTGGCCGCCGGCGTTGGTCAGGTCGCCTGCGGCGATGCGCAGCGCGTTGTCGGACACCATCGTTCCGCCGGCGTTGTCTAGGGCTTGGCCATTGGTCTGAACGACAAGCTCGGTCTTGCCGGAGAGCACGCCGCCGGTATTGCCGATGCCCAGCCCGGCCGGGTTCACGCCGCCCGTTGTGATGTGCGTAGCCTGATCGCTCGCCACCAGTGCCTGGCCGAAGGCGCCGCCCGCGTTATTGAGGCTGGCGGAGTTGAGTTCCACGGCCTTGCCGCCGAGCAACCTGCCGCCGGTGTTGTCGATTGCACCCGCCGCGGCGATGCCCAGCGTGCCAGTAGCCAGCATCGTGCCGCCCGAGTTGGCCACGGAGCCCGCCTGCACGGTGATGCTCCGGCCCGACTGGATGAAGCCATCGGTGTTGGCAAATCCGGCGCGCGCGTTGGCGGTGATGTCGCCACCGGCGGCCACCTGCGCGCCAACGAGCGCAACATCGCCCGCGCTGGCGTTCAGTTGGAGGCGTTGGTCGGTGCTGACCTGGGTGCCGGCAAGTGCGATGCTCTGTGCGGTGAGGTTCAGATCGCCAGCCGCGAGTTGCCTGCCGCGCGTGTCTTGAACCTGTGCGGCGCGGATGTTCAGCTCGCCGGCGCTGTAGAGCGTGCCGGTGTTGCGAGCCTGACCGGCAATGATCAGATTCATTCCCTGCAGGCCCGTGCCGGCGCCGCGCTGGGCCATCGTGCCACTATTGCCGAACTCGGCCGCGGCAACCAACAGCACGCCCGTGCTGTCGAGCACGCCCTGGTTCGTCAGCGCACCTGCGGTGTCGATGGAGGTATTGCCGCCGCTCAAGGTCTGGCCGGTGAGCGTGGCGTTGGCGCTGCCGCCGATCCGCAAGTTCTGCTGCGCAAAGCTGTCCTTGAGCGTGAGGTCGCCGTTGGCCGACAGCGTGAGGTTGCCCTGCAGCGCGACCATGCGGCCCGTACTGTTGACCCCAACCCGCGCTCGCTGGCCACCATGTAGATCTGGTTGGCGTACATGCCGCCGAGGTCTTTGATGTCGATCGCAAAGCCGGGCGTCGCGCCGGTGGCCGTCTGCGGCGTCGCGGCCAAGGTGCCGTACAGCACCCGATTGGCACCGATCACGGCATTGAGGTTCGCGGCCCAGACTTCGCCTTCGATGACGAGACCGCGGGCGATCAGATCGAGTTGTTCGAGATTGGTCGCGGTCAGGCCGCCCGCGCCCACATTGATTTGGCCCTGCCCGACGGCGAAGCCGGTCAGTTCGCCTCGGCTTCCCATCTCGGGAACGCCGGTAGTGAGCGTTGCGCGACCCGCCGTGTTGACAAAGCCGCAACCGCTGCAGGCGATGCCGTTCGGATTGGCGACCACGATGTCGGCGCGCTGGCCGGCCACCTCGATCACGCCCCTGAGTTGGCTCGGGTTGGTGGAGACGACCTCGCTCAGGATGATGCGTGCGGGCGTCGGCCCGAGTTGCAGGTTGCCGCCCACCCAGCCGCCGAGTTGGGTCTGCACATTGCCCGTGCTGTTGTTGAGGATCAGGCCGTTCGTGCCAACGTTGAACTGGTCATACTGGTTGCGGCTAACGCCCGCCGCCGACGGCGGGGCGATGTGAACCAGCGGCACGCCGTTTTGCGCGGCGTCGATGATCGGTTGTTGCCCGGCCGGGGCGCCGCGGTGGGGTACCAGCGGCGCAGGCGGTTGAGTCTGGGCACGCGCCGGCACGATGCCTGCAAGCGGGTACAGTGCCTGCGCAAGAATGAGCACCTTCGCGATTCGGCGCAACCAGGGCCGATCGGCGCTGCGTGGCGAGTGAGTCGGGTTCATGGTGGAGTTTCCTCAGGAAATCGTCGTGTCCGCATTGCGGCTCTAGAAGCTGTAAGTCGCGCTGACGTACGCCGTCACCGCCGCAGTGACGAACCCGTCCGGCTTGTAAACAGGCACGCCGAGCGCGGCGTCGAACTGGAGGTGGTTGCGCCAGGCGCGAACGCCGAGCGCGGCGCCGACCAGCGCGTTGCCGACCAGGTTCGCAGCGCTCGGACCCCAGACGCGACCGGCGTCGAATGCGGCGTAGCCCGAGGTCTCGATGCCGTCGATAAGCCTGAACGGTAGCGCCAGCTCGTTGCGCCAGATCCAACCGCTTTCGGCGAGGAGCACTCGGTCGCCGTCGAAGCCGCGCACGCTGCCGCGCCCGCCGATCGCGATCTGGTCGATGGACAGCGTCATGTCGTGGGTGAGTTGCCCGTGCAGCATGGACGACCAAAGGAAGTTTCTGCCGCCCGCGTTGCCGGCCCAGTTGAGCATGGCGTTGAAGGTCGCCATGTGCGGGCGCAGTGTCAAACCGTTGCCCTCGCTTGTCGGCAGGTCTTCCTGGGCGTTGAGCCAGGGCGTGCCGCGTCGATACGCGATGTCTGCGTCGAGGGTGACCTCGCCGATCAGTTGCCGATGTGCGACGCCCAACTCGACGTTGGTCGTGTGCCGCTGCTGGACGACAAGTTCCACATCGTCCAGATAGCTGTTGGCCCGGCGCTTCCACAGGCCAAGCCAGAAGCCGGACTTGGACGACGCTGTGCGCAGCGCTACATGCTGCCAGCGAAAACCCAAGCTTTCGCTGTTGCCGCTGGAGAGGAACTGCGCCGTCGTTCCTTGCACGATCTGCGCGAATTCGTTGCGGCTCCAGTTGAGCGAGAGGGCGCTGTAACCCCAGGGAATGATGTAGTTCACCAACATCGTCTGGCTGCGATGGTCGCTGTCGGGGCTCTCGGCGTTGGTGTTGAAGCCGACATTCAAGAGGTCGTTCAGGCCGAGTGCGTTGTCGAGCGCAAGATTGGCGAAGAGCTGGGTGCGTCCCAAGCTGGCGCTACCCGAGTTGTCCACGGTCACGCCACCGTGGAGGCGGTCCTTGAACTCGCCGGTCTCGCGTCGGATCACCAGCACGCTGGTGTCGGGCTGTTCGCCGGGTTCGAGTTGAGTCGTCACGCTTTGACTGGGCAGGCGCTTCATTTGCTCCAAGCCCTGCTCCAGTTCCCGGACATTGAGCACGTCGCCCTCGCTGACTGGGAAGGCGTTCATCCAGGTACCCCACCGATCGTCTGGAACCGCCTTGCCGTCTTCGGAGCGAACCATGCGAATTTCCGATATCCGGCCCACATGCAGCGCCAGTCTCAGCCTCCCTTCGCTCAGGTTCTGCGGCGGCAAAGCGATGCGGGTTGTCGCGTAGCCCTGCTCGATCAGCACCGCGTCCAGCGTCGAGACGATGCGTTTCAGGCCTTGCACACCGACGCACCGCGTCAGGTAGGGTTCGGTCTCCCGCAGAAGCCAGTGAAAACGTTGCCAACTCGGGCCTTCGAGGGTGATCTCGTCGATCGAGAAGCATGGCGTCTCATCCGGAAGAACGGCGGGCAACGGCCCGAGCTGCGGCTTACTCAGCACGTCGGCCTGGAGTTGCTGTGAACGCTGCTGCTGGGTATCGCGCTCCTCTTGTCTGCGCAAGCCCTCGTCGATGATCTGGGAAGGAAGCACTGGCGAGGTTTGCGCGAACGCCGGTGGGGCGGTCAGCAGCAGCATCAAAGCTCCCGTCAGAACGTGACGCGCGAGCCGACTCGGACGCGCGATTCGGACCGTGCGGCCGTCGCTCGAGGAAGATGCACGCATCGGGGCCGCTCGGTGACCGCTGCCTCGAGCCAGACACCGTGCCGGATGCTCAAAGCAGGGCACTTTCACCGCCCAAACTGCCACGATCGCCATGCAATACCGCCCCTTCGTCGGTCCCGATCGCAGCTGGCCCTGGCGCGTCAAGATGAACCGCAGGTCTCACCTTGGAATTCGATATCTGGCCGTAGCTGGACGGCGTACACCACCGCCCATGCCTACTACCAGGCGTGATGGTGAAGACCCGGTGAACCATCGTCCTTCGTGACATATTCACGGTTTGCGCGATGCCGGTCGTGAACCATGAAACAGTCGTGCCGGTCCGCAACGGCGCAGTTCGAACGGCAAAGCACAAGCGCCACGGGCTTGCATGGGTTCGATTTGCATCTTTGGCTTGACCTCAAGTCAAGCGCGAGCACCGGCAGCAACCGCGTCGTCTCTGCACATGGCACGCGCGGCATTCCTCGGGCGCGCCTTCTTGCTCTGCAACCGGCTGCCGGCGGACGGGAGTTTGCGAGCGCCCCCAGGGCCGAGTTGCGCCCAGCTTGCCCCTGTGGGGTTCAATGTGACCGGCGAAGCACGACTACCTTGAGCGGGTGTTGACGAAGTGAATGGAACCCGCGCCATTCATTTCGTCAACACCCTCTCAGCGCGCCATCTGCATCCGCGCCTCGTGCAAGGTGTGCAGCGTGATCTTGCGCACTTCGGCCTTGCTCTGCTCGATGTGCGCGCGCAGCAGCATCTGGGCCTGGTCGGCCTTGCGCTGCAGGACGGCGCGCAGGATCTTGCCGTGCTCGAGATACGTGGCCTCGATGCGGTCGGCGCGCGTGAAGTCGAGCCGGCGGACGATGCGGATGCGCTCGGTCACGTCCTGGTGCACGCGCGCCACTTCGGCATTGCCCGTCG
Organism: uncultured bacterium; assembly: GCA_903830565.1. Taxonomy (GTDB): domain Bacteria; phylum Pseudomonadota; class Gammaproteobacteria; order Burkholderiales; family Burkholderiaceae_C; genus CAIKUF01. Next base: position 5,983 of record CAIKUF010000220.1, on the reverse strand, counting down.
CGCTCACGAGACTGGCGTGGAACGCCTCGTCGAGGGCGCCCACCGCGTGCGCGTCGGTCAGCCGCTCGGCCGCGGGCATCAACCACGCCGCTCGCAGTGCGTCGAGTTGCGGTGCGTCTTCGCTGCGCGCGCATAGCTTGGCGACGCTGGCGAGTTCGAGGATCACGCGCAGGTCGTAGAGCTGCTCCAGGCGCGCGAAGTCGATCGGGCGCACGAACCAGCCGGTCTTCGACTCGACGTCCAGGAAGCCCTCGTTGCGCAGCCTGAACAGTGCCTCGCGCACCGGCGTGCGGCTGACACCAAGCCGCGTGCCGAGCTCGATCTCCGAGAAGCGATCCCCGGGGACGAGCTTGAAGTCGTGGATCTCGGCCTTGAGCTGCGCATACACCTGTTCGGCCAGCTTGCCTCGCGTTGCGGGCGGCGTTGGCGCGGCGGCCGCCGAGTGCTTGATTCGGGATGTCATGCCAGCATCATGCGGCAAGTCGCGCCCGGTTCACACTGCAGGTCGGCTCACGTGCGCGGCAACAACGCGCCAGCCGTCCGCGAAGCGCACCCAGGTCTGGCTCTGGCGCCCGCTGCCGCCTTGGCCTTCGCGAATGAACTCGGTCATCGTCGTCGCGAAGTCGCGGCCGTAGGTGGTGATGACGGTGTTGGCCAGCGTGCGCGCGAGGCCCGCTGAAGGCCGCGCCGCGCGAAAGGCGCGAATGGCGTCGATGCCGACCAGGTTCTCGCTGGCGCCATAGCGCACCGTGTGCGGGCTGGGCCAGAACAGTTCGTCGAGGACGTCGATGCGGTTGTTCACCAACGCGTCCTCGTAGCGCGCGAAGACCTGCGTTACTTCGGCGAGCACGTCGGGCAGGTTGATGTCGGGGCTGTCGATCATGGCGGGTTCCTCAGCCCTCGCCGGGCCGCTCCCAAGAGGGCTGAGTTCCCCTCGGGGGACGACACCGCAGGTGTCTTGGGGTGGTCAATCTCGTCGAGTGCGGCCACCGGAGCCTGCACGACGCCGACGCTTTCCATCGCCTGCGCGACGCGCAGCACCAGGTCCTCGCGCCACGGCGCGGCGATCACTTGCACGCCGATCGGCAGCCTTGCATGCACGCCCCACACGGGCACCGCGCAGACCGGCAGGCCGATGCACGAGATCGGCTGCGTCAGCAACCCGAGGCTGGGCCGCGCGGGCAGGCGCTGGCCGGCGATGTCCAGCCACTCGGTGCCGATCTCGGGCGCGACGCAGGGCGTGGCCGGTGCCAGCAGCACGTCGACGTCGGCGAACAGCTCGGCCGCGCGCAGCGCGAACCAGCGCCGCACGCGCTGCGCCTGCACCAGCCACGCCGCGGGCAGCAGCGCACCGGCGAGGAAGCGGTCGCGCGACAGTGGCTCGAAGTCCTGCGCTCGCGTCCTGAGGTCACTCAGGTGCAGGTTCGAGCCTTCGGCCTGCGTGATCAGGAACGCCGCGGCACGCGCACGCGCGGTCTCCGGCAACTCGACCATGCGCGTTGCGCCCAGCGCCTGCGCGACGCGCTCGACGGCGGCGCGCGCGTCCGGCCCGGCGTTGTCATGAAAGTAGCCGCCCAGGGTGGCGATGCGCAGCCCGGTTGCGCCGATGGACAAGGTCGCAAGCGTCGGCTCGGCCTCGCGCTGCGCGCAGCCGGGGTCGTGCATGTCCGCGCCCTGCATCGCGTCGTAGCACAGCGCCAGGTCGCGCACCGAGCGCGCGAGAGGGCCCAGGTGGTCGAGGCTGGCGACGAACGGGTAGCTGCGCGTTCGCGGCAGACGGCCGAAGGTGGGCTTGAGGCCGAACACGCCGCACAGCGACGACGGCACGCGGATCGAGCCGTTGGTGTCCGATCCGAGCGCGATCGGCACCTGGCCCGCCGCGATGGCCGCGCCCGAGCCGCCTGACGAGCCGCCGGCGACGCGCGTCAGGTCGTGCGGGTTGTGCGTCGCGCCCTCGTGCGTGTTCTCGGTCGTGAAGCCGTAGGCGTACTCGTCCATGTTGAGTGCGCCCACGAGCACCGCGCCCGCCGCTTCCAGGCGCTCGATGAGCAGCGCGTCGCGCGCGGCCGGTGGGCTTTCGCGCTCGATCTTCGAGCCGGCCAGCGTGGGCAGGCCCTTCACGTCGAACAAGTTCTTCACCGCGAAGGGCACGCCCAGCAGCGGCAGCGAGGGCACGGTGTCGGCGCTGCCCTGCGCCAGCCGCGCGTCGAGCGCAGAGGCGCGCGCCATGGCGCGGCTTGCGGTGACGTCGGTGAAGGCGTTGACGCGCCCGTCGGTGGCGGCGATGCGCGCGAGGCTTGCTTCGACCAACGCGGAGACGCTGCACTCGCCGCGGCGCACGGCCGCGGTCATCGCGGCCGCGTCGCCAGACAAGATGTCGGATGCGGTCATTGCGGCGCCCTGCCGCGCGCCGAAGGCGGCTGCGGCTCGATCGGCACGAATGCTTCGGCAGGCTCGTCGGCAACACCGAGCGGCAGGCCGTTCGCTAGCTCGGCCATCGCGGCCGCGAGCGCGAAGTAGTGCAGCACGCCAGGGCGATGCTGTGCGTCCAGCGGCAGGCCGATCGCGGCGGCGGTCGCGTCGACATAACTTTCGATCTGGTGTGAGTTCATGGCCTCTTCTTGCGGGAAGGTGGGCGTGTCATCGTGCGGCCGATGACGAGACGTAGGCGCGCCAGCCGCCGAACGAGGTGACGTCGAGCGCGCCGCGCAGCGCGTGGTCTTCGCACAGGAAGCCGTGCACCCAGCGGCCGCCTTCAAGTTCCACGCTGCCCAGGCCCAGCGGCGGCGGGATGAGGGCCAGGAACGAGCCGACCGCGGCGAGGGGCATGTCCCAAACCTCGACCGCGATGCCCGCGCCGCCATCGCCGACTCTTTGCAGGCCAGGCTTGGGCGGTGTGGTGCCGGGGAGCGCGTAGAGACGGTAGCGCGGCGCGGTGTGAGTTGCCGCGGCGAGCGTTGCGCCGCGCTCGGTGAGCTGCCCATTGAGCGGCATGCCGGAAAGGTGCGCGCCGACGACCGCGATCGGCAGCGTCGCGACGCTGGCCGGCCAGGGCAGCGGCTGCTCGGCTGGCGCGAGTGCGATGCCGGTCGCGCCCAGTGGCAGTGCCAGCGCGTGCTGCCATTCGCGGCCCCAGCGCGCGAGCGCGGCGTCTGCCGCGCCGGGGGCGATGAAAGTGACCCCGAACGGAAGACCGTCGGCAGTGAAGGAAGCCGGCAGCGACAGCGCGCACCAGCCGAGCAGGTTGACGAAGTTGGTGTAGGTGCCGAGCCGCGAGTTGACGCCGATCGGGTCGGCGTCGACCTCGCGGTGGCGCGGGTGGCCGGGCGCGGTGGGCACCATCAGCAGGTCCACCTTGCGCCACAAGCTCGCGCAATCGCGCTGCGCCTCGCGCAGACGGTACTGGGCGCGGAAGGTGTCGGTTGCGCTGTGCGCGCGTGCGCCGGCGATGATCTGGCGCACGACGGGGTCGAACGCCGCCGGGTCGCGCTCGAGAAGCTCTTGCACGACGGCGTGGCGCTCGGCCACCCAGGGGCCGCTGTAGAGCAGTTTCGCCACCGCGTGCAGCGGCGAAAAATCGAGCGCGATGGCGTCGTGGCCCAGGGCTTCGATCTGTGCCACGGCGTGCTCGAACGCGGCCCGGTAGCTGCCGTCGCCGCTGAACACCGGCGCGGCGGGGATGCCGATGCGCAGCTTCTCGGGCAGGGCGGCCGCTCCGACGCGAAAGTCGCTGTAGATATCGCCGCCGTCGGGACCTTCGATAACGGCGAGCACGCGCGCTGCATCGTCGACCGTGAGCGCGAAGACGGAGACGCAGTCGACGCTGCGGCAGGCCGGCAGCACGCCCGAGGTGCCGACGCGCCCCGGCGTCGGCTTCAGGCCGACGATGTTGTTGAAGCCCGCCGGCACCCGGCCCGAGCCCGCGGTGTCGGTGCCGAGCGCGAACGCCACGTCGCCGCGCGCGACGACCACCGCCGAGCCCGAGCTCGAACCGCCGCTGATGCGATCGGCCGCGAAGGCGCTGCTCGGCCGGCCGAAGGGCGAGCGCGTGCCGACGAGGCCGGTGGCGAACTGGTCGAGGTTGGTCTTGCCGGCCCAGACGGCCCCAGTCTCGACCAGCCGCGCAACGACGCCGGCGTCGGCCGCGGGCGTGAAGGCGAAAGCCGGGCAGGCCGCGGTGGTCGGCACACCGGCGATGTCGATGTTGTCCTTGACCGCGAAGGGAACGCCGAACAGGGGCATCGCACGCATTGCCGACGCGCGGTCCGGGTGCGCAGCGGCACGCGCTTCGAGCGCATCGAGCTGGGCCAGGAGATCGGCCTCGCCGGCGCGTGCCAGCCACAGCGGTTCGAGCGGCGTTGCAGACAGGCGCAGCCACCATGCGCGCAGCAACTCGCACGGCGAGGCACCGTTGCGATAGGCCTGCAGCCATTCACCCAAAGTCGTCGGAGCGGCGGCGTTCATCCGGTTTCGTGCACTGATTGGTATACCAGATGGTACTTGCACGAACCGTGCCTACTAGCCGATCGCCGTGGCCGGATCACGCAGCCGCGCAACGGCGGGGCAGTGGCGAGGGATCGAACGCGGGCAGGATCCCGATAGCTCCTACGCCTTGGGGCCGCGCCGGCCTCGCCGCTTCGGTGGCGGGGCGAGCATCGTTCCGCGGCACTGCTCGGCGCCGCATCGGCACAGGTACGCGCCGTGGTCGTCCGCGTCGCGAGCGAGCCAGTAGTCGATGAAGAGCTCCTCGCCCTTGCGGATCGTGCGCGTCGCGCGAAACTCGATTTCGATCTGCCCGTCGTCGGCCCGGGTCTCGACGGCTTCGCAATTCGGCGCGCAGGAATGGTTCAGGTGTCGCGTCTGGTTGCCGCCCTCGGCGCCTTCGATGAGGCTGCCGTCCGAAAGGCCGAAGGTGTAGAAGACTTCGCCATGCAGGATGTGCCCTGCGGCTTCGCGGGGCGTGTAGCGGCGGCCCTCGTAGGAGCCGATGAGTTCGCCCTCGGCGATGCGGAGCACGGCGAACACGCCGTCGCCATGCACCGGGCTTGCACGGACCTCCAGCGGGTCGGGTCGGGGCGCCTTGGTGCGGGCGGCCCCGCGGATGGCGCGACTCTCCGAGCGCCCCATTGCCCTAGTGACCGGCGAAGTCGACCAGCGTGAACAGGTCCAGCCCGGCCTCGCGCAGCCGGGCCGAGCCCTTGAGCTCGGGCAGGTCGACGATCGCCGCGCCCTCGAGCACCTCGGCGCCAAGCCGCCTGAGCAGGCGCAGGCCGGCGAGCATGGTGCCGCCAGTCGCGATCAGGTCGTCGATCAGCACCACGCGGTCGCCCGGGCGCACGGCGTCGGTGTGCATCTCCACCGTGGCCGAGCCGTACTCGAGCTCGTAGGTCTCTTCCAGCGTGCTGAAGGGCAGCTTGCCCTTCTTGCGGATCGGCACGAAGCCGATGTTGAGCTCGTAGGCCACCACCGAGCCGATGATGAAGCCGCGCGCATCCAGACCCGCGATCGCGCTCGGGCGCACGTTGAAGTAGCGGTGCACGAACTGGTCGATCAACACGCGAAACACGCGCGGGTTCGACAGCAGCGGCGTGATATCGCGGAACTGAATGCCCGCGGCGGGCCAGTCGGGAACGGTGCGGATGTGGGCGCGGATGTATTCCGCGGGAGAGATCGTCGGGTCGGCAGCCATGCCGTCGATGATAGGGTCGACGCGCGCGCAACCTGCGGCGCCATCGAACTCGTCGAGAATGGCTGCGAACGGCGCACCGGCCGTCGCCCTAGGAGCCTGTCTGGCTTTGGGTTGGGTCCGCGCCGGGGCGAGTCGCGGTGACAGACGAGGCGCCGACGAGGCCGTGTGGCCAGGCCACACAACGAGTCGGCAACGAAGGATGGGTGCAGAAGTGTCAGGCTACATCGGAGGCGAAGGTCATAACCTGCAGGAGCACTCGGTTGTGTTGATTCGAGGCGGTCGAGTGAAAGATTT